>JBARWR010000509.1:0-2433 GCA_049646915.1 Microbacterium sp.
AGTATGTCCGAAACGAGAGGTGCAAGAACGTCTTTGCATTCCTTCTCATAGTTCAAATGTGTAGGTGCATGCTGCGGCGCTGCCAGTCCAGCGTCTTTTGCCATGTTTGTTGTCCCGACGGTTGAAACAGCCAATTTCTATCAATCGGCGGAATAGCGTCAAGCGAGGATGAGTGCCTGCCGAGCAAACACTATAGCAAGGTCAGCCCGGGTCGAGACTGCTGTTCAATGCGGGCGACCTTGCGGTTCTCCGAGCGATACGATCCGCCTCGGCTTTCAAATAAGAAGCCGCCGCCGCATCGCATCGTTTCGCTGATGGACTGTTGATCCTGAGTATGAGTTTAGAAATCCGCGTCGGAATGCCATGTCTTTTTGCGAACTCGGCAATTTGCTCACGGGTCGGACTGTGTTCGGCCATGTTCATTTCCCTCGCCCAAAAACAGCGAGCCGAATAACTATTGAGGCGGATACTGGTTCCTCTCTGATTTGAAATCATTGATGCCGATCAAGCCACCAGTCCACCGCCCACCAGGCATAGGCGACAAAAACCGGCGCCCGCATCTCCGTAGTGCCGAAGCCGAGGCATATCGCCGTTTCTACCGTGACAAGCGCTGGTGCGGTCCGCATGGTGTCAGGCAGCAGGCACTACTCCGCGACCTCTATGCGCGATAAACGTGCATTGCTCGGAGGTGAGACGCTGGTTGACCTGGACAATTGTCCAAGTTGCGATCGATTAGGGCCTGCTGTTGGTCCGACCTCGTTTCGAAGTTCGATTCATCGCATCGCAAACAGCTCTTGGTGAAACCGCTCCTCTACGGGCAGACCATGTACGGCAAAATCCTTCCGTAGTGCCTCGCCGAAACCTGCCGGACCGCAAAACCAGATGCTGGCATCCTGCCATTCCGGCACGGCGGCGCGGATGCGGTCACCAGTCAGGAGCCCATCCCGAGCGTCGACCAGGACGTGCAGGCGGATGTTCGCGGCTTCAGCGTCTGCCTTGAGCTTGGCGATGGCTGTCTCATCGTAGTCGGTGGTCGTATGAAACAGGTCGATCGCAGGTGACGGCTGACCCGAGTTTTCTCTCTGCTCCAGCGCGATGTGCTTCATGCCGGCAATGAACGGCGTAATGCCGATGCCGCCGCCGATCCATATCTGTCGGTGTTGGCCGTTGTCGAAGTCAAAGCAGCCATAGGGGCCTTCGATCTTTACTCCCTGTCCGACATGCAGTTTCTCGCGTAGCCGGCTGGTGTGGTCTCCCAGTTCCTTGGCGACGAAGGCGATCCGACGATGCTTGTCGTTCCAGGCCGACGCGATGGTGTAGGGGTGCGCACCTTCGGACCTGTCCGATGTCTTGAAAGCGAACTGACCGGGTTTGTGCCCGGGCCAGCCGTGCTGCACCTCGATCTCGGCCTCCAGGGTGTGGACGCCGGGATAGTATTGGAGCGAAACAATGTTGCCTTGAACCTGCCGGCCCGCGCCGACGCGGCGTAGCAGGACGACAATCGCCGCATATGTGCCAGAGGCCAGGAGCAGCGCCATCACCACGCCAATCGGCGAGGTCCAGGAGCTGAAATCAAGCAGCACGACCGCATGGAACACCAGCACCAAATAGGCAATCGCCAACACGCGGTGGGACACGAAGAAGAGCCGGTAGGGAAAATACTTGATCAGTGCCAATGCGATCAGCAGCACGGCGGCATAGAAGGCCCATTCGCCCACCCCTTCGGCGGCGCCGCGCAAGCTCATGAAGAACGTCTGGACCGGGTTTTCAAACACCGGCATTTCGCCCCGTGCAGGGCGCTCCAGCCAGCCCCAGCCCACTGCCCATTTTGGCCCCTGGCTCCAAAGCCAATGAACCACGGAAATAACCAAGGCTGCGATGCCGAGCCACTTGTGCAGCCGGTACATCTTGTCCAACCCACCGAACCACCGCTCGGGCCAGCGTGGCCGAAGCGCCAGGATCATCGCGGCGCTCATCGCGCCCATGGCGATGATGCCGCTGTACTGGACCATCGCATCGCGCAGGGCGAAGAAGCTCGCCGATTGAAACACTGAGGGGGTGGCAATCAGCCAGAGAAAGGTTAATAGGGCCAGCATTCCCCACAACGCGCGCTTGATGTTTCGCATACTGGCCGCAGCCCCTTCAATGTTCGGCGCTATAAAGCGCTCAGAAAGTTCGCTTTTTGATAGGCGCTCATTTTCTTGTCATTGACCTGCGTCAAGGACGGGCGCGACACCTGTCATTCTTTCGACGCCGAGCGAGCACGGTTGTTGCTTTCGTTCGTACGATGCACGGTTCTGGCCGTCATCAAGCACCACAACCATCGGCATTATCACGTAGCATGCGCCAAGGTTTCAATCGGCTGCTACCCGTCAATCGTTGGAACGTCTACACCCGATTCGTAGCAATCTCTTGGTCGGCACAGTTCCCATC
>JBARWR010000510.1:0-15284 GCA_049646915.1 Microbacterium sp.
ACACGGCGGCAGTCGTGGCGGGGGTGACCATCACAGGCCCCGTCCCGAGCCGACTGAGGCCGCCTGCGTCTCCCGCTCCGGCAGCGGCTCGACCTGGCGCGCGGCCTGCTCTGGCGTCTCCTGGGCCTGCGGCGTGTGCTCCGGGCCATCGACACGCAGGGACAGCGGGTTGCCGTTCCCGAGCTGTGTGGTGTCGAGCTTGTCGAGAATGTCGAATGCGGTGCTGCGCACCTGCTCGCCCGTGGCGCGGACCACCGCCACGGGGTCTTTCCCGTCCACGTTGCTCGCCCATCCGGCGACATACGGGATCGTGTAGTCGCTGGTGTCCATGCCGTGTGCGGCGGCGATCATCAACGCGACCGACTCCGCGCGTACCTCGCTGATTCCTCGATGCTCGCGGGCGTCGTCCCGCTGATTCGGGCCGTCCAGCCGGACGTGCGCCAGCTCGTGCGCGAGGGTCTTGACCTGCGCGGCCGGGTCCATGTCCGCGCAGACCATCACTTGCCGGGTCTCGAAGTCGATGCAGCCGTTCGCACCCCGTTCGATGCGGTCGCGCGGCATCCGCAGCACCTCGAACCCCAGCGACTCCGCCTGCTCGGTCAGGCCCTCCCACAGCCCGGCCGGGGCTTCGCCTTCCAGCAGCCTCGGACGGGGCAGCTCGGGAAGCGGTGCGCCGTGCGTCCTCGACACGTCCCACACATAGGCCGGGACGACGCTGACGATCCGCCTGCGCACGACTTCGCCCGGTCGGGGCTTCTCCCACTTCCCGAGCCGCCGCCACGACGCCGGATCGCGCGGGGTCGCCGATGCGAACCTCGCCTTGACCGGACCGCGAATCCGATAGCCGCCGTCCTTCTCCGGCCAGCGGCCCATCTTCTGCCAGTCGTTGTACCCGGCAACCCAGGTCGGCGTCGGTGTCGGCACCCGGCCCTGTTCGTAGGCTTCCAGGTGCTGCGCCCAGATCAGCAGCGTGTTGTTGAACGAGCGGGTGCGGAACCTCGCGGCGAACTCGATCGCCCGCCGCCAGTCATCGCCCGACACAAGTTCCTCGACCGAGCGCACGATGCGTTCTTCCAGCGCGTCGAGCGTCGCTTGCCGCGCCGCCTGCTTGTCCTCGTTCGCAGTCATCGTCTGACCTCCCTTCGCCAGGGCCACTCCGAGAAGGAGCAACCGTGCGACCGCGAGGTACGCCGGGAGGATCAGGAAGACAAGACGGACAACGGAACGAAACGATGACCGCCAGGCTCCGCAATGAACCCGACGAGTCTCTACCGGACTACCGGATCAGAGCGGAGCGTGGACCATCCTCATGCCGAAGCTGCGGTTTTCGCCGGGACGGATGCGCGTTTCACCCGGTCGCTTGCGGCGTTCACAGACGGCTCAGCGCCCGGTAGTTGCTCGGCGTAATGCCCACGCTGCGGCGGAACTGGCGGGCAGCGAAGTCAGGATCGCTCCAACCCACCTCTACGCGATCACCGCGATCGGCGCGTCCGACACGCGTAGAAGCGCCGCGACCCGTTCTGTCCGCAACATCGTCAGATACGCGATGGACGACTTCCCGAACGCCTCAACGAACACGCGACCCATCTGCGACATGGACAGATGTACCTCACTGGCGAGGCCAGTCAGGTCCAACGGCGCTTCGGTTCTGCACGTAGCAGCCCAGCTGCGCTATGCGCTTATTGGCGCAATGGCGCGAACCGTCGATGACGCGGTGAGTCGACCAGGTTGCGGCACGTTACTGGCTTTGCTCCGATGTGCAACGAGGGCGCTGCGGATCTTGGGGGCGTTCGCACGGCGGTCGATACAGTCCTTCGAGGGAACGAACTGAACCCAGCGATGGCCGTCAACGTCCGCTGAGACTTACTGGCGACCAACCAGACAACGCGGGTTGCTCTCGGTGGTCTAGGTGAACAGTTCCTCGAACCACCAGTGAACGCGCTTCGCGCCATGCTGCATCCCGAGGGGTGGCGTCTCGTGTCCGCAACGATACGCAGTGGAGAGCTGCGACCCTTCGGCGAGTACGCCGACAGCTCGAACGCACCGCCGCCGGACTGGCAGAACTTATGACCGAGCTTGAGGCCGGCCAGGATGAGTGCCCCTATCCGGTCTTGGCGATGGCCGCATTGCGCTCGTCGGCATGGAACCCCCATGGCTCCTCTGGTAATACATCGCCGGTCTCCATCAGCGTCTTGAGGTTCGCGAGTACGGCGGGCCAGCCGTCGGCGATGTCATGCCGGTTGGCCATGCTCGCCAGCGACGATTGGGTGACCGTGAGCTTGATGATGTCCCGGCTCGGTTCGATGTCGAACGTGACCACGCTCGGCTCGAACGTGGGATCGTCGAAGCGATCGGGATTGTCGAACCCGAACACGAGGCGGCGTGGCCGATCCACTTCGATCACCGTGCCGGAGGCATCGGCGATGCCCGATTCATCCAGTCGCACGTGGTCGACTCTGCTTCCAACGCGCCAATCGGAGACCTGCGAGTGACCCCAGAATCGGGCGGTCAGCTCCGGGCTGGTGAGCGCGTCCCAGACTTGCTCCGGTGTAGCCCGGATGTAGGTGGTGTAGACGTAGTCGGGAACCGGCTCAGGGTTCGCTGCGTTCATCGCGTATTCCTCTGCTCGTTGTTTGATGGCATCGATGGCAGCCAGACGTGGCTCCTCGAACTTCCAGATCCAGCGACGCTGGATCTGGTGGATAGGTACGGCGTTCAGGTAGTGCAGCTTTCGCCGGCCGTCACGCACCGAGGTCACGAGCCCCGCCGCTTCCAGGACATCAAGATGCTGACTCACGGACTGACGGCGCATGTCCAAGCCGTCGCAAAGCTCACCCAGTGTCCGGCCTGACCGCTCATGCAGCATGTCGAGGAGCCGCCGTCTACCCGGATCAGCAAGTGCTTTGAACACGCCATCCGACCTCATGAATCCATTATGCAGGTGCGTGCCTGCCTAACGCAAGGGGCTGCTGCACGGATCTGTGACATCTGAGATCGCTTGCTCGCCGAGCAGGCTGGAAGGATGTTGCTGTGCCCAAGCCCTATCCTCGTGAGTTTCGTGAGGACGTCGTGCGGGTCGCCCGGAACCGTGGTCCCGGTGTGACGCTGGCGCAGATCGACCAGGACTTCGGGGTCCATGAGATGACGATCACGAAGTGGTTGCGTGCCGCCGATGTCGAGGACGGCGTGAAGCCCGGCGTCACCTCGGAGCACGCACGGGAGTTGCGTGAGGCTCGACGTCGGATTCGGTTGCTGGAGCAGGAGAACGAGGTCCTGCGGCGGGCGGCGGCGTACCTGTCCCAGGCTCAGCTGCCGGGAAAAGGCTCTACCCGCTCGTGAGAGAGCTCGCCGCGGCCGGTGCCCCGATCAGGGTGCCGGTCGCGGTGGCGTGCCGAGTGCTCAAGCTCCACCGCCAGCACTACTACGCCTGGCTCGCCCAGCCGGTCACCGGCGGCGAGCTCAAGGAGGCGTACCTCGCGAACGCGGTCTTCGATGCCCACCGTGAGGACCCCGAGTTCGGCTACCGGCTGCTGTTCGACGAGGTGAACGCCGCCGGGAACAAGGTCAGTGAGCGCACGGTGTGGAAGATCTGCTCGGCGAACCAGTGGTGGTGCGTGTTCGGAAAGAAGCGCCGCGGGAAGAATGGGCGGCCCGGCGCGCCCGCGCACGATGACCTGGTGCGTCGCGAATTCACGGCGCCTGGCCCGAACCGGTTGTGGTTGACGGACATCACCGAGCATCCCACCGGCGAAGGCAAGGTCTACCTGTGTGCGGTCAAGGACGTGTGGTCGAACCGGATCGTGGGGTACTCCATCGCCGACCGCATGACGTCCCAGCTGGCCGTCGACGCCCTGGAATCGGCGGTCTCGCGCCGCGGGGTGCGCGTGGCCGGCTGCACCCTGCACTCGGACCGCGGCGGCCAGTTTCGAAGCCGAAAGCTGCAGCAGTCCCTCTGGCGCCACCAGATGCGCGGATCCATGGGCCAGGTCGGATCAGCCGGTGACAACGCCGCCATGGAGAGCTTCTTCAGCCTGCTTCAGCGCAACTTCCTGGACCGGCAGAGATGGACCAGCCGCGAGGAGCTGCGGATCGCGATCGTGACCTGGATCGAACGGACCTACCACCGTCGCCGACGCCAGGCCAGACTCGCACGATTGACCCCGATCGAGTTCGAGATCATCATGAGCCAGGCCGCCGACCAAGCTGCCTAACCAACTGTCACGGAATCGTGCAGCAGCCCCGAATATGCCATGACGCGACTTGCAATGTGAGGACTAACACCAGGTCGAGACTTTGAGTAGGTCAGAGGGGTGGTGACTGGTGGGATGGTCTCTAGTCGAGGCGTCCAAGTGTCGAGGATGCAGCGGCCGCGGCCGTCAGGAGTGGCTGAGATGAAGCCGGCGGTGGAGAAGGCGACGGAGAGGTCGATCGCGCTGTAGAAGCTGAGGCTCGACCATGGCGACGCTGATCGCACCGCCGAACTGCTGCAGGCATGGTGGCGATGGCCTACGCTTGCCTCGTGCTCGTGAGAGGGATCTCGCCCGACGACGGCCCTCATTCGTTGCCGGTTTTGAGTGCTTCGCTCATCGGAATTCGCGCGAGTCTTCTGCGGGCGAGCCCTTTCGTAATCTGGTAGACGGCGAAGATCGTCACGAAGCTGACGGCGACGTGCCAGGGGCTCATAACGAGGGGGATCACCATGTTGGTTGCTTCTGCGACGAGCTCGTAGAGGGCGTTGCTGAAGACGAGCATCAGCGGTATTCCGAGCGCGAACCCGATGATGACCGTTGGTGTCGAGCTGTTCAGCAGCAGGGCGGCCACCTCCTTCTTGCGGTATCCGAGGATGTTGAGTAGGCCGATGGTGCTGCGGCTTTCTTCGATGATCAGCGAGGTGACGAGGAAGAGGATGATTACGGCGATGAGCACGGCGAGTGCGGTCACCGAGGCCACAATCAATTGGTTGGGGGCGTTGAGGTCGTCGAAGGCGTGGGGGTCGCTGGTGTTGAGCACTCCGGAGAGCTTGCTCTGGTCGAAGTTCATCTTGTGACTGGCGAGCACGGTTCCGTAGCTCCCTGGCGGGTAGCCTGCCGTCTCGTTGAATTGACCGAGGGGCATCGTGATGAACTGTTCGCTGTAGGCCTGGATGATCCCTTCGACGCGCAGGGTGTAAGTGGTGCCGTTGAGTTCGCTGACGAGCTGCACGGTGTCGCCTGGTTGCAGTCCGAGCCGGGTCGCGAGGGGTGAGGTGATGTTCACCTGGTTCCTGGGCAGGTCGTTGCCGTGGGTGTCGTTGAGTTTGATGCCGACCGAGTCGGGTTCAATGCCGGTCAGGTAGAAGTCGATTGACCGGCGTTCTTCGGGGTGTACCCGGATGGAGTGGTAGGGTTCCGCCCCGGCAGGCAGCGGGTCGTGCTTCAGGTTTTGCGTCTGGGTGAAGTTGTATTCGAACGGATAGTTGTATCGCGTGAGGGAGCCGCGTTCGGTGGCGACGTCCATCGAGTGGTTGAATGTGAGCCCGAACAGCATGACCATCGATGATGCGGCAACACCGAGCAGCAGAAACAGCAGTCGGGGGATGCTGCGAAGTTGTTCGCGGATGCGGAACATGGTCGTGAACCGAAAACGGTCGAGCCGGAGCGCGCGTTCGAGGAAGTTCACTTTCGCCGCACGCTCGTCACCATTCATGAGGTCTGCCGGGGACCTGCGGAGCACACGTCGGATCATGAGCAGGCTTGATGCGCCGATCAGCGCCACTGGCGCGAGGACGGCGATCAGCAGGTTGCTCGGGTCCAGCCACACGCCGGTGTTCGGCACGTTGTACGCCGCCAGCATCCATCCGGCGACCGGGGCGATGGCTGGCAGTGCCAGTACGGTGCCCGCGAGGCCGCCAGCTGTCGCGATCAGTACGGGGATCGCGAGGTAATGTCGCGTCAGTTCGCGGCGGCGGTACCCGAGCGCGTACAGCGTCCCGATGACGACGCTGTCTGATTTCACGGTGCGTGCCACCAGCACGGCCACGATCACGCAGGCGAGCAGGAAGAACGCGATCGCCACGGGGAAACTCATCGACTGCAGGCTCGAGATGTTGCCTTCGGGCATCGTGATCCGAGCATTGTTCTTCGCGGCCATCCAATGCGTGACCGTGTGCCCCTCGGCGCTGAGGCGTTGGTTGAGTCGTTGTGCCTGCCCGTCGATGTTGTCCCGATCCTCAAAGCGCACGCTGTAGGTCGAGGACCCCGTATTGGCCGCACCGCCGAACTGGTGGAGGTCGGACGGGGAGACGATGGCGATCCCGAACCCGGCGGTGGGGAGTACGTCGTAGAAGTTCTTCAGGATGTAGATGTAGTCCGGAACCGCCACGGTGCCGACGATGGTGAACCTTCGGCCGTCCAGGTCGATGCGGTCGCCGATGCGCAGGCCGTGCGTGTGGAGGAAGTGCGGGTCGACCTGGACCTCTCCCTGCCCCTCCACGCCCCGCCCGGACAGCACCGCGGGAGTGTTGACCTGCGTGCCTGCGCCCAGCAGCCGCAGCTGCCCTCCCGGCAGTGAAACGTCGTGCCAGTGCGTCTGTTGTATCGCGGCCCCGGACTGTGTTTCCAGCGCCGGAAGATCGGTGATCGGTGTGCTCGTGGTGAAGGCGACGTCCTCTTGCTTGTGGGATGCCGCGAAACCGTTGACCATCCGGTCCATGCTCCCGGCGACACCGGTCGCTACGGCGAAGTAGAAGCTGCCCAGGAGGATGAGGATCACGATCCCGACGTAGCGGCCTTTGTGCTCGGCCAGCATCCGCCCCACACGCTTGCGCAGGCCCATCACCAACCGATCCTCTCGGCGGGCACGGGTTGATCGTTACAGGTCACGTCCGCGATCTCGCCGCTGCGCATCCGGAACACCCGGTGGGCCATGTCCGCGATAGCGGCGTTGTGGGTGATCATCAATATGGTGGTGCCGAACTCGGCGTTCACACGCTGGAGCAGCGCGAGCACCCCCCGTGAGCTCTCCACATCGAGCGCGCCGGTGGGCTCATCGCACAACAGCAACTTCGGGTTCTTCGCGATAGACCGCGCGATCGCCACGCGCTGCTGCTCACCGCCGGACAGCTCCCGCGGAAACCGGCGCGCCTTATCCGACAATCCGACGGCATCGAGCACGTCCCCGGTCGGCAGCGGCCGGTTGCTGATGTTAGACACGACCTCGACGTTCTCGGCGACCGTGAGATTCGGCACGAGGTTGTAGAACTGGAACACGAACCCGACGCTCGCCCGCCGATACTCAACGAGTCCGGCATCATCCAGGCCGGTCACCCGCTGCCCGTCCACGTCGACCGTTCCACCGTCGGCGTGATCGATACCGCCGATGATGTTCATCAACGTCGACTTTCCCGAACCGGACGGCCCGAGGATCACGCCAACCCGGCCGCGTTCGAGCCCGAGGCTGACGCCCCGGAGAACATGCGTGACGACCCCGGCACCATAACTCTTCGTCACGCCCGATGCTGCAACGAACATCCAGATACTCCTCCTGCCATGCGGCCAGGACGCGTCGGCTGCCATTCGCCGCGCCTCCGCCGACAGTGTGCACGATTGCCCCTGAGGTAAGGTCAAATCGTCTGGAGATGCGAGTCTGTCCCAGCGATGCCGCGGACCGAAGTACTGCACCCCACGCTTAAGTCGCGCCGCCGAACCGCGCGGAGACGTATGTCCGCCGTCCAGCACCGATGCGCGCACCGCTCCCGAGACTCGCGCGAGAGCCCGCCGGGTCTGGTTCTGCATCCTCCTACTCGACGAAGGGCTCAGGTGGGCCCCGCCGATCCCGCGCGTTCCGTACGCACCGCGCGTGGTCTACCCCGTCGCCTGTCCCGCCCGCATCCGGCTCAACGCGCGATAGTTGCGGGGGGTGACACCCACACTGCGGCGGAACTGGCGAGCCGCGAAATCCGGATCGCTCCAGCCCACCTGCTCAGAGATCAGCGCGATCGGTGTGTCCGAGGCTCGCAGGAGCGCTGCCATACGTTCGGTCCGAAGCATCGTCAGATAAGCGATCGGTGACTTCCCGAATGCTTCAACGAACACGCGACCAAGCTGCGACTTTGACAGATGGACTTCGGTCGCAAGGTCGGTCACCGACCAGCGGCGTTCTGGCTCTGCTCGTAACAACTCGGCTGCTCGAAGCGCTTCGCACCGCAACGGAGCAAACGGTCGGTGACGCGGCGAGGTGGGCCAGGTCCTCGCTCGTTGGGTCGGGGATGTGCGGATCGAAGACGTCTTGATGAACGGCACGATCACGTGCGCGACGCTCGACCAGAGCGCCTGCATCCGATAGAAGTTCTGCGCAGGTCGATGCTCGCTGGTCAATGCGGTGAGCTCGTCCAGCCACGGCATGACACTCCCGGCTACCTCTTCGCCCACATGGAGAATCTGCGCGGGTTCGGAATAGACTTTGGCGGCGAAATCCTGCGCATCGAGCCGATCATGCAGAACGCCGACGTGCTGCCAGAACACCTGATCGACCACATAATCGGTATCCAGATGGACTGCCGTGATCGTGATATGGCCTTCTGGGTCACTCCCACACAGAGTGTTCGCCCCCAACGCAATCACATCGCCCACCGTTGCCGGGCTCTGCCCGAACTCGCTAAACACGATCGCGCTACCGTCCCGAATGACGATGATCTGCACGCAGTCGTAGGCGACCGGGTCCACCGAACGGTAAAACGTCCGGGTTCGCGCCACGATCGGCTGGAAGTCAGCGGTTCTTTTCTGCACGGGCGATCCTGCATTAGGGCAGCACAATGGAAGCCAACCGCGCCGATTGGGCATCGATGGCGATGGGAGGCGTCGTTGGGATTCAGGGGTTGTGGGGTGGCAGCCGCTGGATGCGATTCCATCCCTTCCAGCCTCGTTCTTCTAGGAGTGCCATCAGTCGCTTGGCGGCTGGGGCGGAGGCGACGGTGGTGGCGTCGAGCAGTGCGACGAATCGGTCATCGAGGGGGTCCACGTTCAGTGACCCGGATGCCATTGCTCGGGTATACAGCCGGTCGAGGATGTCCGCGGCCTCAATGACGCGGGGGTCGGTGGGTGATACTTCTGGTGCATCGTTGACCAGTTCGTAGAGCCGTTGCACGTCCGGGTCGCCCAGGTCTTCGTGTTTGCGGGCGATGATGGCGTCGATTTGGTCTGGGACTTGGGCGGCGAGCATGATCCATGCGTCGCGTTCCATCTGGATGTAGCGTTCCTCAACCCCCAGGTCGCGGAGCCGATCGAGGTAGTCCACCACGCTCTTAGGGAGGGCTAGTTGTTCCCCGGCTGCGAGCTGTGCCAGGCGTTTCCGGGAAAGGTTCAGCCGTCTGATATCGGCACGCAGCTTGGTGTCGATCTTCTGAATGGTGTCTGCCAGCGTCTCGGAGTCTGCGTCGAGGAGGTCCTTCACCTGAGCGAGCGGGACGCCGGCGCTGGCCAGGACGTGGATCCGGATCAGACGGACGACGGCGTCAGCGTCGTAGCTCCGATAACCCGAGTGGTTACGCTCGGGTTCGGGGAGCAGTCCGATCTTGTGGTAATGGCGGACGGCCTTGACCGACACGCCCGCGTAGCGGGCGAGTTGGCTGATCGTCAGCATGGTGGCCATCCCTTCCTCCTTAGCTGATTTTGCGTCGGTAGACCGTCATGGCGACGAGGTAGGCGACGAGGAGGATGCCGACGCACCAGGCCAGAGCGATCCAGATGTCGCCCCCGACCGGTTGCTGTGCGAGCAGGTCCCGGATGGTGTTGACGATGGAGGTGACCGGCTGGTGCTCGGCGAACCAGCGCACGGGGCCGGGCATCGTGTCCGTGGGGACGAACGCGGAACTGATGAACGGCAAGAACAGGATCGGGTAGGAGAACGCGGTCGCCCCGTCCGAGGTCTTCGCTGCCAAGCCCGCGATGATCGCGATCCACGTCAGTGCGAGGGTGAACAACAGCAGGATCCCGGCCACGGCCAGCCACGCCAGCACGCCTGCCCCGGTGCGGAACCCGATGAGGAGCGCGACCGCCACGACGATCACTAGGGATATCGCGTTCCCTGCCAGCGAGGTCAACGCGTGCGCCCACAGCGCGCTCGACCGCGCGATCGGCATGGACTGGAACCGCTCGAAGATCCCGCCCTTCATATCCGAGAAGAGGCGGACCGCGGTGTAAGTGATGCCCGAGCCGACCGTGAACAGCAGAACGCCGGGCAACATATAGTTCACGTACGAGCTTGTTCCCGCGCCGGAACCAGTATTGACGGCGCCGCCGAGCACGTAGACGAACATCAGCATCAGCGCGATCGGGATGAGGGCGGTGGTGATGATGGTGTCGAGGCTGCGGGTGATGCGCCGCATGGACCGCCCGGTGAGAACGGTCGTGTCTGAGAAGAAGTGCGTGGCGCTCATCAGTTCTCCACCTCCGCCCCGGCCGTGCCCGGCGTTCCGGCGTCACGGTTGGTCCCTCGCGCACCGACAATGGCGAGGAAGATCTCTTCTAGGCTGGGCTGTTTCTCGACATACTCGACTTTCGCCGGTGGCAGGAGCTTCTTCAGCTCCGTGAGGGTGCCGTCGGCGATGATGCGACCTTGATGCAGGATCGCGATCCGGTCGGCAAGTTCTTCCGCCTCATCCAGGTACTGCGTGGTGAGCAGGACCGTCGTGCCGCGGGAAGCGAGAGTCTTCACCGTCTGCCATACCTCGATGCGCGCCTCGGGATCAAGTCCCGTTGTCGGCTCGTCGAGGAAGATCACCGGAGGGTTCCCGATCAGGCTCATCGCGATATCCAGCCGGCGGCGCATGCCACCCGAATACGCGGCTACACGCCGCTCTGCTGCATCGGTGAGCTGGAAACGCGCGAGCAGATCATCGGCGACCTTCCCCGGGTCTGTGAGGTGGCGAAGTCGGGCAATGAGGATCAGATTCTCCCGCCCCGTCAGAACATCATCCACGGCAGCGAACTGACCCGTCAGACTGATCGACTCCCGCACCCGAGCAGCCTGCGTGGCAACATCGAACCCCTCCACGGTGACCGTCCCTGCATCGGCCTTGAGCAACGTCGCCAGGATCTTCACCGCCGTGGTCTTGCCTGCCCCGTTCGAGCCGAGCAGCGCGAAGATCGTTCCCCGGTCGACATCGAGGTCCACTCCGCGCAGCACCTCCAGCTTCCCGAACGACTTCGTCACCGACCGCATGCTGATGGCAGGAGCATCGCCCGACTGAGCGATCACGAGCGCCACCTCCCAGCCGCTACAGCGGGGACCGGCGCCTTCCGTTGCGTGTGGATGCTGCACGCGATGAGACCTATGGTCGACATCTCGATTCGTACTGTCATCGTTTCCTATCTCCTCCATGAGTCCTCCGCACGGTGTGCGACGGAACCCTCGACAACAGCATGCAAGACTGACCCTAGGGCAAGGTCAAGGCTCACTTTGCACCGCTCTTGCGTTCGCCGTGCCCAGATCGCTACGGACGCACACCGCTCCCCCGTTCCGCGTCTGAGTTCGTTGACCAGGTCCCGGTTTTAAATTCCCCTCATCTGAGCTGGTTGGAGCAACCCGCGGACGTTCTCGATGACGACGAACTTCGGTTGCAGTGCCTCGATTGCCTCGGCCATGTGTGACCAGAGCCCGGAGCGAGTGCCGGGTGCGAGGCCGGCTCGCTTGCCCACGGTGGAGACGTCTTGGCAGGGGAACCCGCCACAGAGCACGTCGACGGGCGGAACGTGGCGCCAGTCGATGGTGGTGATGTCACCCAGGTTGGGGGCGTCGGGCCAGTGGTGGGAGTAGACGCGGGCGACGTCCTGGTTGTTCTCGGAGAACCAGATCGTCTCGGCGCCGAGGGCGCGTTCGACGGCGAGGTCGAGCCCGCCGAGAACCGTGATCCGACTCTGAGTTGTCGTTGGCGCGGCGGCTCGGGTCGTGCATGGAGGCTCCGGCAGGTCGGTGGTCACCGACCGAAATCCATGCAGGAATTCCGTGCCGGGTTGGTCACCTGCCAGGTGCACGAACCCGGCACTCACGCCGTCGCTTCGTCACTGTCAACGTCGGCCGCGCCGCGCGGGTTACGTCCGAACGGCTGCCGCGGACCCGTTGCCGGCTCACTCGACTCGGACGCTTTTTGAGCTACCACACGTCTTTCAGACGAGGCCGCGAGCGGGATTTGTCGCATCTGATGCGACCGGGCTCGCGGGCTCACCTGCTCCCCGAGCGCGGCCGGAAGGAGCACAGCCGAGGTGACGGTTTCGATGCGCGTGATGAGCGCGGGTGATGGGTACAAGTACCTGTTGAAGTCCATCGCCGCGGGCGACGGCGATCGTTCGCTGTCCACGCCGCTGACCCGCTACTACGCGGAGGTAGGAACGCCGCCGGGCTTCTGGATGGGCTCGGGGCTGGGTCGTCTCGGGCACGGCGAGCTGGTCGAGGGAGCGCAGGTCTCCGAAGCTCAGCTCGCGCTGTTGGTCGGGATGGGCCATGACCCGATCACGGGCGAGCCGCTGGGCCGCGCCTACCAGCAGTTCGCGTCGGCCACTGAGCGGATCAAGCAGCGCGTCGACGCCCTCGACCCCGAGTTGGGGCCGGCGACTCGAGCGCAGGAAGTGGCCGCGATCGAGGCGGAGGAAGCCGAGCGCGGCACCCGCCGCGCAGTAGCCGGTTACGACTTCACGTTCAGCGTGCCGAAGTCGGTCTCCACGATCTGGGCGGTTGCGGACGCCGGCACCCAAGCCTTGATCGCCGACGCTCATCATGCGGCGGTTGCGGAGCTGGTTGCGTTCCTCGAACGCGAGGTTGCAACAACCCGCGTCGGTGCAACCGGCCCGGGCGGCGCGGTTGCACACGTCGATGTCGCCGGCGTCGTGGCCGCGGCGTTCGATCACTACGACAGCCGCGCCGGCGACCCGCAGTTGCACACCCACGTCGTCATCAGCAACAAGGTCCTGACCGTGCAGGACGACCGTTGGCGGACCCTCGCCGGACGGCCGATGCACGCGGTGGTCGTCGCCGTGTCGGAGCTCTACAACGCCGCTCTGGCCGACCAGCTCACCCGCGTCCTCGGCGTCGAGTGGGAAGCGCGCGAGCGAGGCCGGGATCGAAACCCGGCATGGGAAATCGAGGGCGTGCCCGACGCACTGGTGACCGAGTTCTCCACCCGCTCCCGGCACATCGAGGCCGAGAAAGACCGCCTGATCGCGGAGTACGTCGCCAAGCACGGCAGGCAGCCCTCCGCGCGAACGGTGCTGAAACTCCGGGCGCAGGCGACGCTCGCCACGAGGCCGGAGAAGCAGGTCCGCTCGCTGGCCGACCTCACCGCCGAGTGGCGGCAACGCGCCGGCCGGGTGCTGCGCCGGGACCCGAATGGCTGGGCGCGCACGCTGACCACGGCGAACGCGCAAGCGCCGCGGCGGGTGCTGCGCGCCGATGATGTGCCGCTGGATCTGGTGCATGAGGTCGAGCAGACCGTGATGGAGACGGTCGGTGAGAAGCGTTCGACCTGGACCCGCTGGAACCTGCACGCCGAAGCATCCCGGCAGTTGATGGGGTGGCGGTTCGCCAGCATCCAGGACCGGGAGGCGATCACCGGGCTCGTGGTCGATGCCGCCGAGCACGCCTCGCTACGGCTGACGCCGCCGGAGCTGGCGTCGAGCCCGTTGCAGTTCCGCCGCGTCGACGGCACCTCCCGGTTCCGGCCGCACGCCTCGACCCTGTTCTCATCCGAAGCCCTGCTGGCCGCCGAAGACCTACTCCTTGCAAGGGCCGCCGCCACAACAGGACCGACCGTGCCGTTGGAGACGGTCGAGAGGATCGCCCGCAAGCCCGACGCACGCGGCCGGGTGCTCGGCGAGGATCAGACCACGGCCCTTGCCGCGATCGCGGTCTCCGGTCGCGTCGTGGACGTGCTGGTCGGCCCGGCCGGCGCCGGGAAGACCACGGCCATGAATGGGCTCCGGCGGGCATGGGAGAAGGAGCACGGCACAGGGTCGGTGATCGGGCTCGCCCCCTCCGCGGTCGCCGCGCAGGTCCTCGCCGATGACCTCGGCATCACCACTGAGAACACGGCGAAGTGGTGGCAGAACCACATCATGTACGGGACCACGTTCACGGCCGGGCAGCTCGTCATCATCGACGAGGCGAGCCTGGCCGGCATGATGTCGCTGGATCGGCTCACCCACGAAGCCGAGAAGGCCGGCGCGAAAGTCCTCCTGGTCGGCGACTGGGGCCAGCTCCAATCACCCGGCGCCGGCGGCAGTTTCGCCATGCTCGTGCACGCCCGCGACGACGCCCCCGAGCTGACCGATCTGCACCGCTTCACCAGCGAATGGGAGAAGACCACCTCGCTCCAGCTCCGCCACGGCCGAACCGAGGCGATCGACACCCTGATTGAGCACGGCCGGATCACCGGCGGCGACGAGGAAGCGATGATCGACGCCGCCTACACCGCATGGCGGCGTGACCTTGCCGCCGGGCGCGCGTCGATCCTGGTCACCGAGACCCACGCGACCGTCACCGAGCTGAACACCAGAGCGCGGGCGGATCGGATCATCGACGGCACCGTGAGTCCCACCCGAGAACTGCCGCTGCGCGACGGCACCGCGGTCTCCGAGGGCGATCTGGTCATCACCCGCGAGAACGACCGGCGGCTCCGCAACGGCCGAACGTGGGTCCGCAACGGCTCCCGCTGGACTGTCACCGGAGTTCGCGAGGATGGGTCGGTCAGCATCCGCCCGGCCGGGCGCAGGCTCGGCGGCGGGATCGTCCTGCCGGCCGACTACGTGGCCGAGCACCTGGACCTCGGCTACGCGATCACCGCGCACCGCGCCCAGGGCGTTACCACCGACACCGCGCACGCGGTCGTCACTGCCACCACCACGCGCGAGAACTTCTACGTCTCCCTGACCCGCGGCGCCCACAGCAACCACGCCTACGTCGCCGTCGACCGAGAGGACGCCGAACACGCGGTGCCGCATCCCGGCGACAACCCGAACGTCACCGCCCGCTCGATCCTCTACGGCGTGTTGCAGCACATCGGCGCCGAGCTGTCTGCGCACGAGACGATCGCTGCCGAGCAAGACCGCTGGGGCTCGATCGCGCAGCTCGCGGCCGAGTACGACACGATCGCGCAAGCCGCCCAGCACGACCGCTGGGCGACCTTGCTCGCCGCGTCCGGGCTCACCGTCGAGCAGGTCGAAGACGTGCTCGGCTCCGACGCCTACGGCGCGCTGTCGGCCGAGCTGCGTCACGCCGAGGCCAACCACCACGACCTCGACACGCTGCTCCCGCGG
>JBARWR010000511.1:0-3559 GCA_049646915.1 Microbacterium sp.
CCGTTCAGCTCGCAGACCTGATCCAGGATCTGGCCCTTGCGGGCCTTATCGCCACGCCGGTACTCCAGCGCGAGTTTCTTCGTGACCGCCTTGCGTTCGCTCATCGTCAGCCCCATAGTCCCGGGCCTACCGACACCGCAACACGGACCCCGGCAGGCACACCGCTACGCGCGCAATCTCAAATGATTCTTCGATACCTGCTACGCGCGCATTTTCTATGAGTCAACGCGGTCGGTGGCGAAGAGACTGATCCGGACGCACAATGGAGGTATGTATATGTCCGCCGAGATGATCACGACCATCGCCACCTTCGTGGGCATGATGGCGACGTTCGCCGCGGGCTTCGGGTGGATGCTGCATCGCATCGACGCTGGAGACGAGAAGCTCAGCAGGCGGATCGACGCCGGAGACGAGAAGCTCAGCAGGCGGATCGACGGACTCGATGAGAAACTCAGCAGGCGGATCGATGGACTCGATGAGAAACTCAGCGCGCGGATCGACGGGCTGCGGGATGAGCTCACCGAGGTAAAGATCGCCGTAGCGCGCATCGAACCACCCCGGCACTTGATCACCTCTCGCTGATCATCGGATGCAGATCACGCTCAATCCGTGGGAGCGCAGCCCGGCGCATCGATGCTGACGGGCGTCTGACGCACCATCGGCGTGTGGCGCACATCGAGCGGACCGTATTCGCCGGTCGCGCCGGCATACTCGACCGTCAGGGTGTGCTTCTGCCCCGGCGCATTCTGCAGCGGCACCATCACCGCGCTGCGACCCAGGTGCGGTTTCGCGCTGGACTTCACCTCTTTCCCGTCGACGAGCACCTTCGTCGCCGTGGCGCCGACCGGCCCGTACACGACCAGGTTCGTCGCGATGACACCTCTCTTGAAGTAGTGCGCGGGAGAGACGTAATAGGGGAGTCCCGGCACCTGCTGGTCCTCGAGCGTGTTCGTGATCGTCGCACTCACCTCGAAAGTCGGCTTGTCCGGCGCCGAGCACTGGGTGGAGGTTGCGGCCATGTCGAGCTGCAGGTAGTAGTCGAGCTTGCCCTCGGTGAAGTCGTTCACGTACGCGCCGACCGTGGTCGTATCGGTGTTGGACGTGGGCATCTTGCCGGACAGACGCGACTCGTCGATCAGCTTGGTCTGCTCCTCATCAGATGACTGATACATCAACCGGCCCTCGTCGACGGCCTTCGTCAGGCTCTCCAGAAGCGCCTTCGGCTCAGCCTCACCCGATGTGACCGCGTCGAAGATGGCCTGTGTCGACAGCGCGAACACGGCATCCTGCTGGGCCGGGATCGAGTACTGCGCGTAAACGTCCTTCAGAAGGAACGACACGGCGTTCTCGGAGGTCAGGGTGAGCGGCTCCTTGAGAACCTTCACCTTGTACCCGTTTACCTCGACCGGGTCATCGGGCACCTTGGCCGGACCCGTCGCCTTCAGCAGGTACCCGAGTGCGACAGGGTCGAACGACACCACACCGTCGATGGGTGTGTTGAACGACTCCGCCCACCAGGAGCGCACGATCTCCGCGGTCTCAGGAAAGTCCGGGGTCAGCGACGAGTCCTGGATGAAGCGACCGATCTTGTCCCCGTACAGCGCCGCCGTCTCCGGGTTCAGCTTCGTGATCGGCTTCGACCGGTTGTTCTTGAAGTCGCCGCTGGAGGCCTGCTGACCGATGCTGATCTTTCCCTTGTCGACATCGATGCGCACCAGCGCCGCAGGGTTGCCGCCGGTGCCGCGCGACTCGGCATTGTTCTGGAACATCAGCAGGTAGTGCTTGGGAGATTCGGCTCCGAGGGCATTCGGCAGCACATCGAGGATCTCGGTGGCCGGCCGCAGCATCGGCTCGAGCTCGTCCACGGTGCCGGTGAGCTTGTCAAGCGCCCCGCTCACCTGAGGGATCAGCGCCTCGGTGTCGATGCTGCCGAGCGCCTTCGACGCCGCCGTCATGGCCGTGGAGGCCTGGGCGATGACGTCCTGCATGGTGTCGATGCCGGCGAGATCGATCGCGCCGTCCTTCGGCTTGAGCGCCGCCAGTGACAGATCGGTCGCCGGGACGACCGCGTCGTTCACGAGATCATCGGTGACAGCCGCCGCCGTGCGCACCGCGTAGAGGTTCGGACCGGCGAAGGGCAGCCACTCGATGCTCTTCCAGACGTCGTCGTCGGTCTGGGCGCGTGCGTCGGCTGACAGCTCAGTGAGCTGTCCGGCCAGCTCCTTCGCCTTCGCGTTGTCACCGGACAGGATGGCATCCGATGCCTGGGAAGCCAGCGGCATGGCCTTCTCTAGCGAGCTCTTCGCCGCCATCGCACGATCGAACACGTGCTTGCCGACGAGTCCGCCGATGACGACGACCGCGATGAGGATGAGCAGAATGCTGATCGGGATCCAGAACCGAAAGCTGCGCAGCAGCGGGCGGCGCGGCGGACGCCCGTCACCGCCGTCGTCGGCCGTGCTCGCGGTGAACACTTCCTTGAACTGCTCGAACTCCGACTCGTGCTGTCGCTCGCGCTCTGCACGGCGCTCGGCTCGGGTGGTCATGTCTCCATCGTAGGTTCACCTTGCCGCGTGATACCGCTGCGGCCGGCGGGCGGAGCCCTCTTTGTTTCACTCCGAGGCACTCCGATGAATTCCATCATTGCTTACCCGAGTAACTCCTACTAGACTCGCAGCCACGGCATCTGGGGATGCCTAGCGGATGGGGATCCGCTTCGCTGGGGAGATCGATCTGGGGAGATCATGGGGACTCGCAATGGATACGTTGCGCGAGCTTTCGACACGTTCACTGTCGGGCATCTGAACGCGCTCCGTCGCGCCTGGATGCGCTGCGGTCTGCGCGACTCCGGCCTCGTCGACGATATCCGTCTCGCGCCGACGGTCTTCCCGATGGATGTATGGCGCACATCGCGCCCAACGCACACTGCCCGCCGATCCGGCGCTGCGCCGTGGCGCCCGATCGACGCCATCGCCGAGAACACGCCGGTGGTGGCCCGGTGAACCAGGGAGTCTCGCGCGCGCCGCCCAAGTGCGGATAGTCGCGATCAATCGTCGACGCGGATGCTCATGGGGATGCATCATCCGCACCGTGATCTGGGGTCACGTACGACAGCGCCGAGGGGGCTCGGCGCAGGGAAATGAATGCCGTTCTCGAACGGCAGAATCTGGGGAATCTGGGGAAACATGTCGCACTGGGGTTTGCGTACATCAACGGTCAGCGGAGCTGGGGAATGACCTCCGTGGAGGACGTCCTCGAGCTGAACCGGGGCGTGACGGGTTTCCGTCCCGTTCCGATCCCGCAGACCGTGCGCGCGGTGCCCGACTCTGTTGTGGCACCGCGCGCGACAACCACGCTGGAGCAGCGACGCCGCTGGGAACGGCGCTATCGGATGCTGCTGCATCTGACGGATGCGGGGGTGATCGTCTTTGCACTAGTGGGCGTGTGCGTAAGTTCGTCGGGGGTTCAGGTCCAGGCTGTGGGGTCGGCGAGGTAGAGGCCGCAGGCGGTGTCGAGGGCGGTCTCGGGAGCGCCTGCGGGTGACCCGTCGGGGAGCCAG
>JBARWR010000512.1:0-2139 GCA_049646915.1 Microbacterium sp.
CGCAAAGACCTGGTGGCGCGCCGCATCGATGGGACGGGCGCGGAAACGCGCGTCCCGGCCGCCGAACTGCGCCCGGGGGATCTCGTGACGGTGGCTGAAGGCCAGTTGATTCCCGCCGACGGCGAGATCGTCGAGGGACTGGCCACCATCAACGAAGCTGCCGTCACCGGCGAGTCCGCCCCCGTGCTGCGCGAGGCGGGCACGGACCGCTCCGGCGTCATCGGCGGCACCCAGGTGCTCTCCGACTGCATCCTCGTGCGCGTCACGGCCGAGCCCGGCCAGAGTTTTCTGGATCGCATGATCGCGCTGGTCGAAGGCTCCAACCGGCAGAAGACGCCCAACGAGATCGCCTTGGGCATCCTGCTCGCCGTGATGACGTTCACCTTTCTGGCCGTGGTCCTCTCCCTGCCCTTCATCGGCGGCTTCGTGAAGGTCGAACCGGGCGTCGTGCTGCTGGTGGCGCTGCTGGTATGCCTGATTCCCACCACGATCGGCGGCCTGCTGCCGGCCATCGGCATCGCGGGTATGAACCGCGCGCTCAAGGCCAACGTGCTGGCCAAGTCCGGCAAGGCGGTGGAAGTGGCAGGCGACATCGATGTGCTGCTGCTGGACAAGACGGGCACCATCACACACGGCGACCGGCAGGCGACCGCCTTCCATGCGCTGGCCGGCGTGGACGCGTCGCACCTGCGCCAGGCCGCGTTGCTCGCCTCGCTGGCCGACCCCACCCCCGAAGGAAAATCCGTCGTCAGGCTGGCCCGCGACGAGGACGGCGCATGCTGCGCCCCCGAAGGCGCGCACTTCGTGCCATTCTCCGCCCAGTCGCGCATGTCGGGCGTGGACCTGCCCGGCGCGCGCATCATCCGCAAAGGGGCTCTCGACGCAATCGCGCGGCACGTCCAGACGCTGGGAGGCGACATCCCCGTCGAACTCCGGGCGCGCGTAGCGCAAGTGGCCGGCAAAGGCGCCACGCCGCTCGTGGTCAGCGACGGCCGGTACGTACTGGGAGTCGTCGAACTCTCGGACGTCATCAAGCACGGCATCCAGGAACGCTTCGCCCGCCTGCGCATGATGGGGGTGAAGACTGTGATGATCACCGGCGACAATCCACTCACGGCGGCCTACATCGCCGCCGAGGCCGGAGTCGACGACTACATCGCCGAAGCGCGTCCGGAGGACAAGCTCGCCATCATCCGGGCCGAGCAGGCCGAGGGGCGCCTTGTGGCGATGGTCGGCGACGGCACCAACGACGCGCCCGCGCTGGCCCAGGCCGACGTGGGACTGGCCATGAACTCCGGCACGCAGGCGGCCAAGGAAGCCGGCAACATGGTGGATCTGGATTCCGATCCGGCCAAACTGCTCGCCATCATCGAGATCGGCAAGCAGCAACTCATCACGCGCGGCGCGCTGACGACCTTCTCGCTGGCCAACGATGTCTCCAAATACTTCGCCATCCTGCCGGCGATCTTCGCCGCGGCGATTCCGCAAATGGCGGCGCTGAACGTGATGCAACTGTCGAGCCCGGCCAGCGCCGTGCTTTCGGCCCTGATCTTCAACGCCCTCATCATTCCGCTGCTCATTCCGCTGGCCCTGCGGGGCGTGCGCTTCAAACCGGCGGGCGCGACCGAGCTGCTACGCAACAACATGCTGATCTACGGCGTGGGCGGCGTGGCGCTGCCGTTCATCGGCATCAAGCTCATCGACATCGCGCTCTCGACTCTGTTCACCGTGTGAGGCCTCCTCATGGCAAGCACCAAAGCACATCTGCAAACACCCCCTCATTCGCAGCAAGCGCCCGCCCGCGTGTCAGACCGGGGCGCCCTGCGAGGTTCCATCGGATTGTCCATTCTCACGCTGGCCGGTTTCGGTTTCCTCTATTCGCTCGCCGGCGTCGGCATCGGACAGGCGCTGTTCCAGGACGCGTCCAACGGCAGCCTGGTCGAGCGCAACGGCCGGGTCGTCGGTTCGGCTCTGGTGGCCCAGCCCTTCATCGGCGACCGGTATTTCCAACCGCGTCCATCGGCGGCGAACTACAACCCGATGGCGCTCGCCGGCAGCAACCAGGCGCGCACCAATCCCGATCTGCGCAAACGGCTCGAAGACGCGCGCGCGGCCATCGCCCGGCGCGAAGGCGTCGAG
>JBARWR010000513.1:0-3578 GCA_049646915.1 Microbacterium sp.
CCGTCGCGCTCTTCCCGATCCGCGTCTGGCGCCGATTCCTGCGCCGCAACGGCTTCCTGCTCTCGGCGGGGATGGCCTATCAGGCGCTGTTCGCGCTGTTCGCGCTGCTGTACGTGGCGTTCGCCGCCGCCGGCATCTGGCTGGGAGGCAGCGGCCCCGCGATCGATGCGCTCATCGGCGTGGCGAACAGCTACCTGCCGGGGATCATCGGCGACAACGGCATCGCCGAGCCGGATGAGGTCCATGAGCTGGTCGCTTCCGCCGCCAACACTTTCACCGTCACCGGACTCATCGCCACCGCTGTCGCGGTGTGGACGGCCGTCGGCGCGGTCACCTTCTCGCGCCGCGCGGTGCGCGACATCTTCGGGCTGCCCTTCGATTCCCGCGGCTACCTGCGCCTGAAGCTGCGCGATGTGGTGGCCGCGCTGGTGTTCGGCTTCGCCCTGCTGGCGGGCTCGGCGCTCAGCGTCGGGGGCGTCTGGGCGCTCACCCAGCTGCTCGACCTGTTCGGCCTGAGCATCGCCGGCGCCGTGAACGCCGCGCTGCTGCGCATCTCGACGGTGATCGTCCTGGTCATCATCGACACGGCTGCCATCGCCATGCTGGTGCGCTTCCTCACCGGTACGTCCCTGCGATGGCGCACCATCTGGCCGGGGGCGGCGATGGGCGGACTCGCCGTCGCAGTGCTGCAGCTCGGCGCGGGTCTGCTGCTCTCGCACACTCCCGGCAATCCCCTGCTGGCCACGTTCGCCGTCATGGTCGCTCTGCTGCTGTGGTGCCGGCTGGTCGCATCCGTCATCCTGCTCGCCGCCTCGTGGATCGCACTGAGCGCGCAGGACCGCAGCGAGCCGCTGGTGCGGAGGGATGTCGGCGGCTCTCGTTAGGCTGGAGACATGCCCCATCTGCGTGTCGCCTCTGTCAATGTCAACGGGATTCGCGCGGCGGTCCGCAACGGCATGCACTCCTGGCTGGATGCCGCCGACGTCGACGTCCTCACACTGCAGGAGGTGCGCGGACAGGACGAGCATCTCGAGGGTGCGTTCCCCGGCTGGTCGATCCAGCACGACGTCGCCACGGCCAAGGGCAGAGCGGGCGTCGCCGTGCTCAGCCGCACGCCGGCGATCGCCACGCGCACCGCGTTGGGATCAGATGACTTCGATTCTGCCGGCCGCTGGCTGGAAGCCGACTTCCCCATCGACGGCAGCACGCTGACGATCGTGAGCGCCTACGTCCACTCCGGCGAGGCCGACACCCCCAAGCAGGATGAGAAGTGGAAGTTCCTCGATGCGATGAGCACGCGCATGGCGCAGCTCGGAGAAGACGGAGCACTCGCACTCATCACGGGCGACCTCAACGTGGGGCATCGACCGCTCGACATCCGGAACTGGAAGGGCAACGTCAAGAAATCCGGATTCCTGGCCCGCGAGCGCGCCTACTTCGATCGCCTCCTCGGCGCCGCAGGGGCGACGGTCGCCGGCCAGGAGGGCATCGGCCGCGGCATGGTCGGACAGTTGAGCGACACACGACCGTTCGCCTCCGAGAACGGCGGCACGGGACTCGGCTGGATCGATGTGGGGCGCGCCGCGCACGGCGAGATCGACGGTCCGTACACGTGGTGGTCCATGCGCGGCCAGGCCTTCGACAACGACAGCGGCTGGCGCATCGACTACCATCTGGCAACCCCCGCCCTGGCCGCACGCGCCACGGGATATCGCGTCGCTCGGGCGGCGACCTACGCCGAACGCTGGAGCGACCACGCTCCTGTGATCGTCGACTACACCTACGACAAATAGGATGGATCTGTGAACAAGCCTCGCCTCTACTCGGGAATGCAGCCCTCCGCCGACTCGCTCCACGCCGGCAACTACATCGGGGCTCTCCTGCAGTGGCGCGAGATGCAGTCGTCGTTCGACGCGTTCTTCTCCGTCGTCGATCTGCACGCCATCACGGTGCCGCAGGATCCGGCCGAGCTGCGGGAGAAGACCCGGCGCACCGCAGCGCAGTACATCGCTGCGGGCATCGAGCCGTCGAAGTCCACACTGTACGTGCAGTCGCACGTACGCGCGCACGCCGAGCTCGCCTGGATCCTGAGCACCCTCACCGGATTCGGCGAGGCCGGCCGGATGACGCAGTTCAAGGACAAGTCCGCGCGCTACGGCGCCGACTCCACCTCCGTCGGACTGTTCACGTATCCCGTGCTGATGGCGGCCGACATCCTGCTCTACCAGAGCGAGCTCGTGCCGGTCGGCGACGATCAGAAGCAGCACGTCGAGCTCACCCGCGACCTCGCGGAGCGCTTCAACAAGCGGTTCGGCATGGCGTTCACGATCCCGAAGGCCGTGATCCAGAAGGACACCGCCCGCATCTACGACCTGCAGAACCCCTCGTCGAAGATGTCGAAGTCCGCCGAGAGCGAGGCGGGAGTGCTGTGGCTGCTGGATGACCCCGCGAAGTCGGCGAAGAAGATCATGCGCGCGGTGACCGACACCGAGGGCTCGGTGCGCTACGACCGCGAGAACAAGCCCGGCGTCTCGAACCTTCTCACCATCTACGCCGCACTCACCGGTCGCCAGGTGGGCGCGATCGAGGACGAGTACGCCGGTCGTGGTTACGGCGATTTCAAGACGGGTCTTGCCGAGGTCGTCGTCGACGAGTTCGGTCCGGTGCGCGACCGCGCGAACGCTCTGCTCTCGGATCCGGCGGAGCTGGATCGACTGCTGGCCGTGAACGCGGCGAAGGCCGACGCGGTCGCTGACGCCACGCTCGCCGACGTGTACGACAAGGTCGGGCTGCTGCGTCGCCTCTGATCGCGGCCGTGCACAGTGATCCGGAGGATGTCGTGAGTACCCCGCAGTTCCCCGTCCCCGGTGGAGACAGCCCGGTCGGGCCACCGCCGCCTCCGGCTGCAGCGCCTTCAGGAGTCCCGATGCCGCCGGCCGCTCCCCCGGGCGCCTACGACGTCCCCGTGGGCGGCTACCCGGCCGACGGCTACCAGGCCTGCAGTTACCCGGTCGGCGGATACCAGGTGCCGCCGACCGCCCCGCCCGCATCACGCGCGACGGGGGCCGCAGCGTTCGTCGCAGCGCTGATCGCCGCAATCGTGGCTCCCATCGTGGCGGCCGTGATGGCGTATCAGATCGGTGCGGTCCTCCCGAACGCACGCATCGGCATCGACTCGTCGTTCACCGACGACCTCTCGATGCTGACACCGGTGCGCACTCAGGTGCTGTGGGCCGAGATCGCCTTCTGGTGCGGCACCGTGCTGGGTACCGTCGCGATCGTGCTCGGCATCATCGCCACGGCGAAGCGGCGCGGGCGCGGCCTCGGCATCACCGCCATCGTGCTGGCGGCGCTCGGACCGTTCGGGTTCTTCCTGACGGTCTCGGTGCTCCTCGGAATCGGCGCGGCCGCCTCGGCGTCCGGCGCGAGCTGACCGGAACCCGGCTGAGCCGCACCTGCGCTTCAGGCGCGGGAGTGGTGCTTCTGCTGCGCGGCGACCAGTCCCTCGTCGATCAGCTGCTCCACGGCATCCGCGGCATCCGAAAGGAAGACGGGCAGCGTCTTCTGCTCCACGGAGC
>JBARWR010000514.1:0-9084 GCA_049646915.1 Microbacterium sp.
CTCTCGCTCAGCTCGCGGACGCCGGGCAGATCGATCCGGGGTGGGCTGCCGCCCTGCAACCGCTGCAGCCGCTGATCAGTGAGCTCGGTGACCGGCTGCGCGACGAGCAGAACGCGGGCCACGGCTACCTGCCGGCCGGCTCGAACGTGCTGCGCGCCTTCCAGCGTCCGCTGGACGACGTGCGCGTGCTGATCACCGGGCAGGATCCGTACCCGACGCCCGGTCACCCGATCGGGCTGTCTTTCGCCGTCGACCGCGACGTGCGCCCGCTGCCGAGGAGCCTGGGCAACATCTACCGTGAGCGTGACGACGATCTCGGCATCCCCCCGGCCCCGCATGGCGACCTGACGGCGTGGAGTGATCAGGGCGTCCTGCTTCTGAACAGGGTGCTCACGGTGCGCCCCGGCGTTCCGGCATCGCACCGCGGGTGGGGCTGGGAACAGGTGACCGAGCTGGCGATCCGCACCCTCGTGGTGAGGGACCGGCCGCTGGTCGCCATCCTGTGGGGTGCGGATGCTCGAGGGCTGAAGCCGCTGCTCGGGAGCACGCCCGTCATCGAGTCCGCGCATCCCTCTCCGCTGTCCGCCCGGCGCGGCTTCTTCGGCTCCCGACCGTTCTCCCGTGCGAACACGCTGCTGGAGTCGATGGGGGCACCCGCCATCGACTGGCGTGTGGCGGGGGAGGAATGAGCGCGCTGCGCGTGCGCCCGGTCGCAGAGGGCGATCTGCCCGGCATCCGCGACATCTACAACCATTACGTGCGCACCGCGACCGTCACCTACGACGAGATCGAATCGACGGCGGAGGACTGGGCGCAGAAGAAGGCGAAGATCGCCGCGGCGGGCCTGCCGTTCCTCGTCGCCGAGACGGATGCCGGTGAGCTGCTGGGCTACGCGCTCGGCCAGCCCTGGTCGCCCAAATCGGCGTACCGCTTCACCATCGAGAACTCGATCTACCTGGCGCCATCGGCGGCGGGGCGCGGCATCGGCTGGGCGCTGCTGGCCGAATTCCTCGACGCGTGCCGGCTCGCGGGTCTGCGTCAGGTGATCGCGGTGATCGCCGACAGGGGTGCGGACGCATCGATCGCCCTGCACCGCAAGGCGGGCTTCGTCGACGTGGGCCGCCTCACCGAGGTGGGCGAGAAGTTCGGCGAGATGCAGGGCGTGTACTTCCTGCAGAAGAGCCTGGCGACGATCACTCCGCCGGAGGAGTGATCACCGGGATCGCCGCGAGCAGTGCCTTGGTGTAGTCCTGGGTGGGGTGCTGCAGCACCGCATCCGTCCTGCCGCGTTCGACGATCACGCCGTCCTTCATCACCGCGACGGTGTCGGCGAGGTTCTGCACCACGCCGATGTCGTGCGAGACGAGGATGAGGGCCAGCCCCTCGTCCTGCCGCAGCTGCTGAAGAAGGTCGAGGATCTGCGCCCGCACGGTCACGTCCAAGGCCGAGAGCGGCTCGTCGCCGACGAGGATCCGCGGCCGGTGGGCGATCGCGCGGGCGAGCGCCACGCGCTGACGCTGCCCACCGGAGAACTCATGCGGATGCCGATCGGCCATGTCGGCCTCCAGCCCGACCTGGCCCAGGACCTCGCGCACACGCGCGCGACGGTCACCGGGGATCTCGAGCGCCCAAAGGGGCTCGGCGATGATCTGCCCGGCGGTCATGCGCGGATCCAGCGACGCGTACGGATCCTGGAAGACGAGGCCGGTCTGGCGGCGCAGCCAGTGCAGCGAACGAGCGGATGCTGTGGCATCCACCTCCCTGCCGTCCACGCTCACGCGTCCCGTGGTCGGGCGGTCCAGGCCCAGCAGCAGCCGCACCAGAGTCGACTTTCCCGAGCCGGACTCGCCGATCAGGCCGAGGGATTCGCCGGCCTCGATCGTGAGATCGGTCGGGTGCAGCGCGGTACTGAAGCGTCGGCGCTCGAACATCGTCCGGCGGGGCAGGGCGAACGAGCGGCTGAGATTCGAAGCCTCGATCAGGCTCATGATCGATCCCCGTCCTGCTGCGGACGCCACAGCGTGGCCGTCGCATCGCGCAGCAGCGCCTGCGTGACGGGCGAGGACGGCGTGCTGAGCAGCGTCGGCACGGCTGCCTGCTCGATGACGCGCCCGTCCTCCAGAACCGCCGCATGCGTGGCGATCTGCGACAGCACTGCGAGGTCGTGCGTGATGAACACCAGTGACATGCCCTGCTCATCCACCAGCGAGAGCAGGAGCTTGAGGATCTCGGCCTGGATGGTGACGTCGAGCGCCGTGGTCGGCTCATCGGCGATCAGCAGCTTGGGGCGGCAGGCGAGTGCCATTGCGATCGCGACGCGCTGCCGCTGCCCGCCGGACAGCTGATGCGGGTACCGGTCGATGATGGATTCCGGGTCAGGGAGGTTCACCCGTGCGGCCTCGATGATCGCCCGCTCGCGTGCCTCGCGCCGTCCGATGCGCTCGTGGATGCGCACCGACTCGGCGATCTGACGGCCCACGGTGCGGATGGGGTTCAGCGCCGTGCGCGGTTCCTGGAAGACCATGCCGATGTCATCGCCGCGCAGCGTGGCGAGCTCGCGGTCGGGCATGCCGATCAGCTCGGTGCCGTGCCAGCGGATGCTGCCGCTCGCCGTCGCCCCTTCCGGCAGCAGCCCCAGCACCGCGAGGGCCGTCAGGGACTTGCCGGAGCCGGACTCGCCGATCAGGCCGAAGCGCTGACCGTCCTCGACCGCGAACGAGACGCCGTCGAGCACGCGGTTGCCGTCGATCTCGACGACCAGATCCTGCACCTCGAGGCTCATGCGACCACCGTGCCTTCCGCCGCCAGACCCGGATGCCCGTGCGTGCCGTTGTGCGACAGGGTGGGATCGGTCGCCTCGCGCAGCGCGTCGCCGAGCAGATTCAGTCCCAGGACCGTGATGGTGATCGCCAGCCCCGGCCAGACGACGGTCAGCGGATGCACGCCGATGTAGCGCTGCAGGTCAGCGAGCAGCGTGCCCCACGACGCCTCGGTGAGCGTCGCACCGAAGCCGAGGTAGGACAGGCCGGCCTCGGCGAGCACCGCGACCGCCATCGACCAGGACAGCTGCACGATGAACACCGGCGCCACGTTCGGCAGCAGGTGCCGCACGAGGTTCTGCCCGGTCGTCAGGCCGCTGGCGCGCCCGGCGACGACGAAGTCGCTCTGCTGCACGCGACGCAGCTCGGGGCGCGTGACGCGCGCGATGCTGACGCCGAAGCCGATCCCGACCGAGAACACCACGACCCAGAGCGATCCGCCCCACACCGCGGAGATCATCATGGCGATCATCAGCACGGGGAATGCGATCAGGATGTCGACGAGAACGGCCACCGACTCGCGCATCCACCTGGCGGTCAGCGCGCCGAGCGCGGCCAGGGCGATGCCCACGAGGGTGGCGACGATGCCCGCGCCGACGGCGACGAACACGGTCGTGCGCGCCCCGGCCATCACAAGGCTCAGGATGTCGCGACCGGTGCCGTCGGTGCCCAGAAGATGAGGCCAGCCGGGCTCCGCCCAGCGCCCGCGCACGTCGGAGAGCATCGGATCGAACGGCATCCAGAACAGCGACACGAGTGCGGTGAGTGCGATCAGCAGCACCACGACGACGCCGAAGCGGCCGGTGCCGGAGGAGAGCAGGGAACGCAGCCAACGGGGCATCAGTCGACCTCCGCGCGCTGTCGTGGGTCGACCGCATGGTGCACGAGGTCGACGATGAATCCGATCAGCAGCACGAACCCGGTGAGCACGAGCAGTTCGCTCTGCACCTTCACCAGATCTCGGGTGCCGACATCGGCCACCAGCATCCGTCCGATGCCGGGAAGGGTGAAGAGCTGCTCGATGACCACCGAGCCGACGATGATCCCGGCCACCTGCAGGCCGAGCACCGTCACGATCGACAACCCGACCGCCGGGATGCCGTGCCGGATGAGTGCCTGGCGGCGGGTGAGGCCCTTGGCGGCAGCTGTGCGCACGAAGTCCTGTCCGGACGCCTGCAGGGTCGCGCTGCGCACGAAGCGCAGCAGCATCGCACCCTCGACGATTCCGATGGTGAGTGCGGGAAGCAGCAGCGACTCGAACGCCGTGAAAGGCGTGGACCAGCCCGTGCGCGGGAACCCCTGGGCCGGAAGCCAACCCAGCCAGAGCGCGAAGACGACCACGAGCATCATGCCGGCCCAGATCACCGGCACGGCCGCGACAGCCTGCGCGGCCACGTTCAGCGACGTGCCGCCCGCGCGCCCGCGCAGCAGAGCGGAGAGGATGCCGAACGGCACGGCGATGAGCAGCGCGATCGTGAGGGCCATGAGGCACAGCGGCACCGTCACTCGGGCCTTCTCCACCAGCTCCGCACCGACGGACGCGCCGCTGAGCTGCGATGTGCCGAGGTCGCCGTGCAGGATGCCGCCGATCCACGCCGTGTACTGGGCGCTCAGCGGCTTGTTCAGGCCCAGAGACTCCCGTAGCGCCGCCACTGTCTCAGGACTGGACTGCGTGCCCGCGATCAGCTGCGCCACATCGCCGGGGAAGACGCGCAGGGTGAGGAAGATGATCACGCTCGACACGAGGAGCCCTGCGATCAGCAGGGCCCCTCGTGTGAGCGCGTAGCGGATCATGCGTCAGTCGGCGGCCTTGGTGACGCCCGCGAGGTCGATGCGCGAGTTGATCGAGTCCTTCGGGAATCCGGAGACGCCCGGTGCCGATGCCGTCAGTGTCGCTCCGTTGTACAGCCAATCGGCGGCGTTGTCCTCCGACACGATGCGCGCGGCCTTCTTCAGCAGGTCTGCCGACTTCTCGGGGTCCAATTCGGCCTGGGACTGGGCGTACAGGTCCTGGACCTCGGCGTTGTCGTAGCCGAAGTAGTAGTCCGGGTTCGCCCAGTTCACGAAGTCACGGGGTTCGACGTGCAGCACGAAGCTGAGCTCGTAGTCGTGATTCGTGTAGACGTCCTCGAGCCAGGTCGCGAACTCGACGCGGTTCACCTCGAGCGAGACTCCGACCTTCGCGAAGTCGGAGACGAGCACCTGAGCCACGGTGGTGCCGTAGAAGGAGGGGATGGTGAGTGTCAGGTCGAGCTTCTCCTGCCCGGCGTCCGCGAGCAGCTTCTTCGCCTCGGTCGGGTCGTACGGCACGAGTTCGGACAGATCCTCGTAGCCGGGGTCGAGGGCGGGGATCGGCCCGTACAGCGTCTCGCCCGCGCCGACCGCCTCCACGAGAGCCTCGTGGTCGATCGCCAGCCGCAGTGCCTTGCGCACGCGCTCGTCGCTGAGGGGGGCCTTGGCGTTGTTGAACGCGAGCGTCGCCTTGTCGGTGGTGCGCCCGGTGGTGACCGTGAAATCGCCGGAGTCCTTCAGCTGGGACACGAGGTTCGGGTCCACGGCGGTGAGCACATCGACCGATCCGTCCAGGGCGGCGTTCACGCCGGCGGTGAAGTCGGGGATGTACTGGAAGGTGACCTTCGCCAGCCCTGCCTTCTCGCCCCAGTAGTCGTCGTTCCGGGAGAAGGTGATCGAACTGCCCTTGGCCCAGCGCTCGAGGGTGAACGGTCCGGTGCCGTTCTCGGCGGTCTTCAGGTCGGTCTTGTCGCCGGTCTTGAACACGAGTCCCGCAGGACCGGTGAGGTTGAACAGGAAGTTCTGATCGGGCTGGGTCAGCGTGATCTGGACGGTCTTCTCGTCGGGAGCGGTGATGGCGTCGATACCGGCGAACTCGGCGTTGCCCTGCACGCTGGCATCCGTCTTGACGTTCTCGTAGGAGGCGACGACGTCAGCAGAGGTCAGTGGCGTCCCGTCATGGAAGGTGATGTCGTCGTTGAGCGTGAAGGTGTAGGTGAGTCCGTCGTCGGAGATCTCGTGGGAGCTGGCCAGGCGGTCGTCCACCTTGTTGTCCTGTGTCCGTGTGACCAGGCCCTCGTAGATGTTGTCGACGAGGATCTGCTCGAGCGCGGCGCCGCTGGTGTGACGGATGTCGAGGTTGGTCGGCTCGAGGACGAGGCCGACCGTGAGGTCCGCGTTCGGGTCGGCCTTGGTGGGCGATGTCGAGACGGGTTCCGGTGAGCCGCCGCAGGCGCTCAGTACGAGTGCGCCGACGGCGAGGAGGCCGATCGCGGCCAGACGGGCCGATCGACGTGCGGTGGTGGATGTAGACACGACGTGTCCTCTCGGAGGTGGATCCCGCGCGGGTCAGCGGGACGGCGGGCAGTGCGACTGGAGGTCAGCGGGAGATGCGGCTCAGGGCGTCGGTTGCGAGGGATGCCAAGGCGGCCGGGTCCGTCTCCTGCACGTTGTGGCCGGCGTCGACGGTGACGACAGCGCCCGTCGGCATCCGTCGGGAGAACTCGACGACGTCGGCATCCTGCAGGAAGCCGTGCGTGCCGCGGACGAGGGTGACAGGGACGGTCACGGCGGCCAGATGCGACCAGGGGTCTGGGGTGCCGATCGCCCGTTCGGCACCGTTCAGCGCGTCGAAGGCGTGGCCGATGATCCGGGCGAAGTGGTGCTTCCACTCCACCCGGCCGTCCTCGCGGATGCGCGTGTTGAAGAAGACTCCGCGCTCGGTGTCCTCCCGCGCGCCGCCGAAGCCGAACTGCTCGGCGCGGTCGACGGCGTCTTCGCGGGAGGCGAACTCGGTCACCTGGTAGAACTCGCGCAGCACGGCGGGTGCGGCGTCCGTGTCCAGACCGGGGACGATGTCGACGAGGATCAGCTCGGCGACCAGTTCGGGATGCTGTGCCGCGACCACCGCGGCGGTGAGGCCGCCGAGCGAGTGGCCGATCAGCACCTGCGGTGCGTCGGTCCAGTCCCTGACCGCGACCGCGACGTCGGCTGCGAGCGCGACAGGAGAGTAGTCCAGGTCGTCTCGCCAGGAGGAGTCGCCGTGTCCGGCGAGGTCGATGGCCAGCGCCGGGCGGCCCAGCAGCAGTGCGACCGTATCCCAGGTGTGGGCGTTGAGCCCGGCGCCGTGCAGCAGGGTCACCTCCGGTGCGTCATCGCCGAAGCGCAGGGCGCTGAGCGAGCGGCCGTCGGGAAGCGTCACTGCGGTGCGTCGGGCCGGGGGAACGGCGGTGCCGAACCTCTGGGCCTGAGCGGGCAGGTAGCGGAACTCGCTGGTGTCTTGTGCCACGGCCATATTCTGCTATCGGATCAGGTTCACAGGAAATCTCGGATCAATATGCCAAGTAATGCGCGTAAGAATCAGAATTATAGACAATCAAACTCGCTGACTTACTTGTCGGTCTGCATTTCTGAGGAAATCGAACCGCTCTCATTCTCGTCTTAGACTGGAGAGGTGACGATCATCGACATCCCCGGCGTGAGCAACCTGAGAGATGTCGGTGGCATTCCCGTCGGAACTGCACGAGTACGCCCCGGCGCGTTGCTGCGATCAGGACAGCTGGCGCGACTGACGCCCGAAGGTGCGGTGGCGCTCGGCCAGCGCGTGCGGCGAGTGGTGGACCTGCGCGACGAGACCGAAGTGCAGGCCGAGCCCTCCGGGCTGCGGTCGGTGGAGACCGCGCACATCCCGCTGTTCCTCGGATCCGTCGGCTCCTTCTTCGAGCAGGACATGGATCTGGCCGGGATGTACCGGCACCTCATCGACGACAGCGCCTCGCGCCTGGTGGAGGCGGTGCGCGTGATCGCGGCGGGGGAGCCCACGCTGGTGCACTGCACGGTGGGCAAGGATCGCACGGGGGTCACGGTCGCGCTGGCGCTGAGTGCCGTCGGAGCAGATCGGGATGCGGTGATCGCCGACTATGCGCTGACCGCGTCGCAGCTGCCCGCCGAGCGGAACCGGGCGATCACCGCCTACTTCCGCGCGAACATGCCCGATGCCCGCAACGCCATCCAATTGGCGACCGAGTCTCCCGCGCCCGTGATGGCGGCGCTGCTGGCGGACATCGACGAACGGCACGGCTCCGCGGCGGCCTACCTTCAGAGCGCCGGGCTGACGGATGCCGAGCTGGACGCGCTGCGCAACACCCTCATCGACTGATCGGTCGCGGACCTGGGGTCGGAGGAAGGTAAGGCAACCCTTCTCACGGTGTTAGGATGGGATCATCATGAGCATCGTCGAGACAGCCCCCGGGACACGCGCCGCACGCAGGGCATCCCGGCGACCGCTGGTGCAGCACCTCATCACGGCCGATGAGTACTCGCTGGCGGAGCTCGAGCTGATGCTCGCCACGCTTCCGCTGTGCGCTGTCGGCCGTGTCTTCATCGAAGTGTCGGATGCCGGGGATGTCGGCGTCGTGTCGGTACCGCCCCGCATGACCGTCACCTGGCTGGTGCGCACCCGCGGTGGCGCTCGCCGCACGACCGGTGAGGTGCTCACGCGCGCTGCCACAGCCTGGGCGGATGAGATGCTGTGCGATGACTCCGAGGCGACGCTGCGCACGGAGGCGACGCTGCTGGGCGGCTTCGTCAGCACCGCCGACATCGTCGATCACCTCACCGAGCGCCACGGCATCGCGCCGACCGCGATCCATGCGCCCGCGCGCTACGGTCTGCCGGTCCACTGACGGCTCGTTCAGCACGGCTCGTTCAGCGCTGCTCGTTCCGTCAGCGTTGCTCGTTCAGCGCCGTGTGCGGCGCACGTAGCCGCCGTCCTCGAGCCCGGCCTCTATCTCGAAGCGATTTCGCAGCGCATCGCGGCCGGCGAACAGGTAGAGGAACGGCATCAGGAAGCCGTAGCGCTGCCATTGCTGCTTGTGCACGAGTTCGTGCCGCAGCACCGCATCGGAGGGCTCGACGTCGCCGGTGAGGTAGCAGCCGCCGACGCACACGCCGCCGCGGCCGTACGCCCATTCCGGCAGGCCGCGGAACACCCACAGGCCGTTCCGTCGCTCGACGGGCCCGGTGCTCCAGATCGACCCCCACACCCAGCCGACCGAGGTGCCCCACCAGTAGCCGAGACGGCTGATCGGAGATCGCAGCAGGAATGACGGGATACGGCGATCGGAGCGCCGTCCTCGGGCAAGGATGCGCTCGGCCTCGCTGCGCCAGCCGACGCTCATACGAGGGCGCCGATGAGTCGCAGGATCGCTCCCATGTCCTGCACGGCGTCGGCAGGGCTGCGCGGAGCGAACCC
>JBARWR010000515.1:0-4602 GCA_049646915.1 Microbacterium sp.
GTCGGGAGCCGTCGGCCTCCCGACGGCAGTGCACGACGTAGGAGATCGAGGTGGCGAGCGCGGGCACGATGAACGAGCGATCGATGTTGCGGCCGGCCAGCAGCGGAAGCAGCGCGAGCTTGTCGAGCGCCTCGTCGGCCGAGTTCGCGTGGATCGTGCCGGCCGCGGGCACACCGGTGTTCAGGGCGAGCACGAGGTCCAGGGCCTCGGCATCGCGCACCTCGCCGACGACGATGCGGTCGGGCCGCATGCGCAGCGCCTCTTTCACGAGCCGACGCAGCGTGATCTCCCCTGTGCCCTCCAGACTCGCCTGCCGCCCCTGCAGGGCCACCACGTCGGGACCGTCCACGGCCAGCTCGAACGTCTCCTCCACGGTGACGATCCGCTGCCTGTCGGCGACGGATGCCAGCAGGGCACCCAGCAGCGTCGTCTTTCCCGCATGGGTCGCACCGGACACGATGATGCTGCGGCCGTCGAGCAGCGCCCGATGCAGCAGGTCGGCCAGGTGCGGCGGCACCGATCCCTGCGCGACCAGCGACTCCAGCGTGCGGTGCTGCGTGAGGAACTTGCGGATGTTCACCGCCCACGAGCCGCGGACCACATCCGCGATGGCCACGTGCAGGCGCGAGCCGTCCGGCAGGGAGGCGTCCACGAACGGCTGGCTGACATCCACGCGGCGCCCGGTGGACTGCAGCATCCGCTCCACCAGATCGCGGATGATGGCATCCGTCAGCTGCAGATCCACCCGCTCGGTCGTGCCGCCGCGCGCGATGAAGATGCGGTCGGGGCCGTTCAGCCAGATCTCCTCGATCTCGGGATCGTCCAGCAGCGGCTGCAGCGCGCCGAAGCCGGAGACGGATGCCAGCACGTCGCGCACCAGTGCGGCCTCGTCGTCGATCATCGCCTCGCCGCGCTGCAGCGCGAGGTCGTTGTGCCTGCGCACCTCGGTCTGCGCGATGTGCCGCGCCTCATCCGGGTTCGACGAGGGATCGGTGTGCTCGATGCGCAGACGCCGACGTACCCTCTCGGCGACGACAAGGGACGGATGACTCACGCAGGCATCCTGACAGAGTCCGCGATTCGCTCGTCAAAGTTATCCACAGGGCGCATGTTCAGCAGATCTACGGAAATCCCGAACATCCGCATCGATAGACTTGAGCACGCGCGGGAGTGGTGGAATTGGTAGACACGCAGGATTTAGGTTCCTGTGCTTTCGAGCGTGTGGGTTCAAGTCCCATCTCCCGCACTCCGGCTTCCTTTTCCCCCACCGCCGAATAACGAACGACGGGATCCCCCTTGCTCCACTCGCTGATCCAGGCGCCCACAGCGCTCATTCCCTGGCTCGACCCTGAGATGATCATCGGCGCCGCAGGGCCCTGGGCTCTGCTGGTCGTGTGCTTCATCGTGTTCGCCGAGACCGGACTGCTGATCGGGTTCCTGCTGCCGGGAGACACCCTCCTTGTCATCTCGGGTCTGCTCTCGCACCCGCTCGGGCAGTCGGAGCACGGCGTCTTCGGCATGAGTGTCTGGCTGGTCGCGCTGCTGATCGGGCTCGCCGCATTCGTCGGCGGCGAGGTCGGCTACTTCATCGGCCACAAGGGCGGGCCTGCGGTCTTCGAACGCAAGGAATCCGGACTGTTCAGCCGCAAGAACGTCGAGCGCACGAACGCGTTCTTCGAGCGTTTCGGCGGCATCACCGTGATCCTGGCGCGGTTCGTGCCGATCGTGCGCACCTTCGCCCCGGTCGCGGCCGGCGTCGGCCACATGCCCTGGAAGCGATACTCGCTGTACAACCTCATCGGCGCGGTCCTGTGGGGTTTCGGGCTGACGATGTTCGGCTACGGGATCGGGTACATCCCCCCGATCGCCAACTTCGTGCAGGACTACATCGACCTGATCCTGCTGGCCGCCGTCGGAGGCACGGCGCTGATCACGCTCTGGCACTATCTGAACGAGCGGCGCAAGGTGAAGAAGGAGGCTTCAGCCGGCGCTGACAACGAGACGGATGCTGTGGAGGCGCAGGAACTGCGGCTCGATGCCGAGGTCTTCGACCGTGCGCCCGACATGGATGGCGACGGCAACCGCTGATCTCGACCGGGCTCAGCTCGCTTTCTTCTTCTTCGCGCCGCTCTTCTTGGCGGCCGGCTTGGTTTCGGACTTGTTGTCGGCGCCCTTGCGGGCGGCCTTCGACTTCTCCACGCTGGCGCGCAGCGCCTCTATCAGGTCGATGACTTCGCCGCCTGTGCTCTCGCTGTCCTCGGCGAAGGTCTCGGACGCGTCGAACGTCTCGCCGGCCTCGATCTTCGCGTCGATGAGGACGCGCAGCTCCTTCTGATACTCGTCGACGAACGATTCCGGTTCGAAGTCGCTGGAGTAGCTGTCCACCAGCGACGACGCCAGCTCCAGCTCCTTCGCGCTGATCTTCACGTCCTCATCCAGTGCGGGAAACGCCGCCTCGCGCACCTCGTCGGCCCACAGCAGCGTCTGCAGCACGAGCACGTCGCCGCGCACGCGCAGCGCCGCCAAGCGGGTCTTCTGCCGCAGCGTGAAGCGCACGATCGCGGTGCGATCGGTCTGCTCCAGGGTCTTGCGCAGCAGCACGTACGCCTTCGGTGACTTCGAGTCCGGCTCCAGGTAGTAGGGCCGGTCGAGGGTCAGCAGGTCGATCTGCTCGGTGGGCACGAACTCCACCACGTCGATCTCGCGGCTCTTCTCGGATGGCAGCGCCTCGAGGTCCTTCTTGGTGAGCACGACCGTCTGCCCGTCGTCGTCGACGTAGGCCCGCTCGATGTCGGCGTACGCGACGGGCTTGCCGTCCAGTTCGCAGATGCGCTGGTAGCGGATGCGCCCGCCGTCCTCGTCGTGCACCTGGTGCAGCGAGATGTCATGGTCCTCGATCGCCGAGTACACCTTCACCGGCACGTTCACCAGGCCGAAGGTCACGGCGCCCTTCCAGATGCTCCTCATGGCACCAGTATCGTCAGTCCCGGCCGCCGCGGCCAGCATCTTGCGCAGCCCAGCTAATCTGTGCACATGGCAGCGAGCGGGCAGGTCGTGCAGATCGACGGCCGACGCCTGCGCGTCACGAACCTCGAGAAGGTCGTCTACCCGGACGCGGACACGACCAAGGGGGAGGTCCTCTCGTACTACACGCAGATCGCGCCCGTCATGCTGCCGCACCTGCGCGGCCGTCCCGTCACACGCAAGCGCTGGGTGGACGGGGTCGGCACAGCGGATGCTCCGGCCGAGAGCTTCTTCACGAAGCAGCTCGAGCAGGGCGCCCCCGACTGGGTGCGACGGATGCCGATCGAGCACTCCGACGGACCGAAGGAGTACCCGCTCGCCGACGACGTCGCGACGCTGGCGTGGTTCGCGCAGATCGCCGCTCTCGAGCTGCACGTGCCGCAGTGGCGGTTCACGCACTCCGGTGGGCGAGGAAAGCCCGACCGGATGGTGCTCGATCTGGATCCGGGGCCCGGCGTCGGGCTCGCCGAGTGCGCCGAGGTGGCGCGGATCGCCCGCGGCATCCTCACCGGCATGGGGCTGGAGCCGATGCCGGTGACCAGCGGCAGCAAGGGCATCCACCTCTATGCGCGCCTGCCCACCACCGACGACGGCACCGGCAGGCAGACCAGTGATGAGGTCTCCGCGGTCGCGAAGGAGCTCGCCCGGCTGATCGAAGCCGACCATCCCGACCTCGCCACCCACACCATGGCCAAGTCTGCGCGCGACGGCAGGGTCTTCATCGACTGGAGCCAGAACAACGGATCCAAGACCACCATCGCCCCCTATTCGCTGCGCGGTCGATCCCGCCCCTGGGTGGCGGCGCCGCGCACGTGGGAAGAGCTGGACGATCCGGAACTGCGGCACCTCGAACTCCCTGAAGTGCTGGAGCGTGTGGATGCCGGTATCGATCCGCTCGCGGCCCTCGCGCCGCCGAGTCCGGCGCTGACCGCCTACCTGTCCAAGCGCGATGCGACGAAGACTCCGGAGCCGATGCCTCGTGCGGCATACATCGCCACGGGAGGCGCATCCCGCTTCGTGATCCAAGAGCACCACGCCAGCAGCCTGCACTACGACCTGCGCATCGAACGAGACGGCGTGCTCATCAGCTGGGCGGTGCCCAAGGGGGTGCCGGAGTCCACCGACCGCAATCACCTGGCGGTGATGACCGAACCGCATCCGCTGGAGTACCTCGACTTCGAGGGTGAGATCCCCCGGGGCGAATACGGCGCGGGGTCGATGACCGTATGGGACACCGGCACCGTCGCCCTGGAGAAGTGGCGGGACGACGAGGTGATCGGCACGTTCACCGGGCAGCCGGGCGGGCGGCTGGGTTCCGCACGCCTGGCCATCATCCGCACGAATGGTGAGGGCGAGAAATCCCAGTGGCTGCTGCACCGCATGATCCCCCCGCCCCACTCCACCCGCCGCTCCGCGTCGGCCGGAGCCTCCGGGGCGCGTGGGCCCGGCACCGCTGTGCGCGATGCGCCGACTGTCTCACCCGCGAAGCCCGCGCCACTCACGTCCTACTCCCCCATGCTCGCGGAGTCCGGAACCCCGGGGCTGGCGCGAGGCTCCGGGGCGTGGGCGGAGATCAAG
>JBARWR010000516.1:0-1742 GCA_049646915.1 Microbacterium sp.
GGCTGAAGGCGAATCGCGCACGCCGCGGGCTGGTACCGGTGCTGGGTCGCTTCGTGGCCGATCGGATCTTCCGGTCACTGGTCGTGCGCACCGCAGAGGCGCGGCGGGATGCTCGCACCTGGACGTACCGGTTCGCATGGGTCTCGCCCGTGACCGGCTGGTCGCACCACTGCCTGGACGGGCCGTTCTGGTTCGACAGGCTCCACGCGGCAAGAGTGGCAGACATCGCCGGCGACGATCCCCCGCAGCAGCTCGCCGATGAGATGCACGCCGCGGCGGTCGCCTTCGTGCAGGGTGGCGACCCCGGCTGGCCGGCGTGGCGCACGGAACCCGGGATCACGCGCGTATTCGGCGATGGGCCGACGCTGTCGCGCTCGGCCTACGACGACGCACTGCCGCTGGTCTGAGCGCGGCAGCCGCGGCATCAGCCCGTCTGCGTCGGCCTCTGCGCCCTGCACAGGAGAAGGCACGAGGTCGGCACTTGACGGGTGCGAATCGGGCGTCACATCCGACAAGGCTCACCGGTCTCTAGGGTGACGGCGGGATTCGCATCCGCCCGGAAGGACGCACCCGTGAGCACCATCGCCTTCGTGAACGTGGCCATGCACGGCCACATCAACCCCACCCTCCCGGTGGTCGCTGAACTCTCCCGTCGAGGTCACGCCGTCAGCTATCACACCACCCCGTCGTATGCCCCGGGCGTCGACGCTGCCGGCGCGACGAGCTACCTGTACACCGGCCAGGCCGGACCTCTCCCCCAGCACCCGACGGCGTTGAACATGCTCGAATCGCTCGTCGCCTCTTCACAGCAGTACCTGCCCGCACTGCTCGATGACCTGCACGGCATCCAGCCCGACATCATCGTGCACGGTGCTGCGTGCCCATGGGGGCTGATCGCTGCGCGCACGCTCGAGTTGCCGGCGGTGTCCGCCTACACGACCTTTGCGTTCGACGCCGCACTGCCCAGCCCGACGGGAGCGATCGGACTCGGAGCGTTCCTGGTCCGGCATCCACGAGATGCCCTCCGCTACCTCGGGGCCAGGGCCGACCTGGATCGCCGATACCGCACCGGCGGTCTTCCCCGGCTGGACCTCGCGAACATCCACGAGCCGTTGAATCTGGTCTTCACCTCTCCGGAGTTCCAACCGCACTCGAGCCGCTTCGACCCCACGTACCGGTTCGTCGGCCCGAGCCTCGGTGTCCGACCGATCAATCCGCCGTTCCCCGGTGGACTTCTCCACAAGCCGATTCTCTACGCGTCATTGGGAACCGTGTACAGGGCGCCGATCAGGATGCTCCGTGCGCTGGCCGAAGCGCTGGCCACGGAGGCGGGCACCGTCGTGCTCGCCACGGGCGACGTCTCTCCCGCCGACCTCGGGGCGCTGCCTTCGAACGTGGTCGCGCAGCCGTTCGTGCCGCAGCCGGAAGTCCTGGCCCGCACGGCGGTCTTCGTCACGCACGGTGGAATGAACAGTGTCAACGAAGCGCTCCACGCGGGCGTGCCCATGCTCGTGATCCCGCAGGGCGCCGATCAGCCGGCGGTGGCCAGGCGCGTCGTAGAGCTCGGCGCCGGTCTGTCCATCCGGTCAGAGGAGAGCAGTCCGGCCACGATCCGGATGCATGCGCGTCGACTGCTGAACGATTCCCGCTTCCGAATCGCCGCCCAGCGTCTGCAGCGCGCTCAGCGCGCGGCAGGCGGGGCTGCCCGTGCCGCCGACGAGATCGAGGCTCACGTGCAGCAC
>JBARWR010000517.1:0-21367 GCA_049646915.1 Microbacterium sp.
TGACATCCGCTCGCTGTTCGAGATCCGCCGCGCCCTCGAGGAGACCGCGGCAGGGCTCGCTGCGACCCGGGGCGACGCGGCGGCGTTCGCCGAGCTCGCCACCGAGTTCGAGCACGTCGATCTGACCGGCGACGAGGGCCGGGACGCCTACTACGCCCTGATCGCGCGCCTGGACACCCAGGTCGACGCCTCGCACGGCAACGACTATCTCACCTCCGCACTGCGAACGGTGCGCACCCACCTCGTGCGCGTGCGCCGGATGGCCCGCGACAAGCCCGAGCGGCTCGCCGCATCCGCCGCCGAACATCTGCTCATCGCCCGCGCCCTGGCATCCCGCGACGCCGATCTGGCCGCGCACGCCACCCATGTCCACCTGCACAACGCTCTCGACAGCATCCTGGGCTCCCTTCAGGAACCCACCCGGAAGGAATGACATGACCGTCAATCACCACGTCCGCGTCTACCGCTCTGAAGAAGATCTGCCCCGCGAGGAGCAGCTGGCCTGGAAGATCGCCCAGGTCGCCGTCGACCCCGTCGAGGTCGAGACCGAGGTGGTCGAGATGATCATCAACCGCATCATCGACAATGCCTCGGTGGCGGCGGCATCCCTCACCCGCGGCCCGATCGTCGCGGCCCGCGCGCAGGCGTTCAGCCACCCGGTCTCCACCGGAGGACAGGGCTCGACGGTCTTCGGTGCGAAGCTCGACGAGCGCACCAGCCCGGAATGGGCGGCCTGGGCGAACGGCGTCGCCGTGCGCGAGCTCGACTACCACGACACCTTCCTCGCGGCCGAGTACTCGCACCCCGGCGACAACATCCCGCCGATCCTCGCGGTCGCGCAGCACGCCGGATGCGATGGTCGTGCGCTCGTGCGCGGCATCGCCACCGGTTACGAGATCCAGGTCGACCTGGTGCGCGCGATCTCGCTGCACAAGCACAAGATCGACCACGTCGCCCACCTCGGCCCCTCGGCCGCCGCCGGAATCGGGACCATGCTCGGCCTCGACGCCGAGACCATCTATCAGGCCATCGGACAGGCGCTGCACACCACGACCGCCACCCGGCAGAGCCGCAAGGGCGAGATCTCCACCTGGAAGGCGCACGCCCCCGCCTTCGCCGGGAAAATGGCCGTCGAAGCCGTGGACCGGGCCATGCGGGGGCAGACCTCGCCGTCGCCCATCTACGAGGGGGAGGACGGTGTCATCGCCTGGCTGCTGGACGGCCCCGAGGCGTCGTACGACGTGCCGCTGCCCGCCGCCGGAGAGGCCAAGCGCGGCATCCTCGACACCTACACCAAGGAGCACTCCGCCGAGTACCAGGCGCAGGCGATCATCGATCTGGCCCGCCGCCTCGGCACTGACCGCCCCGAGCTCCGCGACCCCGCCAACATCGCCTCGATCGTGATCCACACCAGCCACCACACGCACAATGTGATCGGCTCGGGTGCGAACGACCCGCAGAAGTACGACCCCACAGCATCGCGCGAGACGCTGGATCACTCGGTGCCGTACATCTTCGCCGTCGCCCTGCAGGACGGCACGTGGCACCACGTCGACTCGTACCTGCCCGAGCGGGCGCAGCGCACCGACACGGTGGAGCTGTGGCACAAGGTCACCACCGCCGAGGATGCCGAGTGGACCCGCCGCTACCACTCCATCGATCCGGCTGAGAAGGCGTTCGGCGGGCGTGTGGAGATCACGCTCACCGACGGCTCGACCGTGGTCGACGAGATCGCCGTCGCCGACGCGCATCCCCTGGGAGCCCGACCGTTCGGCCGCGAGCAGTACATCCGCAAGTTCCGCATCCTCGCCCAGCCCGTGCTCGATGCCGCCGAGGTCGAGCGCTTCCTCGAGCTCGTGCAGCGACTGCCCGAGCTGACCGCATCCGAGGTGGGGGAACTGTCCATCATCGCGAAGGCCGGCCTGTTGGCATCCGCTCCCGAGGCTCCGCGCGGCCTCTTCTGACCCCGAACCCGACAACCCTTTTCGAATCGCTCAAATGGCTGAATCTTGCCCGTATTTGTAGCCATTTGAGCGATTCGAACGGGCAGAAGGAAGGATCCCATGCTGTACTCCACCACCCCCGCGCACGAGAAGCGCCGGGCGTTCCGCGAGCGGCTCGCGACCGGGGAGCTGCTGCGCTTCCCGGGCGCGTTCAATCCGCTGTCTGCTCGACTCATCGAGCAGAAGGGGTTCGAGGGCGTCTACATCTCGGGCGCCGTGCTCTCGGCCGACCTCGGCCTGCCCGACATCGGACTGACCACGCTCACCGAGGTCGCGGGTCGGGGAGCGCAGATCGCCCGGATGACCGACCTGCCGGCGATCATCGACGCCGACACCGGTTTCGGCGAGCCGATGAACGTCGCCCGCACGATCCAGACGCTGGAGGATGCCGGGATCGCCGGCGCCCACATCGAGGATCAGGTCAACCCCAAGCGCTGCGGGCACCTCGACGGCAAGGCCGTGGTGGATTCGGACACGGCCGTCAAGCGCATCCGCGCCGCTGTCGACGCGCGGAGGGACGAGAACTTCCTCATCATGGCGCGTACCGACATCGCGGCCGTCGACGGGCTGGAGGCTGCGAAGGACCGCGCGAAGGCGCTGGCGGATGCCGGCGCCGACGCGATCTTCCCCGAGGCGATGCGGTCGCTGGAGGAGTTCGCCGCGATCCGGAAGGCCGTGGACGTGCCGATCCTGGCGAACATGACCGAGTTCGGGAAGTCGGACCTGTTCAGCGTCGACCAGCTGCGTGACGTCGGCGTGAACATCGTCATCTGGCCGGTGTCGCTGCTGCGCATCGCGATGGGCGCGGCGGGGCGTGCGCTCGATACGCTGAACGAGGAGGGGCACCTGACCTCCAAGCTCGGCGAGATGCAGCACAGGGCAGACCTGTATGAGCTCATCGACTACGAGTCGTACAACCACTTCGACTCCGGCGTCTTCAACTTCACCATTGAGAAATAGCCGCTTCCGCCCCGGTCGTCGATCGAGCCGGGGGTGAGTCGAAACGCATTGCGAAGGAGCACAGCATGACTGAAGAGATCAAGAAGGGCCTCGCCGGCGTCGTCGCCGACGTCACCGCCATCAGCAAGGTGAACCCCGAGACCAACAGCCTGCTCTACCGCGGCTACCCGGTTCAGGAGCTCGCGGCGACCCAGTCGTTCGAGGCGGTCGCCCACCTGCTCTGGCACGGCGAGCTGCCCACCGAGGAGCAGTTGACCGATCTGCAGAAGCAGGAGCGGGCGCTGCGCGTGCTCGACGAACGCACCATCGCGCTGCTGGATCTGATTCCACTCGAGGCGCATCCGATGGATGTGGTGCGCACGGCAGTGAGCCAGCTCGGCACGTTCGACCCGACGCTGAATCAGCCGGGCGGATGGACGGACCCTGAACTCGACAGGGGCCGTGCTCTGTACCTGTTCGCACAGCTGCCGACGATCATCGCGGCGGTGCAGCGGCGCCGGCGCGGTCTGGAACCCATCGATCCGCGTGACGACCTGGACTACTCGGAGAACTTCCTCTGGATGACGTTCGGTGAGATCCCCTCTCCGGCTGCGGTCGACGTGTTCCGCATCTCGATGGTGCTGTACGCGGAGCACTCCTTCAACGCCTCAACGTTCACAGCCCGGGTCATCGCATCGACGACATCCGACCTGTACTCGGCGGTGGTCGGCGCCATCGGCGCACTGAAGGGACCGCTGCACGGCGGGGCGAACGAGGCGGTCATGCACATCTTCGACGAGATCGGCTCGGCCGATCGGGTGGTGCCCTGGCTGGATGACGCCCTCGCCTCCAAGCGAAAGATCATGGGCTTCGGTCACCGGGTGTACAAGCGCGGAGACTCCCGTGTGCCGACGATGAAGGCGGCGCTGGACCGGCTGATCGCCGAGTCGGGCCGAACGGACCTGGCCGACCTGTATGACACGCTCGAGCGCGAGTTCGTCGAGCGCAAGGGCATCTATCCCAACCTCGACTACCCGTCGGGCCCGGCGTACAGCCTGCTCGGCTTCGAGACCGAGATCTTCACTCCGCTGTTCATCGCCGCGCGCGTCACCGGCTGGACCGCGCACATCCTCGAGCAGCAGGCGTCGAATGCGCTGATCCGCCCGCTCTCGGCCTACAACGGCCCGGACGAGCGGCACATCCAGGAGTACGACCCCGACACCGCGGCCATCGAGGTGCTCGAGCGGCCTGAGGAGGCCGCGGGCTGATGGGCGCTTCATCGCGCGAGAAGATCGCGATCGTCGCCGGAGCGCGGACACCGGTCGGGCGCTTCGGCGGCGCGTTCAAGGACACTCCGGCTCATGAACTGGGCGCTGCCGCGACCGTCGAGGCGCTTCGCCGCTCAGGTGTCTCTCCGGACCGCGTGGGTGAGGTCGTCATCGGAACGATCGGTCAGGTCGCCGGTGACGCGTACATCTCCCGTCGGATCGCACTCGGCGCCGGGCTCGATGTGAACACGCCCGCCTTCACGGTCAACCGGCTGTGCGGTTCCGGCTTGCAGGCGATCTGGTCGGGTGCGCAGGAGCTGCTGTGGGGCAGCACCGATGTCGTGGTCGCCGGCGGTGCCGAGAACATGACGCGGATGCCGTTCTACGACTTCAACGCCCGCTTCAACGATCGGCTCGGCGATCGTTCGCTCGTGGATGGCACGATCGCAATGCTCACCGATCCCTTCTCGAAGGCGCACATGGGTGTGACGGCCGAGAACGTCGCGGTCAGGTTCGGCATCGGCCGCGAAGAACAGGACGCCTTCGCGCTGGAGTCGCAGCGTCGAGCCGCCTCGGACGAGGCGCAGTCCGCGTTCGCCGAGGAGATCGTCACGGTGACGACCTCGGGCCGCAGGCCCGTCGAGGTGTCGCGCGACGAGCATCCGCGCCCTGACACGACCCTGGAGACCCTCGCAGGTCTGCCCGCCGCATTCGCGAAGGACGGCACGGTGACGGCGGGCAACGCCTCCGGCATCAACGACGGCGGCGCGGCGACCGTGCTCATGCGTGAGTCGGATGCGCGCGCTGAGGGAGCTCCGGTGCTCGCCACGATCGAGGCCGTGACCACCGCCGCGCTCGAACCGGAGATCATGGGCTACGCGCCGACGCTCGCACTCAGAAAGCTGTTCGCGCAGACCGGGATGACACCTGCTGATGTGTCGACGATCGAGCTGAACGAGGCTTTCGCGTCGCAGGCTCTCGCAGTGATCCGAGATGCCGAGCTCGACCCTGTCCGCGTCAACCCGTACGGCGGGGCGATCGCGCTCGGCCACCCGGTTGGGGCGACCGGCACCATCCTCACCGTACGCGCCGCGCTCACCCTGCAGCGCACAGGTGGCGAGTACGCCGTCGTCACGATGTGCATCGGCGGCGGGCAGGCACTGGCGGCGTTGATCAAGCGGGGTTGACGGCGGGCGCGTCGGCGGGCGTGTGATCCCGGTGGCGGGGTTGCATCCATATGATTCTGACAAGAACGGCAGATCCTTCGGGCTGTATTGGTCATCAGCGTCTCTGATCTTTCCGTAGCGTCGAAGAATGAGCTCCACCAGCGTTCTCGCTGCCGCGCCAACCCGCGCCGCGTACTTCGTCTCCGACAGCACCGGAGTCACCGCCGAGACCCTCGGCAACGCGCTGCTGGCGAACTTTCCCGGCATCCGGTTCTTCAAGCGCACGATCCCCTTCGTCGTCACCGAGGGTGAGGCGAAGGGCGTCGTCGCGAGCATCGCCGCCGACGCTGCGGCCGGCCGCGATCCCCTGCTGTTCGTCACCGTCAAGCAGGCGGCGCTCCGGGGCATCCTCAGCGACTCGAAGGCGACCTTGATCGACCTGCTCGCCGGGCACCTCACCGAGCTCGAGCGGGCGCTGCATACCACGGCATCCGATCAGCTCGGCAATTACCATGGCCTCGGCGACACCGATCGGTACTTCGCGCGGATGCGCGCCGTGGAGTACGCGATCGAGCACGACGATGGTCAGAGCGCCCGCGCTCTGGACCAGGCCGATGTCGTCATCATCGCGCCGTCGCGGTGCGGCAAGACACCGACCACGATGTACCTCGCCCTGCAGCACGGTCTGCGGGTGGCGAACTATCCGCTCACCGACGACGACTTCCCCTCTGAGGGGCTGCCGCGGGCCGTGGCGAAGTACCGTGAGCGCTGCTTCGGCCTGACGACCACACCGTTGCGACTGAGCCAGGTGCGCCATGAGCGTCGACCCAGCTCGCGCTATTCCAGCCTCGAGCAGTGCACGATCGAGCTGCGCCGAGCCGAAGACCTGTACCGACGAAACCGCGTCCCGTTCCTGAACTCCTCGACGAAGAGCGTCGAGGAGATGTCGGCGGTCATCATGCAGACCATGAAGCTGCGTGCGTGACCCGAGCGAAAGAAGCAGCGCTATGAGAAGCACCCTCTGGTTCCATGAGGTCGGCATGGCCGACCTTCCCCAGGTCGGCGGCAAGAACGCGTCGCTGGGCGAGATGGTCTCGCACCTGTCCGACCTGGGTGTGCGCGTGCCCGGAGGCTTCGCCACCACAGCCGACGCGTATCGTGAGTTCCTGGCATCCGGCGGACTCGATGGTCGCATCCGCGCCGCCGTCGAGGCGATCGACGTCGACGACGTGACCCAGCTCTCCCGCGTCGGCGCCGCCGTGCGCGAATGGATCGAGCAGCAGCCGCTACCCGCCGACATCGAGCACGACATCCGCGCCGCCTACGCGCAGCTGGTCGAGAACGACCCCGCACCGGATGCCGTCTCCTGGGCCGTCCGCTCCTCGGCGACCGCCGAGGATCTCCCGGACGCCTCCTTCGCCGGACAGCAGGAGACCTTCCTCAACATCTCCGGCATCGAGAACATCCTGCAGGCGGTGAAGCAGGTCTTCTCCTCCCTCTACAACGACCGCGCGATCGCCTACCGCGTGCACAACGGCTTCGACCACCACGACGTCGCCCTCTCGGTCGGTGTGCAGCGCATGGTGCGCTCCGACATCGCCGCGTCCGGGGTGATGTTCACCGTCGACACCGAATCCGGCTTCGCCGACGCCGTGTTCATCACCAGCTCCTACGGCCTCGGTGAAGCGGTCGTGCAGGGCGCCGTGAACCCCGACGAGTTCTACGTCTACAAGCCCGCGCTCGCCGCATCCCGCCCTGCCATCCTGAAGCGCTCGGTCGGCGAGAAGGCGATCGCGATGCGGTACACCGAGAGCGACCAGGTGGGCGGCACGACCGTCTTCGAGGACGTGCCGCCCGAGCAGCGCCGGCTGTTCAGCATCACGGATGCCGAGGTCGAGGAGCTCGCCCGTCACGCCGTCACGATCGAGAAGCACTACGGCCGGCCGATGGACATCGAATGGGCGCGGGACGGCGTGGACGGCCGGCTCTACATCCTTCAGGCGCGCCCGGAGACGGTGGTCTCCCGCGCGGACGCGAACGTCATGCGCCGCTTCGTGCTCGCCGAGCGCAGTGATGTGCTGGCCACCGGCCGCGCGATCGGGCAGAAGATCGGATCCGGCGCCGTCAGCGTGCTGCGCGGCATCGACGACATGGCGCGCTTTCGCGCCGGCGACGTGCTGGTGGCCGACATGACCGACCCGGACTGGGAGCCGATCATGAAGAAGGCGTCGGCGATCGTCACCAACCGCGGCGGGCGCACCTGTCATGCCGCGATCATCGCGCGCGAGCTCGGGATCCCGGCGGTCGTCGGCACGGGAGATGCCACACGGGTGCTGCCCGACGGGCTCGACGTCACCGTCTCGTGCGCCGAGGGCGACGACGGGTTCGTGTACCAGGGACTCCTCGAGTTCCGCGAGGAGCAGACCCACCTGGATCGGATGCCGGAGCTGCCGGTCAAGATCATGATGAACGTCGGCACCCCGGATCAGGCCTTCTCCTTCTCCCGCCTGCCGAACCGCGGCGTGGGACTCGCGCGGCTGGAGTTTATCATCAACCGTCAGATCGGCATCCACCCCCGCGCGCTGCTCGAGATGGACGAGCTGCCCGACGACCTGAAGGACGAAGTGGCCGGTCGCATCGCGGCGTACCCGTCACCGCGCGAGTTCTTCGTGCAGCGCGTCGCGGAGGGCGTCGGGATGCTGGCGGCGGCGTTCGCGCCGGAGCCGGTGATCGTGCGGATGAGCGACTTCAAGTCGAACGAGTACGCGAACCTGCTGGGCGGCGACCGGTACGAGCCGCATGAGGAGAACCCGATGATCGGGTACCGGGGTGCATCCCGGTACATCTCGGCGGAGTTCCGCGAGTGCTTCGACATGGAGTGCGAGGCGCTGCGCCGGGTGCGCGATGACATGGGCCTCACCAACGTGAAGATCATGATCCCGTTCGTGCGCACCGTCGCCGAGGGCGCGGCGGTCATCGAGCTGCTCGCCGAAAACGGCCTGCGTCGCGGTGAGAACGGACTCGAGGTCGTGATGATGTGCGAGGTGCCCTCGAACGCGCTGCTGGCGGATGAGTTCCTCGACCACTTCGACGGGTTCTCGATCGGGTCGAACGACATGACCCAGCTCACCCTGGGACTGGACCGCGACTCGGCGCTGGTCGCTGCCACCTTCGACGAGCGCGACCCGGCCGTCAAGAAGATGCTGGCCATGGCCATCGAGGCCTGCCTGCGCCGCGGCAAGTATGTCGGCATCTGCGGGCAGGGGCCATCCGATCACCCCGACCTCGCGGACTGGCTGCTCGATCAGGGCATCGAGTCGATGTCGCTCAACCCCGACACGGTCGTGGAGGCATGGATGCGACTGGCGAAGCGGGTGGAGGCGGCGTCCGTCGCCGCGTGAGACTTCCGTTCCCGCATGAGACTGCACGCTGGAGCTGCCGTCTCATGCGGGAAAGCAATTCTCACGATCGGTGAGCGCACGTTGGTCACGATCGCGTAACGCCCCTTGCTCTCGACAAAATGTTTACGTAATCATTTGAGGGTCGCCGGTGACTCTCACATGTCCCGGCACGACCGCGGACCCCTCCGCGGCCCCGTGAATCACCGAGAGGACATGCTTCGATGAAGCGCATGACCAAGTTCGCGGCGCTGACCGCCGCGGCGATCCTTCCGCTCTTCGCCCTCACCGCCTGCTCGGCCGGCTCCGACGACGGCGATGCCGGTTCAAGTGGCGACGACACGCTGACGGTCTGGGCGTGGGACCCGTCGTTCAACATCTACGCACTGCAGGAAGCCGAGAAGATCTACCAGAAGGATCACCCCGACTTCACGCTCAAGATCGTGGAGACGCCGTGGGAGGACCTGCAGGCCAAGCTCACCACGATCGCCCAGTCACAGCAGACGGATGAGCTTCCCGACATCTTCCTGATGCAGAACAATGCGTTCCAGAAGAACGCGATCAACTATCCCGACCTGTTCAGCGATTTCTCCGGCTCCGACATCGACTTCTCGGAGTTCCCGAAGGGCGTCACCGCCTACTCCGAGATCGACGGCGCCGACTACGGCGTCCCCTTCGACTCGGGCACCGCCGTCACCGCGCTGCGCACCGACGTGCTCGAAGAGGCCGGTTACACGATCGACGACTTCACGGACATCACCTGGGACGAATACCTCACCAAGGGCAAGGACGTGTTGGCGAAGACGGGCAAGCCGCTGCTGTCGGGCCAGGCAGGATCCGCCGACATCCCGATGATGATGCTCCAGTCCGCCGGCGCCAGCATCTTCGACGAGGACGGCGAGCCCACCATCGCCGACAACAATGTGCTCACCAAGGCGATCGAGGTGTACACCGAGCTGGTCAAGTCCGGCGTGCTCGTCGAGGTCAACTCCTGGGATGAGTACATCGGCACCTTCGTGAACGGCTCGGTCGGCGGCACGATCAACGGCATCTGGATCGTCGGCTCCGTCCAGACCGCGACAGACCAGTCGGGCAAGTGGGCGGTCACGAACCTGCCGAAGCTGGACGGCGTCGCCGACGCGACGAACTACTCCGCCAACGGCGGCTCGTCGTGGGCCATCAGCGCCACCGGCAACGCGGAGCTGGCATCCGACTTCCTCAGCGAGACGTTCGCCGGCTCCACGGAGCTGTACGACACGATCCTGCCGTCCTCCGGTGCGGTCGCGAACTGGATCCCGGCCGGCGACAGCGATGTCTACGCCCAGCCGAGCGAGTTCTTCGGCGGCCAGCCGATCTTCCAGAAGGTCGTCGAGTTCGGCGCGAAGGTGCCGAGCAACAACACCGGTGTGTACTACTACGAGGGCCGGGATGCGGTCAGCGCGGCGATGACGAAGATCATCGGCGGTGCGGACATCAAGAGCTCCCTCGACGAGGCCCAGAGCAACGTCGAATTCGCGATGGGCTGAGGCCCGCACATGCTGGGCGGGCCGTGCGCCCGCCCAGCATCCGCCCACCCCTCCGACCTGTGAAAGCGAGTGCGCACCGTGGCGACTCAAGCGATCGTGACATCCGGCGGCACCGGCCGCCGCCGGAGAAGCAGCCCACCGCCGGACTTCTCCCCGCGAGGCGGGGCCTGGCTCAGCAGCGGGCGACGCAGAAACCTGACGGGCTGGGGATTCCTCCTGCCCGCGGCGCTGCTGATCACCCTGCTGAGCTTCGTGCCGATGATCCAGGCGTTCATCCTCTCCCTGCAGACCGGCCGCGGCTCGAGGCTGAACTGGGCCGATCCGCTCTGGATGAACTTCGAGCGGCTGCTGCACGACGAGATCTTCAAGCTCACCATGTTCAACACGGTGTTCTACCTCGTCATCCAGGTGCCGATCATGCTGATCCTGGCGATGATCCTCGCCAATCTGCTGAACGATCCGCAGCTCAAGCACAAGGCGATCTGGCGCACCATGATCTTCCTGCCGTGCGCGGTTTCGCTGGTGTCGTACTCCCTCGTGTTCCGCACCATGTTCGCCACAGACGGCCTGGTCAACGACCTGCTCATGGGCCTCGGCTTCATGCACGACCCGCTGAACTGGCTCGGTGAGCCGTGGACGGCCCGCTTCGTCATCATCATCGGTCTGCTCTGGCGGTGGACCGGCTACAACATGATCTTCTTCCTCGCAGCTCTCCAGAACGTCGATCACTCCACGCTCGAGGCCGCGCGCATCGACGGCGCCGGCTCGTTCAAAACCTTCTGGTACGTGACCGTGCCGCAGCTGCGGCCGATGATCGTGCTGACCGCGATCATGTCCATCAACGGCACCCTGCAGCTCTTCGACGAATCCTGGTCGCTGACCAAGGGCGGCCCGTCCTATCAGTCCATGTCGATGTCGCACTACCTGTACGAGCTGTCGTTCCTGAAGAACCCGAACGTCGGGTACGGCGCCGCGATCTCGTACGTGATCCTCATCATGGTCGCCGTGCTCGCGCTCATCCAGATGAAGGTCGGTGACAAGCGTGACTGAGCGTCGAATCACCTGGCGACGGGTGCCCGGCTACGTCTTCCTGTCGGCCTTCGCGCTGTTCTCGATCTTCCCGCTGTACTTCATGCTCGTCTCCGCGACGAACTCGACGCAGGACGTGCTGGCCTCCCGCCTCACCCCCGGCGGGCACCTGATCGACAACATGATGGCGCTCGTGAAGCAGCAGGACATCGGCGCGGCCATGACCAGCTCGGCCCTCATCGCCGTCGGCACCACCGTGCTGGCGCTGATCGTCTGCGCCGTCGCCGGGTACGGGTTCGAGGTCTACCACTCCCGTGGCAAGGACGTCGTGATGGCGGTGCTGATGCTGGCGATGATGATCCCGTTCGCGGCGATCATGATCCCGCTGTTCCGCATGTTCGCGCAGCTCGGGATGGTCAACTCGCTGTTCGCGGTGATCATCCCGTCGATCTCCACCCCGCTGCTGATCCTGCTGTTCCGTCAGGCGTCGCGCTCGTTCCCGTACGAGATCATCGAGGCGGCCCGCATCGACGGGCTCAAGGAGCTCTCGATCTTCGCGCGCATCTACGTGCCGACCATGAAGTCCACTTTCGCGGCGGCGGCGGTGATCACGTTCATGGCGTCGTGGAACAACTTCCTGTGGCCGCGCGTGATCCTGCTCGACAACGCAGTGCAGACCATGCCCATGCTCATCGCCAACCTCACGGCCGGCTACGTCACCGACTACGGAGTGCTCATGCTCGCCGTGCTGCTGACGTCGCTGCCGACGATCTTCGTCTTCCTCATCCTGCAGCGGGCTTTCGCGCAGGGCATCACCGGAGCCATCAAGTGACACACACACCCGCATTCGACATCGACCGCATCGCCGACCCGGAGTTCTTCTCCGACAACCGTCTCCTGGCGCACTCCGACCATCGCTGGTTCGCCGACCTCGACGAGGCCCGCACGGGCGACAGCTCCTTCGAGCAGTCGCTCAACGGGCTGTGGAAGTTCCACTGCGCGAAGAATCAGAGCCAGGTGATCCCCGGCTTCGAGAAACCGGACACCGATGTCTCGGGCTGGGATGACATCCCCGTGCCCTCGCACCTGCAGCTGCAGGGCTACGACCGGCCGCAGTACGTCAACGTGGGCTATGCCTGGGACGGTCAGGAGGACATCGAGCCCGGACAGGTGCCGACCCGCGACAACCCGATCGGCAGTTACGTGCGCACCTTCGAGATCGACCGTCCGCTCGCGCCGGGCGAGCGGCTGAGCGTCGCGTTCCACGGCGCGGAGAGCGCGATCGCGCTCTGGCTGAACGGCCGCTACATCGGCTACAGCACCGACAGCTTCACCCCCGCCGAGTTCGACCTGACGGATGCGCTGGTCGCGGGCGAGAACCGCCTCGCCGCGCAGGTGTTCACCTACAGCGCCGGCTCGTGGTTGGAGGATCAGGACTTCTTCCGGTTCTCGGGGATCTTCCGTGATGTGGTGCTGTATCGCCGTGCAGCCGTGCACGCCGAGGACATCCGTGTGACGACGACAGTGGCCGATGACCTGGCATCCGCCGAGGTCATGCTGGAGGTCGCGCTGGAAGGAAGCGGTGCCCTGTCGGCCCGCCTCGAGGGCACCGGCGAGCTGACTGCTCGCGAGGACGGCACCTTCGCACTGCACATCGATTCTCCGCGGCTGTGGAGCCCGGAGGATCCGCACCTCTACGACCTCGTCATCGAGGTGCGGGATGCCGCGGGCGCGCTGCACGAGGTCATCCCGCAGCGCGTCGGCATCCGCCGCTTCGGCATCGAGAACGGCGTGCTCTCGCTCAACGGCGCGCGGGTGGTGTTCAACGGCATCAACCGCCATGAGTTCGGGTCGAACGGACGGGTCGCGTCCCGGGAGATGGCGGAATCCGACATCCGGATGCTGAAGGCGCACAACGTGAACGCCGTGCGCACCAGTCACTACCCGAACGACTCGGCGTTCTACGCGCTCGCCGACGAGTACGGTCTGCTGGTCATCGACGAGATGAATCTGGAGACGCACGGCCGGTGGACGCAGATCCGGCATTTCGACGACTCTCTGGATACCGCTTTGCCCGGCGACCACGCCGAGTGGCGCCCAGCCGTGCTCGACCGGGCGCGCAGCATGCTCGAGCGGGACAAGAACCACCCCAGCGTGGTGATCTGGTCGTGCGGCAACGAGTCCTTCGGCGGGACGGTGCTGCGCGACGTCGCCGACTGGTTCCGGTCGGTCGACGACCGGCCGGTGCACTACGAGGGTGTGCACTGGGACCCGCGGTATCCCGAGACCACCGACATCGCCAGCCAGATGTACACCTCGGCCGCCGATGTCGAGGTGTACCTGCGCGAGAACCGGGACAAACCGTTCCTGCTCTGCGAGTATGCCCACGCGATGGGCAACTCATTCGGCGGGGTGGGGGAGTACATCGACCTGGCCTACCGCGACGAGCTGTTCCAGGGCGGCTTCATCTGGGACTTCGCCGATCAGGCCATCCGGATGACCGACCGCTACGGTCGCGAGTTCTTCGGCTACGGCGGCGACAACGGCGAGGCGCCGCACGACCACGACTTCAGCGGCAACGGCATCTTCTTCGCCGACCACACTCCCTCGCCGAAGGCACAGGAGATGAAGCGGCTCTATCAGGGCTTCGTCATCGAGGTCACGGCATCCGAATTCACCCTCACCAACCGGATGCTGTTCACCTCCTCAGCCGCCTACGAGGCGCGCGTCTCGATCGCCCGAGAGGGACGCGTCGTCAGCACCGGCGTCGTCGACACCGACGTCGCCCCCGGCACGACGGCGACGTTCGCCCTGCCGCATCCCATCCCCACCGCACCCGGGGAGTACGCGATCGTCGTGTCGCTGCACCCACGTTCGGCGACCGACTGGGCGCCGGCCGGCCACGAGGTCGCCTGGGGTGAGCACGTGCAGACGGTCGGAGCCCCGGCCGCCCGCGTCGCACCGCCGATGCCTACGGTCGTGGAGGGCACACTGAGCATCGGCGTGCACGGACCGGGTTTCCACGTGCTGTTCTCCCGCATCTTCAACGGTCTGAGCTCTTATCGCTACGGCGAGACGAGCACCGGCGGCCGCGAGCTGCTGTCAGGTGTGGTCACCCCGAACTTCTGGCACGCGCCGACCGCCAACGAGCGCGGCTGGGGAGGCCCGTTCGAGGAGGGGCAGTGGCTGCTGGCGAGCCGCTACGGGCGTGCCAGCCGATTCCACGAGCCGGCCGAGATCTCGGTCGATGTCGAAGAGGGAGGTGTGCGCATCGGCTACCGCTACGAGCTGCCCACCCACCCGATCACGCACTGCGACCTCAGCTATCTGATCGACGGCACCGGCCGGGTCGAGGTGACCCAGCGGATGCACGTGCCCGAGGGCATGGCCGAGATGCCCGAGTTCGCGACCATGCTCACGATGCCGGCCGACTACGACAGGGTGCGCTGGTACGGCGATGGACCGGAGGAGTGCTACGTCGACAGGCGGGCGGGCGCGCGGCTGGGCATCTACGACCGCCAGGTCGCCGACATGCTCACCCCCTACATCCGTCCGCAGGAGGCGGGCAACCGCACCGGCGTGCGCTGGGCGGAGGTGACGGATGCTCAGGGCATCGGCCTGCGCTTCGAGGGCGACCCGACCATGGAGTTCTCCGCGCTGAGCTGGACTCCCGCCGAGATCGAGAGCGCGCTGCATCCGAACGAGCTGCCGCCCATTCACCGCACGACCGTGCGTCCTGCGCTGATGCGGCGAGGCGTGGCGGGCGACGACTCGTGGGGTGCGCGCCCGCTGGACAGGTACCGCCTGCCCACAGGAGAGCTCGTCCTCCGCTTCGCATTCCGCGGGGTGCACGGGCGCGCGTGAGCGCTCAGGGCGTGGGTGGCGCCGTGCTCGCCCGGGTGACGAGCACGGTGGACACGAGGCCGGGCGGCGTGAGCCGACGCTTCTCGATCTGATCGATCAGCATCCCGACGGCTGCGGCGCCGACGCGATCGAAGTACTGGTGGATCGTCGTCAGCGGCGGTTGAAAGTCAGCGGCCATCTCCATGTCGTCGAAGCCGACCACGCTCACGGAGGCCGGTACCGCGCGTCCCGCCTCGCTCAACGCCCGCATCGCACCGAGGGCCATCTCGTCATTGGCGGCGAACACGGCGGTCACGTCGGGGTCGGCGGCGAGCTTCTGTCCGGCCGCGTACCCGGACGCCGTGCTCCAGTCCCCCTGCAGCACCGGGGGGACGGTGCGCCCGTGGGCGCGCAGCGTGTCGGCCCACGATGTCGCACGGTCTTCGGCGGAGTAGGAGTTCTCCGGACCGCGGATGTGCCACACGGTCTCATGGCCCAGCTCGAGCAGGTGCTCGGTGGCGAGACGTGCGCCCTGAGCCTGGTCGATATCGATCGAGGGGTACGGATGCGAGTCGCCGGCGGTCACGACGACGGTCGGGATGCCGGTGATCTGGGCGAGGTCGGAATCCTGCAGCTCATGCGCCTCGAGCACGATGAGCACCCCATCGACGGCCTGGTCGGCGAGCCGGGCGAACGCTCCCGTGAAACCGGCCTGCGCGATCGTCCACAGCGGCGTGAGCGCGAGGGAGTACCCCTGCCTCGCCGCCTCGTTCGCGATCGCCTCGAGCGTGTGCACGTTGCCGTAGCTGGACAGCTCCGACATGATCACGCCGAGGGTGCGGAATCGGCCGGACTTCAAAGCGCGCGCGGCAGAGTTCGGCCGGTAGCCCAGCCGGTCCATCGCGGCGAGCACCTTCTCACGGGTCGTCGGCCGCACGATGTCCATGCCGTTGGCCACGCGCGACACGGTCTGCGCCGAGACGCCGGCTTCGCGGGCGACATCGATGATCGACGGTGCGCGCCATACGCGCGAATCGTCTGTTCGCTCTGCCACCGGTCTCCTTGCCGCTCTCGCCACGATACCAATCGGGGCGTTACCGTCGTGCTGTTCGCCTCGATTCGCCCCGATTCGCCTCGAGACTTCTGTTCCAGCATGAGACTGCATGTCACGTGTGCCGTCTCATGCTGAAGGGCAAGTCTCGCGGGGAAGGGGGCTGCGGTCGTGGCGAGGCGGCGCACTGAGCGCAGAGCGGCCGCCGGGTCAGCTGGTCGGCAGCCACACCCGCATGGTCGACGGCCCGCGCTGCGCCCAGTCATGGTACGGAATCAGCCGCACCTCGCGAGGCGCATCCCCCCGCCGTCCGATACGCGCCCACAGCCCGCCGTCGCGCTCGACCGGAGCGGATGCCGCATCGACGACGGCGTCGGCGACATCGGAGTCGAAGTCGATCGATTCCAGCGCCATCACCTCCGGGCCGCGCTCGACCGCCACACATTTGCGGACGGCGTCCACGCGCGGGTCCGGTGACGTGAATCGCGGACCCATGGGCAGGTTCAGTTCGACGATGTCGCCTGTGTGGAATGCGCGATGGACCGAGATCACCCCGGGCGCGGCGTCCTCGGCATCCTCCTCACCGACCCGGATCGTGGCGCCGTACGCCCACCCGGGCACGCGCATGCTCAGCGTCCACTCACCGTCCTCGACGATGCGGACGCGCACGCGACCCTCGACCGGGTACTCCGTCGAGACTTCGAACGCCGCAGTCGCACCATAAGGAAGGACCGTGCGCACAGTGCAGGAAGCGAACTGGTGCAGCTGAACGCCGGCATCGTCGGCGGTCGCGACGTAGGCCGCCAGGCTGGCGAAGGTGCGCGCGAGATTCGGCGGGCAGCAGGAGACCTCGAACCAGGGTGCACGCAGCGATGACGAGGCTCGGGGGGAGGTCGCCTCCGGATCCACCTCCTGTGTGGGAGTGCGCTTGTGCAGCGTGTTCGTGTAGAAGAACGCTCGACCGTCGGGGGCGGTCGAGGTCGCCAGCACGTTGAACAGGGTGCGCTCGATGAGGTCGGCGTATCGCTCGTCTCCGTCGGTGAGGAGCAGCCGCCAGGAGAACATGATCGAGCCGACTCCGGCGCAGGTCTCGGAGTACGCGCGGTCCGGTGGCAGCTCCCAGTCCTCCCCGAAGGCCTCGTCCTGATGATGCGAGCCCTGACCGCCGGTGACATAAGTGCGGCGTTGGGAGGTGTGCTGCCACTGGGAGCGCAGGGCGTCCAGCAGCCCGGCATCCTCGGTCTCGACCGCGATGTCCACCGCAGCCGCCGAAAGGTAGTTGGCGCGCACGGCATGGCCGCGCAGCACAGTGGCATCCCGAACCGCCACATCGTCCTGGAAGTAGCTCCGACCCCACTCGACGTCACCCAGAGACCCGCGTCCGTGCCGCTCGACGAACAGTGCAGCCTGGGATATGTACTCAGATCGACCAGTCGCGCGTCCGAGCTCCGCCAGGCCCACCTCAACCTCGGCATGGCCGCAGATGGCATCGCGTCCGTCCGGTCCGAACTCCCTGCACACGAGGTCAGCCGCGCGCTGCGCCACACTCAGCAGGCCGTCATCGGCATCCGGCCGGGTGCGCACCCGGGCGACCGCCGCTTGGAACAGATGGCCCAGGCAGTACAGCTCATGTCCCCACTGCAGTTCCGACCAGCGCTCTCCCTGACCCGCCCGACCGAACCTCGTGTTCAGGTAGCCGTCCGGCTCCTGCGCGGCGGACACCCGACGCACGATGGCGCGGAACCGGGTCTCCAGCGCGTCATCGTCGGTGCGCCCGATCTCCCAGGCCATGGCCTCGAGCAGCTTGTACACCTCGGAGTCCGAGAACTCCCGGCCACGTCGTCCGTCCGGCAGCTTGCCGGCGGCGGCCAGGTCGAAGTTCGGCAGCCAGCCCTCGGACTCCAGCTTCGCCTCGATGTGCGCGAGGGTCGAACGGCCGTTGATCCGCTGCCTGTCCGCCCAGAACCCCTCAGTCAGTCGAACCTCGCCCAACCCGAGTGGTCGCAGTCGGCCGCGTGCCGGAACGACCGGCGCGATGATGTCGGTCATCTCTCACCCCTTGAATGCGCCGGACATGAAGCCGCGCACGTAGTGTCTCTGCAGGATCAGGAAAAGCAGGATGCAGGGCAGCGCGAGCACCACCACGCCGGCCTCGGTCGCGCCGTAGTCGACGACGCCCTGCACCTGGCCGCGGAGGTTGGCAACTGCCAGCGGCAGCGTCATGCGGTTGCTGTCGTTGATGAGGATCAGCGGCGCCATGAAGTCGTTCCATGCGGTGAGGAAGGCGAACAGCCCCACTGTCACCAGGCCCGGTTTGACTGCGGGCAGCAGAACCCGCCACAGGGCGCCCCAGCTGGAGCATCCGTCGACCATTGCCGCCTCGTCGAGCTCACGCGGAATCGACTCGAACGAGATGCGCATCATGAACATCGAGAACGGCAACTGGAACATGGTGATCACCAGTGCCACGCCGACCAGGGAATTCTGCAGGCCGACCGCGTTGAGGATCACATACAGAGGGATCAGCAGCGTCGCGTACGGCACCATCAGGATCGCCAGGGTGAGCAGGAACAGGGCGTTCTTGCCGGGGAACGAGAACCGCGCGAAGGCGTATCCGCCCAGCAACGAGATGAGAAGGGTGAGAGCGACGGTCAGCACCGACACCACCGTGGAGTTCCACAGATACACCCAGATGCCCGCCTGGTACTTCGTGAGTGAGACGTAATTGCCGAAGCCCCAGCCGTCGGTCTGACTCGTGCCGGCCAGTGGGCTGACGCTCGAGACGGCCGTCCAGATCAGCGGGTACAGGAAGATCAATGCGAGTGCGCCGGTGAAGACCCAGTACGGGATGCCGAAGGTCAGCGGCATCCGCCTGCGCGGGGTGCGCAGCATGCTCGGCGCGACGATCGCGCGAGTGGAGTCCGTGCGGGGAGCGGTCGTGGTCATGGTCTCACTCCTCGTCCGTGCGGCCGAAGGCGCGCAGCTGGAAGACGTTGACGACGATCAGTGCCAGCAGCACGAGCACTGAGAGGGCGCCGGCGATGCCGAGACTGTTCTGTCCCTGGAACGCCACGTTGTAGATCAGCTGCACGATCGTCATGGTCGAGTTGTCCGGGCCGCCCTTGGTGAGGATGTAGAACTGCTCGAATGCGAGCAGAGATCCGGTCACGCACATGATCGTGGTGAGGGCGAAGGTCGGCCGCAGCAGCGGCACCGTGATATCTCGGAAAGTCTGCCAGCGGCTGGCGCCGTCGATGCGCGCGGCCTCGAACACGTCATCCGGGATGCCCTGGAGCCCGACGAGCATCAGCAGCATGTAGAAGCCGGCGTAGCGCCAGACGATGAGGAAGATCGTCGACCACAGGGCGCCCTCTGGTGTGCCCAGGAACGTGATGCCCCACGACTTCATCAGGTCTGCGAACGGGCCCGCTATGGGCGAGTACAGCACGTAGAACAACAGCGAGGCGGATGCCAGGCCCAGCGCGCTGGGCACCAGGAACGCCGTGCGCAGGAAGCCCTTCCACCGGGTGGACTCCTGAACCAGCAGCGCCAGCCCGAGGCCGAGGGCGATGAGGATCACGGTGGTGATGACCGTGTACAACAGGGTGAAGCGGATCGAGTCCCAGAACAGGCGGTGGCTGACGGCGTCGACGTAGTTGTCGGGCAGATTCAGGCCGCGGTTGCCGCTGAGCAGCGGCCAGTCGGATGCCGACATCTGGAACACCAGCAGCAGCGGGACGACGAACAGGCAGGCGACGAAGATCGCCGTCGGCGCGGCGTACAGCCAGCCCTGCAGCGGGCCGCCGTAGCCGCGTCGCCGCCGTGCGCGGCTCGAAGCGGAGCCCTTCGGCATGACCGGAGGCGCGGTCGTGGTGGTGGTCATCTCGATCCCATCGATTCGAGCAGGTGCGGGGCGGAGCAGGTGGGGGCGGGCCACGGTGCGGCCCGCCCCAGACGATCACTGGCCGAGGACGGCCGTGATCTCCTTGTTGTCCTCGTCGACGGTGTCGGTGCCCTTCAGTACCGCATTCCGGATGAGGGTCAGCCAGGGGCTGCCCGGCGCGTTGAACGCCTGCTGGAAGTTGCGGGCCACCGGGGTGGAGCCCTTGGCGGCGACCTCGTTGATCGTGATCAGCCGCGGGTCCTTCGCTGCGTACTCGTTGTTCGCCAGATCACCGCGAGAGATGGCGTTTCCGTCCTTCGCGAGAACGCCGACCTGCGCATCCTCGGACATCATCCAGCTGAGGAAGTTCCACGCCTGCGCGGCCTTCTTCGAGTCCTTCGAGACACCGATGCCGTCGCCACCGACGAATGTCGACTCGCCGCCGTCCACCCCGGGGATGCCGGCGACGCCCGCGTCGAAGGTGAGGGAGGGCAGGAGGGTCGCGGGGAAGGGCATGACGCCGACCTTGCCCTCGCTGAACGCAGCAGTCCAGGTCGGACCCGCCTCATCAGTTGAGCTGGGGAGCACCGCACCGGCATCCTCCAGTCCCTTCCATGTTTCGTACACCTTCTTCGCCGAGTCCCCGTCGAGCAGCGACTCCGTGCCCTCCTCGTTCATCACCTGGTCGCCGGAGGCCCAGATCGAGGGGAACCAGGTGAAGACCAGGCATCCACCGCAGTTCAGGCCGGTGGCTGTCCCGTAGGTGTCGGTCTTGTCCAGGCCCTGCACCTTCTTCGCCGCTTCGGCGAACTCGTCGAGAGTCGCGGGGGCCTTCTCAGGGTCCAGGCCTGCCTCGCTGAACAGCTCCTTGTTCCACATCAGCATCGACAGGTCGAGCACGAACGGCAGCACATAGCTCTTGCCGTCGAGCGTTCCGGCCGAGAGGTGGCCCTTATTGATCTGATCCTTGTAGTCCAAGCCGTCGATCTGCTCGGTGATGTCGGCGAACAGTCCCTGCTCGACCCAGTTGGGCACGTAGACGATGTCCGCGGCGAACAGATCGGGGAGTCCGCCGGAGCCTGCGGCAGATCCCACCTTCGCGACGTAGTCGTCATTGGGGACCACGGTCAGCTCGACCTGGTTCTCGTGCGAGTCGTTGTACGCCTCGACGAGCAGCTTCGCCTGGCGTTCCAGAGGCGCACGGGTCCAGAGGGTGAGCGTGGAGCCGTCGTCGGTGCCGTCGGCGGCGATGGGGCCGGCG
>JBARWR010000518.1:0-11456 GCA_049646915.1 Microbacterium sp.
GGTCAGTGTCACGGGATGGGTCAGCCCTTCGCGATGACGTCGTTGACGGCGTCTTCGGCGTTCGCCAGAGCGTCGGCGACGCTTGCTTGTCCGCTCAGCGCCGACTCAATCTCCTTCGCGAAGGCGAAGGAGATCTTCGGGTAGAGGGGTGTGTTCGGACGGGCGTGCGCGTCTGCCATCTGCTCGACGTACGGCAGCAGTCGCGGCTCGGTGGTGTTCACCCAGTCGAGGTAGTCGCTGCTTGTGGCCACGGAGTCGGTGACCGGGAGCATACCTGTCGACTCGCTCCAACTCGTGACCTGCTCGGGCTCGAGGAACCAAGCGAGGAAGTCAGCTGCCGCCTTAGCCCCCTCATCCGAGTTGTCGAACACCATCGCCTGCTCGCCGCCGAGGTTCGTCGCCGGGACCCCATCGCTGGGGTGCGGGGCCTTGGCTACGCCGAAGTCGAAGGGCGGGTCGGCTGCCCAGATGCCGACCATCCACGAGCCCTCTTGCGCGGAGCCGCCTTGGCCTTTCTCGAATTCGCCCCACTTCGCGTACGGGCTCACGCCTGACTCGATGAGGTCGACCCAGAACTGCAGCGCCTTCTTGCCCTCAGGCGTGTTGAACGCAGCCGCCGAGTTGTCCTCGGTAAGGAAGTCGCCGCCTGCTTGCCACAGGTTGACCTGGAAGTTCCAGGTGAGGCCCTCGCCGTTGTCACCTGCCTGGGTGAAGAGGTCGTAGCCGGGCTTGCCGGTCTTCTCAAGCACCGTCTTGCCTGTGGTCATGAGTTCTTCCCAGGTAGTCGGAGGCAGCTCGGGGTCCAAGCCGGCTTCCTCGAACAACGTCTTGTTGTACATGTAGGCCAGGTTGTTCGCTGATACCGGTACGGATACTTGCTTTCCGTCGATCGTTCCGAACGATGTCAGCGCCGGATTGATGTCGGCAAGCGTGGCATCCGGAACGAGTGCGGAGAGATCCGCAAGCGAACCGATTTGCTCGATCTGCGGCACCCAGACCAGGTCGCCGATCGCGATGTCTGGCAGTGTCTTCGAGGTTGCTGAGGCACGCAGCTTGGTGAGGAAGTCGGCGTTCGGCACGTTCGAGGTATTGATCTTCACGTCGGGGTGGGAGGCGTTGTAGTCCTTCGCCATGGCGTCGAAAGTGTCGGCGTTGGTGCCGTCCCAGTAGTGCCACACGATGACTTCGGTCGTGCCGCCTCCGTCACCTCCATCACCTCCGTCGTCCCCTGCCGCGCTGCAGCCTGCGAGTGCGAGCAGACTGGTGGACGCGACGATCGCGGCGAGGCTGAGTGTTGTTCTGCGGTGCATCATTGCTCCTTGGGGGTGAAGTGGCGCTGTCGCGCCGCTGTGTGTAGGTGTGGTGCTGGTGAGTCGAACCCGACTCCGGTGGTCACGTGGGCAGCCGCATCCGCCCGCGCGGGACTGAGCGCGAACCAGGCCGCACAGTCGACTGGGAGGGCATCGCCGTCGCCCATGGAAGCTGCCGTGGCGACGACCATTGCGCCGAGTTCCCACTCGGAGGGGACTGTCGCGGGCTCGTCGCCGAGGTTGACGACGCAGGCTCCTGCGCCTCGTGTGAATGCGAGGACCTGTGGGTCGCCGCTCTCCAGCCACTTCATCGACATGGAGGTGCCGAAGAGCGCTCTGCGCTCCTGAATCAGTTGCCGGTAGAGGTGAAGCATCGACTCGGTATCCGCCTGCTGCATGTCGGCGGCGAAGGTGCCGAACCATTCCGGCTGCGGGAGCCACGGCGCTGCGGACCCCGGTGGTGTGAACCCGAAGCTCGGCTCTGCGGCCACCCATGGCAGGGGTACGCGGCACCCGTCGCGGCCCAGTTCACGTCCTTCGGAGCGCAACCAGATCGGGTCCTGTCTTGCGTCGTCGGGCAGGTCCAGGACCTCGGGGAGTCCGAGTTCCTCTCCCTGGTACAGGTAGGCCGTGCCGGGGAGTGCCAGCAGTAGTGCTACGGCGGCTCGTGCCCGACGAGTCCCGAGTTCTACATCGACATGCCCTAGCCGGCGGGCCGCTGCAATCATGTCGGTGGGCTCGGGCGCTTCGAGCGATTGCTCCTGTCCATACCGGGTCACCGTTCGGTGTACGTCGTGGTTGGAGAGCGTCCAAGCCGGAGCCCCATCCCCCGACGCGGTGGCTAGACCGGTCTGGATCGCGGCGCGCAGGTGCGGTCCATCCCAGGGTTGTACGAGAAGGTCGAAGCTGAACGCCTGGTGCAGTTCGTCGGGCCGGAGATACGTACTGAGCCGTTCGGCCGACGGGACCCAGATCTCGCCGACGAAGTATTTGGGCTCGGGCTGTCGGTCTCCGATGGCCCGCCACGAACGGTAGATGTCGTGTACTTCGGGCTGGTCCCACATGTCGTAGTTGTGCCCTCCGGAGCCGTCCTCGGCGCCGGGCCAGTCGGCGAGCTCTTCGGACTTGACGTGACCGTGGGCAACGTCGATCCGGAAGCCGTCCACGCCGAGCCCGAACCAGAACGTGAGTACCTCGTCGAAGTACGCAGCGACTTCGGTGTTCCTCCAATTGAAGTCGGGTTGCGCGGGGTCGAACGCGTGGAGGTACCACTGTCCCGGGAGGCCATCCGCCTCGACGACGCGCGTCCACGCCGGCCCGCCGAATACGCTCTGCCAGTTGTTCGGCGGTTGTGCGCCGTCGGGACCGTGGCCGTCGCGAAAGATGAAGCGCTGCCGTTCCGGGCTGCTCGGGGCCGCGGCCAGTGCAGCCGTGAACCAGGCGTGCTGGTCGGAGCAGTGATTTGCCACCATGTCCATCAGGACGCGGATGCCGCTGGCGTGCGCGTCGGCGACGAGATGGGCGAAGTCGTCCACTGTGCCATATGCCGGATCGATCGTGAAGTAGTCGGCGATGTCGTAGCCGTGGTCCCGTTGCGGCGATGCGTAGCAAGGGTTCAGCCAGATCGCGTCGACGCCGAGTGAGGCGAGCTCGGGGAGAGCGGCACGTATGCCCGGCAGATCGCCGATCCCATCACCGTTGCTGTCGCGGAAGGAGCGCACGTACACCTGGTAGACGACGGCATCCTCCCACCAATCGCTGGCGGTGGGGGGCGCTGCGACTCCCGTAGGGCGAGATTCGTCCATGGGCCGGAGCTCTGATCCGGTGGTCTGCACCAACTGAGTTGATGTCATTGGATTGTCCTGATTCTGGTTGGGGGCCGTCCGGGCGGCGTCGTTTGCGGCCACGCCGCCCGGACGGGGTCGGCTGGGCTAGAACGTCGGATAGATGTCGATCACATCTCCGCCGGTGCCCGTGTAGTTACTGCCCGTCGACCAGGTGGCATCGTCGATCAGCGCTTTGAACTCGAAGGTCACACCGTCGGGGATGCGCTCCAACTCGAACTCCCAGACGTCGGTTGCGACGTTTCGTGCGCCCCGGCCGGCCGTCCAGGTGAACGGGTACTCGTCGCCTCGGATGGCGATGGTGTGGCCCAGGCCTGTGTTGTAGTGCACGCGGATCTTGGTCGTGTTCCGAGCTTCAGGGCTGTAGCTCGACACGGGGGTGCCCGGCGCATAGACCTTTGTCTCGTGTTCGCCCATGCTGACGGTGATCTGTTTCCCCGTCACGCCGCCCGCGGTGACCGTGACTGTGTCGCTGGTGTTCATCAGATTGGTGAGGACCGTGCCGACAAGGATAGAGCTTTCGGCCCGCAGCGGAATCGTGCGATTTTGGGTATCCCACGAGTTCGACGAGATCGTGATCGCCTCCGCTCCGGTGCTATCCACGCGCCGTGAGAACCCGTACACGGTGGTGTCTGACCACATCTCACGCTGGGTGCCGACTTGGAGAGCTGGGTATGCCTTCTTGATCGCGGTCAGCCGCTGGATGTGCTTGTACAGATTCGACGTCTGGTCAAAGCTCGTCATGTCCTTGCGGTTGTCCTTGTTGGCGATCGGCACCTCGTACGGGTTGCCGTTGCCGTCGTCGGCCTGCTCAGTTCCGTAATAGATCACTGGGACGCCGCGGCTGGTCAGAAGGAAGGTGAGCCCCGAGCGGAGGCGCTGATAGTTGTCGTCCGCCCATGTGAGGAAACGTGCTCGGTCGTGATTGTCGAGGAATGTCTCGAGCCGGTTCGGGTTTGCGTACTTGTAGTCCTGATCGAACAGGTCGCCGAGAGCGTTCATGTCCGTGTCGGCCGAGAAAGCCTCGCGGACGGTGAAGAAGTAGGGGAAGTCCAGCACGCCCCACTCATAGTCTTGATACTCGGAGACGTAGTCCACATCGCCGACAAATACTTCGCCGAAGGTGGGCACTCCCATCTCGGTCTCGAAGTCCTCGAGCCAGGGCTTGGGCACGGACCGTGCGGCATCGACGCGGATGCCGTCGAAGCCGAGGTTGACCCAGTCCTCGTACGTATCCATGAGGTAGTTCGAAACCGTGGTGTTCGACTGGTCGAGGTCGTCGAGTCCGCCGAGGTCGCAATTCTCGATCTGCGTCTGCGTCTCGAGGCCGTTGAACAGGCAGTCTCCGTTGTGGTGGAAGTACGAGGAGTTGTCGAGCGGGCTCGCCGGCTTATAAGTGCTTGGCGAATAGGTCGTCGAGGTGCCAGCGAGGTAGTCAGCGGTGTGATTCGGTACGACATCCAGGATCATCTTCAGGCCCAGCCCGTGAGCTGTGTCGATGAGTGTCTGCAACTCCGCAGTGTCGCCGAAGTGCTCGTTCGGGGTTGCGAAGTCTTTGGTGAAGTAGCCGTGATAGCTCGCTTCGAGCCCGTCGCGCGAAAGTGGTTGCTGCTCCGAGACCGGCGACAGCCAGATCGCCGTTACGCCGAGATTGGCGATGTAGTCGAGCTCGTCTGTCAGGCCGGCCCAGTCGCCGCCATGGTAGAACCCGAGGTCAGTCGGGTCGTACTCGCCGGCCCCTTGGTCGTTGTTGGTGGAATCGCCGTCCTTGAAACGGTCTACGAGCACCTGGTAGATGACGTCGCCCTCGGCGAGAGCCCCAGGTGACGCAGGCGGATCCGCAAATGCGGGTGCGGCGATCGTCGGCGCGACGAGCCCACTGCCGAGGAGCGTAAGTCCCACCGCATAAGCGAGGGGACGACGAATGCGGCCACCGGAGCGCGACCGTGAACGGGACTTCAACATGCGATACCGTCCTGACTTCTCTGTCCGATGTGCGTCCTGGCCGCTGAGGTACACGTTTAGTACATCGATAAAACACCCGTTCATGTCCTCGCGTCAAGCCCCATTCTTGATTGCATCGTCTTCGACGACCTGTCTCGACAGGATCTGTTCCGCTGGAACAGGCTGGCCTGCGGCCGACTCTGTCGGACATCGCGCACACAAGTAGGAGAAGGGCGTCCAACGCGGAGTTTCGCCCGGACCTGATCGACGGGCTCGCTTCTGGTCTCGGAATCGGCTGACGTGGACAAGAAGGCGGTGCGGAGTAGCACCGCCGGCTGCAAGAGGGTAGTGGACGGCGAACTGGTCCGTTCCGCGCTTTCGATGCTTCTATGTTTGTCAAGCGCGCCGCTGCCTGGGATAGCGAAGGGACGAAACGTGCGATGATCGGCGCGTGACCAACGATTCTGACCTCAAGGTGGACGAGGACGCTGGTCATGTGATCCTTAGCTTCAGCGTCTTTAGCTTGACGCGAATCGGAGAGCTGTCTGCCTTTCTGGAGGAGCCTTCATCCCCGACGGATGAGTTTCACTATCAGCTCGGTACGACGACTTTCGATGAACCGGCTTGGGAACGTCGTGCAGAGCAGTTGCGTGCGGCGATTAATGCCTTCGTCGATCAACTCGAACATGTTCCCCGTGATGTGCTCAACTCCCCAGGGTCGTTCGTCCGACTCTTTGTCACCCTTCCTTCGGGTGCCGAGACAATTGACGCCAACACCGTGAAGCGGTTAGGGGATGTGAACGCGACGATCTGGATCGACGCGTAGCCAGATTTGTCCTTCCTCCGACGGCGAGAGTGTAGCGGTGCGGTGACAACTCCGTTCCTGTCGTTCGCTATTTGCAGACTCCGCTCTCCGCTGCGCTGCGAGCTCCGCTTAGCAATCGCTCGCTCGGGCACTACGTCGCCTCCTCCCCGCTTTGATCAGCCGATTGTCGGAGCGAAGGTGAAGCTCGAGGCGGGCGCATTGTCGGGTGCCTGCGAGTAGAGGGCGTTGAGGGTTCGGTAGAGGTGTCGGGCGAGGTAGCGCTTGATGCAGCGTCGGATCTCGCGTCGGGTGCGTCCTTCGGCGATGCGTCTGTCGAGGTAGGCCTTGGTTCCGGGATGACGGCTCATTCTCGTGATCGCGATGTAGTGCAGTGCTTTGTTCAGGCGTCGGTCTCCGCCTCTGTTCAGGCGGTGCCGGGTCGTGTTGCCGCTGGATGCGGGGAGCGGGTTTACGCCGGCGAGGGACGCGAACGCGGCGTCGTTTCGGACCCTGCCAAGGTGGGACCAAGCGGTGATGACGACCGCTGCGGTGTAAGCACCGATCCCGGTCTCGTTCAGCAGCGGCGCGGCCGGGCTCGCGGTGATGAGTTCGCTCAGACGCGCATGGTTCGCGATCAATGTTTCCTGCAGGCCCCGGATCCTCCGCGCCAGCCGGACGGCCTCGTCGCGCGCGGTAGCGAGGGCGAGCGACTCAGTACGGTGCTGCCATCGAGATACCTGACCGATCTGGGCGGCGGTCAGCGGCTTGCGGGCGTCGATTCCGAGGTCGTTGGATCGCAACAGCGCGGTCAGCGCGTTGATGTTCACTGTCTTCTCCACGGCCATCTGGTCGCGTGAGGAAACCAACACCCGCAACGCCTGACGGATCCCATCATCGGCGCGGGGACGGCGCAACCGCTCCTCTTCCAGCGGTAGCACGGCGGTTGCGATGGCCCGCGCGTCCAGGGGATCGGACTTGCCGATACCTCGGCGCGCCTTCGCGCTCATCCGCGGCGCCTCGACCACCTCGTATCCGGACTCGGCCGCGGAGCGGGCAAGTCTCGCCCCATAGGTCGCGATGCCCTCGATCACCCAGAGGGCATCTGCGTCACCTCCGGTCAGCCGACCGGTCCAGCCGATCGCGCGGGCGATGCCGGGCGGAGTAGTGGGGAACTGTTGGCAACCCAGCAGTTGACCCGAGGCCGTCTCGATGACGGCGTAGGTGTGTGTCTTCGCGTGGGTATCCACGCCGATGACGAATGGGCGAGAACTCGCGACGATAGTCATTGCGGATCGGTCCTTCCTCGAATGGAAACAAATGGCTCGGCCGCGCGGGGCCGGCGCGGGCTCCGGAGTGTAGTCACATCGAGGCATCACTGTGATGGGCCACGACCCTGAAGGTCGAGCAGGCTTCTAATCAGGCCATCGACGTGGGCCAGGTTGGCGCCGGCCGACCTCGCCCAGACGGACAGATCGAAAGAAAGGCGCACAGTGCGCCAGCGGCATATCGAGCCACGACCAGACGAAGACGACCAACGCCAACCATGCCAGCTAGTCCCAGACCAGCCAAGGTCAAGACTCACAGCGGCATATCCTCCCTCGCTGACGCTCAGTCCGGTATTCCACGACGCGGCACTACCCAGCCCACCGCCCACTAGGAATTAGCAGCTATCCGGACGGCGCCACCATGCGCGGTCAGCTCACCGGGGGATCGAAGGCCCCGACTCCGCGGGGGTGACGGTAGGGGCGGCCACATCGACGACTTCCGGGTGCACTTGCATGCGCTTGAGGGCAGCGAGATCTGTTGCCAGCTTCTGCTGCTGGATCCTCGCGACCTCGGAACCGGGCGGCACGGGCAGCTCCGGCACGACGCGTCGGATCGCCATCTCATGCAGCGCGGTGAGGGAGTCAATAGCGGGCGCGGGGACGGTTCGCAGGGACAATGCGTACTCGGTCATGTGGCGAAGCTCGCTCAGCCACTGCGTCGCCTCGAGAGCGCTCATCGCCTCCGACCGTGAAGTACTCAGCGCGACGGATGCCCCGCTCAGCATCCCAGAGTCTGACCGCTCGGCATCGAAAACACTCACACCGCGCTGATTGAGCACGGACACACGCCCCACCAACGGGCTCTCAGCAGCAGCCACGATCAGTGCGCTCACGTCCCGCATACTCTGCTCATTCTCTGCAGGGGTGACGAACTCCGCCGGCCGCCTCTCCTGCATGCGGCGCAGACCACGCGACGTGGCCGCGAGCAGGCTTTGGTCATCGCGCGCAGCGACCGTGACGACGCGCACCTCATAGCCGGAATCGGCAAACCGCAGCGCCACACCCACCGCCGTATCCGCAGTCCGGAACTCGCCCTCAAGAAGCAATGAGTACCCGTTCTCGCGCGCATGGCTGATGCTGGCCTGCAGCCAGGACGCCGCGAGCTCAGACAACTCCTTTCGACCCGCAGCGGACTGCCGGAACTGCGTGTCCAAGTACCTCGGGTGGAAGGCCTGCAGATCCTCGATCGAGACCGGGACGAGATCCCCGTCATGCTCACGACGTAGCCGCGCGATCACACGCCCCGTGCCAGCGGCCGGCGCACCCGCCAGAAGCACGAACGTCGGGGTCTCGCTCGGACGGGCACCATCGAACAACGACCGCAGGATGACATCCTGCACCCGACCGGCAACCACCGACTCACCGTCACTCACGCGCCCGCTCCGGGGCCGCTCGAGTCGACGATCTCACAGCTGCGAGATGCGACGCGACCCCACTGCGGTCAAAGCCGTCCGGGCGGTACATGTCCGACCGCAACTGCCGAACCAGGTCAACGACGTCGTCTCCAGAACTATCGGCCGTAGCCATCACAGCGGCGATGGACGAACGGATCTCATCGCGCAGGGCGTCGTAAAGCACCGCATCATTCACTCGCCATGGCGAGGGGCGTTGTGGCATCTCGACTCCTTGAGGCGAGCCTACCAACCGTGAACTCGCACCACCGGGGGCATCTGAGCGGTCCCACCAGTTCGAGAGACCTTGTCTACAGCGACCCCACAATCGCCCATGTTCATCGACTTTCTTCACTGTCAAGAGAGTACCGTTTTTGGTACAGTATTAGCGAGGAGGTGTGATGACGAGCTATCGACAAGACTTGTGGGAGATCGCCGCATCCCGCAACGGTGTGGTGACCATCACCGAGGCGGAGGATGCGGGCGTTCCCGCCGTCGAAGTGCGCAAGCTCGCTGCCCGCGGTGCGCTCCGGGGGTACGGGCAGGGTGTCTACGTGCACCGTGACGTGCCGACGACATTGCTGACCGAGCCGACGATCGCGGTCGCCCTCGCCGGCGCCGGGGCGTTTCTGCATCGTGAATCGGTGCTGGGCCTGTTCGGGCTCGGGCAGTTCAACCCGCCGAAGGTGCGCGTCGGTACTCGCCGTCGTGTGCGCCGTGCCCTGCCAGCGTGGATGGAACTCGAGTACCGGACTGACGTGCCCGAGTTCGACCTCACTCTCTACGAGGGCATTCCTTCCACGACCGTCCAGCGTGCCTTGGCGGATATGCAGCATCGAATGCCGCCCGACCGGTGGGAGATGCTGGTCGACGAAGCGCGGCGGCGAGAACTCATCGGAGAACAGGACGACTCCACGAGGAGGGCGGCGTCGACGTGAGAAACGTGACTCCGCCGCTGAACGTCACTCAGCTCAACACCCGACTCGCGGAAGTTGCGGGCGAGTACGGTATCCCCGTCGCGCGTGCGCGGATGATGCTGTGCACGTTGATCGTCTCGCAGATGCTCCCCGACGCTGTTGCGGTCAAGGGCGGGATGGGTGTGAAGCTCCGCTTCGGGGAACGCGGCACGCGCGCCACTGCCGACCTCGACGTCTCCACCCGCATCCGAGGTGAAGAGTTCGAGCAAGCATTCCGCGCGCGTCTGGCGCAAGGCTGGGGTACCGTGCCCGCGTCGAAGGGAGAACAGCGCCGCAACCCGGACGCACCCAACCGTGTCGCGTTCACAGCGACAGTGCGCGCCTTAAAGCTCCACGATCCCGGGCTCGCCCGCCCCGAGTACGTGATGCACCCATATCGGGTGTCGATTGCGTTCCTCGGGGACCCTTGGGGCGCCCTCGATGTCGAGGTATCCGACCCCGAGATAGATGCGCACACGCACACACAGAACGAGATCGACGGGGAACTCGTGCAGTTCGGTGCCCAGTTCGGCTTCGGCAACCTGCAACCGGTCGAACTGGTCGAACTGGAGTACCAGATCGCGCAGAAGGTCCACGCCGTGACAGACCCCGCCTATGTGCGGGCACACGATCTCGTCGACCTGCAACTTCTCTGGAACGCCGGCCCCAACTTGGCCAGTCTGCACCGTCTATGCGTGCGCACCTTTGAGTGGCGGCGGCAGCAAGCATGGCCTCCACTGCCAATGCGCCCGATGGACGGCTGGGAGCTTGCATATGCAGACGCGCGCGCCGAAACTGAGGTCAACGGCAAGACCCCGGTGCTCGCGGACGTCGGATCAGCACGCGACTGGCTCAGTCAGATCATCGAAACGATATCGACTAGCGAGACATGAGTGACGAAGAGGCTCTGGCCACATGAACGCGACCGTAGGAGATCGGTTCGGCTCAGGAATCCATCCACGGTCGGTGACCGTCGGGTCGACGACGTCGGATGGTTCGTTGCTCGGTGGTGTGGATGTCGGTGGTGTCGTCGATGCCGTCTCGGTGGCTGTGGGAGTCGGGTCGGGGGTGCTCAAGAGATGGCGAGGATCCCCGCGGCCAGGACCGTACCGTCGATCCACGCCCACAGCAGATGGCGTCCTCGCTCCCGCTCCCTGGCCACGATGGTCAGCCCTCCCGAAGATCCAGGATGGCGACGATGCGCGGACTGCACTGAGCCGGCATGCGCCGCACTGACGGGGTGGACGATACTCCGGTTCGGTTGACGGCGTCTGTAGGCCGTTTGGGGGACAAACCCGCAGAGCCACTCCCGAAATGAACCGGAATCTGTAGCGCTGTCTCGAACATGCACTGAACGGTACACCCGTTCAGTCAGGAAGTAAACGGGTAATACGTGTGCTTAGCCTGGACGCCACAGCGGGGCACGAGCACAATGGGAGAATGCCGAAATACGCGCGCCCAGCTGATGGAGACGGAGCCGAGGGGCCCCTCGCGATCCTGGGCAACCGCGTGATGGCCGGCATCATCCGCCAGCTGCGGAAGACCCCCGACGTCGGGCGGAAAGTTGTTGCTGACGCGCTGCAGGTACCGGCATCGACACTCGTGCCATATCTCGGAGAGTTGGAGGCTGCTGGAATGCTGTTGGCTGATCCGCCTCGCGGGGAGCGCAAACGGGGGGAGTGGGTCAGGTACCGCGTCAATGATGAGGCGGTTACCGAGATCTATCTGCGGCTGGGGCAGGAGATTGGGGAGATCTAGATGAGTGAGTCCGAATGGTCGCGCGGCGTGGAGGCTGTTAATCGGAGGCGGAGGGTGTTAAGCCCAATGTGTGAAAACCGACCTCAACACCCTCCTTGTCACACTCTATGTCCATCTCGATGA
>JBARWR010000519.1:0-4379 GCA_049646915.1 Microbacterium sp.
TGACAGTGCCGACGGAGCCGATCACCGCATCCAGAGGCTGACCGGAGCCGTCGCGCTTCGCACCGGGCTCGGGCAGCTGACGCGCAGCGCCGTCGGTCCCGATGGCGTGCGGCTCGATGCCCACCCAGGCCAGGCTCAGACGGTCCTCGCCCTTCAGGAACGCATGCGCGCGGACACCGCCCGTGGCCCGTCCCTTGCCGGGGAACTCTGTGAACGAGGAGACCTTGGCGCGACCGGCATCCGCCCCCGCCAGCATCCCCTCGGAACCAGACACGGTCACGACGTGGGCGTTCTCCGCGTCGGAGACCACGGTGAACGAGATGACCTCCGAGGAGGCGCCGAGCTTGACGCCGGACATGCCGCCGGCAGCCGCACCCTGCGGGCGCACGCCGGAGGCGGCGAAGTGCAGCAGCCGGGCATCCGAAGTGACGAAGACGAGCTCCGCCTCATCGGATGCCGATGCCGCGCCGACGACGCGATCCTTCGGCTTCAGGCTGATGATCTCCAGCTCCGGACGCACGGCGAGGGTGGCGGGCACGACGCGCTTGACCACGCCGTCCTTCGTGCCGAGCGCGAGCGGGGTCTCATCGTCGAAGCGGATCAGCGCCAGCACCCGCTCGTTGCGGTCCGTGAGACCGAGGTAGTCGGCGATCCGCACGCCTGCGCCCAGGCCGACCGAGGTCGCAGGGACGGCGGGGATGTCGACCGGCGTGAATCGCAGCACGCGGCCGGTGCTCGTGACCGCGCCGATCTCGCTGCGCGTGGTCGTGTCCAGACGGGCCTGGATGGCATCGTGCTTGCTTCGGCGCCTGGGCGCGGGTATGTCGGCCTCGGGGCCCAGATCCACGCGCACAGCGCGTCCTGTGGTCGACAGGAGCAGTGTGGCGGGGGCGTCGGCGATCTGGAGTTCGGCGGCGGACTTCGTGGTGCGCGTCTTCGGGGGAGCGGCGTTCAGCAGCAGCGTGCGACGCGGAGTGCCGAAGGTCTCGGCCACATGGTCCAGCTCCTGCGCGACCTGCGCGCGCACCAGGGCCGGATCGCCGAGCAGCTTCTCGAGCTCGGCGATCTCGGCCAGCAGCTTGTCTCGCTCGGTCTCGAGCTCCAGGAGCGAGAACTTCGTCAGGCGCCGCAGACGCAGCTCGAGGATGTACTCAGCCTGGACGTCGTCGAGGTCGAAGACCTGCTTCAGCCGCTCCCGCGCCGCCTCGGAGTCGTTCGAGGAGCGGATGACCTGGATGACCTCATCGATATCGAGGATGGCCAGCAGCAGGCCGCGCACCAGGTGCAGGCGCTCGTTGCGGCGCGCGAGCCGGTAGCGGCTGCGCCGCGTGACGACCTCGATCCGGTGCTGCAGGTACACCCGCAGCAGCTCCTTCAGACCGAGTGTGCGCGGCTGGCCCTCGACGAGCGCGACGTTGTTGATCGAGAACGAGTCCTCGAGCGGGGTGTACCGGAACAGCTGCTCGAGCACGGCAGCCGGATCGAAACCGGTCTTGATTGGGATCACCAGCCGCAGGCCGTTCTTGCGGTCGGTGAGGTCCTGGATGTCGCTGATGCCCTGCAGCTTCTTCGCGTTGACCGCGTCCTTGACCTTCTCGATCACGCGCTCGGGGCCGACCTGGTACGGCAGCTCCGTGACGACGATCCCGGTGCGGCGGGGGCCCAGGGGCTCGATGGACGTCTTCGCGCGCAGCTTGAACGCGCCGCGGCCCGTCTCGTAGGCGTCTTTGACGCCGTCCAGGCCCATCAGGATGCCGCCGGACGGGAAGTCCGGACCGGGCACGAACTCCATCAGCTCGGCGGTGCCGGCATCCGGATTCTCGAGCAGGTGGGTGGCCGCAGCGATGACCTCGATGAGGTTGTGGGGTGCCATGTTCGTCGCCATGCCGACCGCGATGCCGCTGGCGCCGTTGACGAGCAGGTTCGGGAACGCCGCCGACAGCACGGCGGGCTGCTGGAACTGGCCGTCGTAGTTCGGCACGAAGTCGACGACGTCCTCGTCGAGGTTCTCCGTGAGAGCCAGAGCGGATGCCGCCAGTCGCGCCTCTGTGTATCGGGATGCCGCGGGACCGTCATCGAGCGAGCCGAAGTTGCCGTGGCCGTCGACCAGGGGAACACGCAGCGCGAAGCTCTGCGCCAGGCGCACCAGGGCGTCGTAGATGGCGCTGTCGCCGTGTGGGTGCAGCTTTCCCATCACCTCGCCGACCACGCGGGCGCTCTTCACATGCCCGCGGTCGGGACGCAGGCCCATCTCCGCCATCTGGTAGAGGATGCGACGCTGCACGGGCTTGAGTCCGTCGCGGGCATCGGGCAGCGCACGGGAGTAGATCACCGAGTAGGCGTACTCGAGGAAGGACCCCTGCATCTCCTGGGACAGATCGATGTCCTGGATGCGCTCGTGGACGGGCTCGGATGACGAGGGCTGTGGCATGGACTTCCTGCTGGACGCTCGGGGTGGACTCGCGACGACGCCCCGGATACGGCGCGGCGATGGGACGCCTGTGAAAGACTGACCCGGATGCCTCTCATGTTACCGTCCAGCCTCGAATCGACGCGGAACATCGCCGGGGTGGCGCCTCAGCTGCTCGCTGCGCTGCGCGGTGCCGGGACGGACCTCGCTCCCGCGCGGTCGGTCGTGCTCGTGGTGATCGACGGGCTCGGCGCGATCCCACTGCGCGCGCACGCGGGCCACGCGCGCACCCTGGCATCGGCGATGGCCAAGAAGGATGTCGCCGGATCGGTCTTCCCTACCACGACCGCAGCGGCGCTCACGAGCCTGGTCACCGGCGTCGCTCCCGGGACGCATGGCATGGTCGGGTACCGCGTGCTGAACCCCGAGCGCGGCGTTCTGGTGAACCAGCTCACCGAGTGGGAGTCCGTGGGCGTGGACCCGCTGGTGTGGCAGTCCGCGCCCACTCTCTTCGAACAGGCGACCGCTGCCGGCCGTCCCGCGTTCGTCGTCGGCTTCCCCGCCTACGCGGGGACCGGTTTCACGCGGGCCATCCTGCGCGGCGCAGAGTTCCGCTCTGCGCAGTCGCCGGCCGACCGCGTCGAGCTGGCCTGGGAGCTGGCGGACGCCCACGACGGGGCGATCGTCTACTGCTACCTGCCCGAGATCGACAAAGCCGGTCACAAGCACGGCATCGACTCCGCGGAGTGGGTACGCGCGCTCGAGGACATCGACGCGGCGCTCTCCCTGCGCATTCCCGACGGTGTCGGGGTGCTCGTCACAGCCGATCACGGCATGATCGATGTGCCGAAGCACCGGCAGCTCGTCCTGGACGCCGCGGACGGCTGGCACGACGGCATCCGTCACATCGGCGGCGAACCCCGGATGCTGCATGTCTACACCGAGCCGGATGCCGATCTGCCCGCGATCCTGGGTCGCTGGCGCCGCGACCTGGAGGGGATCGCCGACGTCGTCAGCCGCGCCGAGGCGATCGATGCCGGGCTGTTCGGTGCGGCGGTGACCGACGCCGCCCGTTCCCGGATGGGCGATCTGCTGGTCGCCGCCCGATCGAACCGCGCCGTCTACGACGGCGAGGCGGAGGACCAGCGCGGACGCAGCATGGTCGGCCAGCACGGATCGCTCACACAGGAGGAGTGGCGGGTGCCGTTCATCAGGATGGGCGCCTTCGCCCGCTGAGCCGGATCCGACTACTCGTCGGTTCGGGCGCCGAAGACGATCTCATCCCAGCTGGGCATCGCATTGCGGCGCTTGCGCCGACCCGAGGTGGTGTCGATGCTCTCCGGCTCGGGCACCGGTGCCTGTTCCTCCGGTTCCTCCTCGACCGCGTCGAAGAGGGCGATCGGACCCGAGCTCTCATCGTCGTCATCGTCGAACAGCGGAGCCGACTCGCGCTGGCCCCGACGACGACGCAGCGCTTCCAGCAGATCGGCGGTCTCGGCGCTCGAGTGGCTCTCTTCCGGCGCACGGCGGGCGGCGGCCTCCTGGACCGCGGCGCTGGAATGCTCCGACGCGGGCTGAGTGTCGTCCTGCTGCTCGTCGAGGTGGGGGAGCAGTCGTGGCCCGAACGCGCCCGAGTCGAAACGGCTGTCGTCCTTGTACGGGGACACGCGCTCCGCGTCCACCGCGCGCAGGCGCGGGATCAGACCTTCCGGCAGCGCGCCCTGGCGCGACAGCTGGGTGGCGTCGGCGTTGAGCGGAGACAGAGAGCTGCGCCGGGGATCGAAGGCCCAGCGCGCGTCGTGCTCGACCTCATCGGCGGTGAACTCCAGCTTGACGGTCCAGCCGGACTCGTCCTTCCAGCTCGCCCAGCGTTCGTCCGTGGCGCCGAGATCGGCGAGCTTCGCGCGTACGGCGACGCCGAAGGTCGGCTGAGCATCCGGCTCGACCTCGCTGCCGATCAGGACGGGCA
>JBARWR010000520.1:0-4220 GCA_049646915.1 Microbacterium sp.
CGGCGCCTCCCACACCGCAGACGGCACCGCCCGCTCGTGCGACGGGTCCGCTCAACCCGCTCAGCCGACTGCGCCGACGACCGAAGCCCCTGGCTCAGTCGATCGTGTCCATCGACTTCACCGAGGCGACCGATGCACCCGTGCGCACGCCTCCGATCGTGCTCGGCGAGGAGAACAAGGTGCGCCAGGTGGTGACGAACCTGCTCGGCAACGCCCGCCGGTTCTCGCCCGCTGACGGCGCGATCGAGATCGTGGTCGGCGCGGACCGGCTCCGTGGAGTCGGCACGATCGCCATCGTCGATCACGGCGAAGGCATCCCCCCGCAGATCCGCGAGCATATCTTCGAGCGCTTCTGGCGTGCGGACACGTCCCGAGCCAGGGAGACCGGCGGATCGGGCCTGGGACTGGCGATCGTCGCGTCGATCGTGGAGACGCTGCACGGCTCGGTGCGCGTGGATGAGACGCCGGGAGGCGGGGCCACGTTCATCGTCTCGCTGCCGCTCGCTCCCGCGCAGGCCACGCCCGCGCATCTGCTCGAGGAGACGCAGCCCCTGGACCGCCTGGACCTCTGAGCCGCTTCCTCCTGCACATTCCTCGTCTTCGACGAGTTGTGCACGGATGCCGTGGATACCGGCATCCGCATCCTCGACGAGCTTCTAGTGTCGGAAGCCCAACGAGAGGAGATCTCATGTCCGTCTTCACCGTCGACACCGATGCGGTCCTCGCCGCGAACGGCGCCGCCCGCGCCACCATGGAGCGGCTGCAGAGCGAGTCCACCGCGCTGATGGCTCAGCTGACGCAGCTGCAGTCGTCCTGGACCGGATCGGCGTCCGCCGCATTCCAGCAGTGCAGCGAGCAGTGGCGTGGCGCGCAGATGCACGTCGAGCAGGTGCTTTCGTCGATCAGCGGCGCGCTCGGCTCGGCGGCGAGCCAGTACGCGGATGCCGATCAGTACTCCGCAAGCCTGTTCCGCTGACCGTGGCACTCCGCTGACCGTGGCACTCCGCTGACGCTGCCAGCCAGCTGACCCGGGCGGAATGCAGAACGCCCCCTGCCGAAGCAGAGGGCGTTCTGTCTGTGTGGCTGGGGTTTCGGTTCGCTCCGCTTCGCGGTGCTCGCTCAACCTTGACCCGACTCGGACGTCAGAAGTCCATGCCGCCCGACGGGTCGGCCGGCATGGCCGGAGCCTTCTCGGGCTTGTCCGCCACGACGACCTCGGTGGTGAGGAACAGCGCGGCGATCGAGGCTGCGTTCTGCAGCGCCGAGCGCGTGACCTTGGCCGGGTCGATGATGCCCTGTGCGAACATGTCGCCGTACTCACCGGTGGCCGCGTTCAGGCCCTGGCCGGACGGCAGCTCCGAGACCTTGTGTGCGACCACACCGGGCTCCAGGCCCGCGTTGAGAGCGATCTGCTTCAGCGGAGACTCGAGTGCAACGCGGACGATGTTCGCGCCGGTCGCCTCGTCACCCTCGAGCGCCAGTCCGTCAAGGACCTTCGCCGACTGCAGAAGCGCGACGCCACCACCGGGGACGATGCCCTCCTCGACAGCAGCCTTCGCGTTGCGGACGGCGTCCTCGATGCGGTGCTTGCGCTCCTTGAGCTCGACCTCGGTGGCCGCGCCCGCCTTGATGACGGCCACGCCGCCGGCGAGCTTGGCGAGGCGCTCCTGCAGCTTCTCGCGGTCGTAGTCGCTGTCGGTGTTCTCGATCTCGCGACGGATCTGGGTCACGCGACCCTCGATCGCGGATGCCTCTCCGGCGCCCTCGACGATGGTGGTCTCATCCTTGGTGATGATGACCTTGCGTGCATGGCCCAGCAGGTCGAGCGTGGTGTTCTCGAGCTTGAGACCGACCTCTTCGGTGATGACCTGACCACCGGTGAGGATCGCGATGTCCTGCAGCTGAGCCTTGCGACGGTCGCCGAAGCCGGGCGCCTTGACGGCAGCCGACTTGAAGATGCCGCGGATCTTGTTCAGCACCAGCGTCGCGAGAGCCTCGCCCTCGACGTCCTCGGCGATGATGACGAGTTCCTTGCCGTCCTGGATCACCTTGTCGACGACGGGCAGCAGATCCTTGATGTTGCCGATCTTCTGGTTGGCGATGAGGATGTACGGGTCCTCGAAGACAGCCTCCTGGCGGTCCGGGTCCGTGACGAAGTACGGGTTCAGGTAGCCCTTGTCGAAGCGCATGCCCTCGGTGAGCTCGAGCTCGGTGCCGAAGGTCTGCGACTCCTCGACGGTGACGACGCCTTCCTTGCCGACCTTGTCGATCGCCTCGGCGATGAGCTCGCCGATGGCAGGGTCTGCGGCGGAGATGGACGCGGTCGCGGCGATCTGCTCCTTGGAGTCGATCTCCTTGGCGCTGGAGAGCAGGTCGGCGGTGATGGCCGCGACGGCCTTCTCGATGCCGCGCTTGAGCGAGATGGGGTCAGCGCCGGCTGCGACGTTGCGCAGACCCTCGCGGACCAGCGCCTGAGCGAGCACCGTGGCGGTGGTGGTTCCGTCACCGGCGACGTCGTCGGTCTTCTTGGCGACCTCCTTGACGAGCTCCGCACCGATCTTCTCGTACGGGTCGTCGAGCTCGATCTCCTTGGCGATCGACACTCCGTCGTTCGTGATCGTGGGGGCGCCCCACTTCTTCTCGAGGACGACATTGCGGCCGCGCGGGCCGAGGGTCACCTTGACTGCGTCGGCCAGGATGTTGAGGCCGCGCTCGAGGCCGCGACGGGCCTCCTCATCGAAAGCGATGATCTTTGCCATGAGTCTTTCGTCCCTCCCGGACGTAGGCGATGGGGTATTAGCACTCAGAGTGACCGAGTGCTAACCCCAGTCTGGCACTCGACCCATGAGAGTGCAAGCCGCCGAGAGAGGGTGTTCGCCGAGCGCGGATCAGTCCGCGGGCGTCTCCTGCCCACCGTCGGGCGCAGGACTCTCAGTGCCCAGATGATCAAGTCCGACCACGACCGTGAGCTGCGGCAGCTCGCTGTCATTGAGAGTCGCGTAGTGATCGCTCTGCTCCGCCTTGACGCCGCCCAGCACCTCGGCGACTCCCAGGGCGGCCGCTTCGTCCGCCTTGTCCACGTAGAACACGGTGGTGTCGGGGAACTCCGAGGTGGAGCCGTCGCTGCCGAACACGGCGTCCGCCGCCCACCCCTGGTCGATGAGCTCCTGGCGAACGGACGCGACGACACCGGCCTGCGGGGTGGCGTTCAGGATGAGCACCCGATACGACGTGTCGATCTCGGCGACCACGCCCTGGGTCTGCTGCGGTGCCGGCTCGGCCGAGCCGAACAGCTGGATGCGTCCCATCAGCACGAGTGAGATGAAGATCCCGATGACGATGAGCACGAGGGCGACCGCCGCGGACCACAGCAGGGTGACGGGTCCGTTGATGCCGGGCTGCTCGGCGCGGTGCGCGCCGACGCGGCCCGAGGAACGGGGAACGTCGTCGAATCTGTCGTGGGAGGGCTTTGACACTCCTCGATGCTATCGGGCGCATTCCGGGAATGCGCCCGGAGCGACACAGCCTGCGAGCCGCCGGCAGATCGCGGCTCTCAGCCGACAAATCCGCGCATACGCGTGGTGCGCTGTCGTCCACGAGCATCGCGCAGTCGGCGCAGCCGGCGGATCAGGAGCGGATCGAAATCCAACGCCTCCTCCGTGTCGATCAGGCGTCCGAGCAGCTGGTAGTAGCGCGCCGGACTCATGCCCAGCTGCGCGCGGATGGTCTCCTCCTTCATGCCGCCGTGCCGCGGCCACGCCGCCTCCAGCGTCAGGATCGCGCGGTCGCGCTCGGAGAGTCCACCCAGCATGGCCTCAGGCTATCCGTCTCCCGCCGCGTCACCCGCGCGCCACTCCCACCAGCGCCCGAGCGGATCGGCATCCGACAGCACCTCGCCGTCGAGCGCCACCGCGAACCCGCCGAAGCTCGCAGGTTCGACGGGCGGACGCCATCCGTCGTGCAGGCTCGGAGAATCGATGGTCACCCAGCGCGCACCGCTGGACCGGATGCGATCGATCAGCGACGCACGCGCCGCACGCGGCAGGTAGACCAGCATCCCGGGCGTCATGATGACCGGTGTCGCGCCCGCGGGCGCGGAGGCCAGCAGATCATCGAGACGCGATTCGGCATCCCCCGCGAGAATCAGAGGCGGATCGGCCTGCGCGATCGCTACGGCGCCGGCGATGCGCTCGGCGCGCTCCCGCTCCCCCGGCCAGATC
>JBARWR010000521.1:0-3535 GCA_049646915.1 Microbacterium sp.
ATGCCGCGGCGATGAGTCTGGAGACCGAGCTGCTGCGTGACACCGGGCTGCGTCACGCGCGGATCGCGTCGGCCGTCGCCGGGGCCGCTCGCAGTTCGGGTATCGATGAGATCCGTGCCGACATCCTCGGCTCGGCTCTCGGCACCGCTGTGCTGTCCTCCCTCCGGGTGTGGGCGGAGCAGGGCGCCGGTCAGGCGTCGCTGGAGGCGCAGTTCGACGAGGCGCTGCGCAGCATCCACGATCTTCCCTGGGGCTGACGGAGGAGACGGGGCAGCCGCTGTGCCGCCGCGGCTCCCGATCAGTCGCGGAACGGGGTGATCGCCGCGCCGATCTCGTTGAGACGTGACCACAGGCCTTCGTAGCCGCGTTCGATGACGGCGATGTTGCGCAGCACGCTGGTTCCCTTCGACGCGAGCATGGCCAGCAGCAGCACCACAGCCGGGCGAAGGGCGGGCGGGCAGATCACGTCGGCCGCCGACCACCGTGTGGGGCCGGTGACATCGAGACGATGGGGATCGCGCAGCCGGATGTCGGCGCCGAGCCTGGTGAGGTCGGACAGGTGGATGGCCCGGCCCTCGTACACCCAGTCGTGGATGAGCGTGGTCCCCTCGGCGCTGGCGGCGATCACCGCGAAGAAGGGCAGGTTGTCGATGTTGATGCCGGGGAACGGCATGGAATGGATCTTGTCGACGGGAGCGTGCATGGTCGACGGGTGCACGGTCAGGTCGACCAGGCGGGTGCGTCCGTTCGCCCCCGGGTACTCGGGCGTCAGGTCGTAGTGCAACTCCATCTCGGTGAGCACGCCCAGCTCGATCTCCATGAACTCGATCGGCACGCGCTTCACCGTGATCTCCGACCCCGTCACGATGCCGGCGGTGAGCAGCGTCATCGCCTCCACCGGGTCCTCGCCGGGCCAGTAGTCGACATCCTCGTCGATCTCGCTCCTGCCGTGGATGCGCAGCGTGGTGGTGCCGACCCCCTCGATGCGGATGCCCAGCAGCTCCAGGTAGAAGCAGAGGTCCTGCACCATGTAGTTCGGGCTGGCGTTGCGGATGACGGTCACGCCGTCGCGGCCGGCGGCTGCCATGATCGCGTTCTCGGTCACCGTGTCACCGCGCTCGGTGAGCACCACGTGCAGCTCGTCATCGCCCACCTCGGCGACCGTGGCCCGGTACCAGCCCGTGGTCGCCTCGACCGAGAGGCCGAAGCGCCGCAGCGCGAGCATGTGCGGCTCGACGGTGCGGGTGCCCAGGTCGCAGCCGCCGGCGTAGGGGAGCGAGAACTCGCTGTGGCGGCCCAGCAGCGGACCCAGGAACATGATCACGCTGCGTGTGCGACGACCGGCGTCGGCGTTGATCGCGCTGAGATCCAGCTGCTGCGGAACGCGGATCTCGAGGTCCTCACCATTCTCCGACCAGACGGCCGAGACGCCGAAGCTGCGCAGTACATCGAGGATGCGGTCCACCTCGACGATGCGGGCCACACGATGCAGAGTCGTACGGCCGCGGTTGAGCAGGCTCGCGCACAGCAGCGCGACCGCGCCGTTCTTGCTGGAGTTGACCGTGATCGATCCGCTCAGCTGCCGACCGCCCTGCACGCGGATGTGCTGGCTGATGCTGGGCTGGCCGAGGGTGAGGATCTCGTTGCCCAGTGCGGCGTTGATGCGCGCGAGCAGTTCGAGCGTGAGATTCTGTCCGCCCCGCTCGATGCGGTTGATCGCGCTCTGACTCGTGCCGACCCGGGTGGCGAGCTGTGACTGGGTGAGCTTCTGGGCGACCCGGGCATCGCGGATCAGGCGCGCGGCGGTGGTCTGCAGCGGCTCCTCCGAATGGGGAGTGCTGTCGCTGCGAGGTGCTGACCGTACGGAATCCATTGTCATAGGGCAAATATACCGTCTGCGAGATATCTGAGGGTCGAGATGCGCTGATCTGACGCTCTCGGGGATCAGCTGGGGATGTGTGCACGTCGTATGCGAGATTCCACCCCGACTGGACGCCTGAGAAGCCGCCCTGCGCTGCGACAGGGCCGTGCTCCCGTAGAATCGAGGGCACCATGGCTACATTTGGCACGCTCTCCGACCGGCTCACCGAGACCTTCCGCAATCTGCGTACGAAGGGAAAGCTGAGCCCCGCCGACGTCGACGGCACCGTCCGCGAGATCCGTCGTGCGCTGCTCGATGCCGACGTCGCGCTCGTCGTCGTCAAGGACTTCACAGCCAAGGTGCGCGAGCGTGCACTGGGCGACGAGGTCAACAAGGCACTGAATCCCGCGCAGCAGGTCGTGCAGATCGTGAATGAGGAACTCGTCGCGATCCTCGGCGGTGAGCAGCGCCGGCTGGAGTTCGCGAAGACTCCGCCGACCGTCATCATGCTCGCAGGACTCCAGGGCTCAGGTAAGACGACCTTTGCGGGCAAGCTCGCCCGTCAGCTGCAGGCCGACGGGCACACTCCTCTGCTGGTCGCCGCCGACCTGCAGCGTCCGAACGCCGTCACGCAGCTGCAGGTCGTCGCCGAGCGTGCGGGTGCCACGATCTTCGCCCCCGAACCCGGCAACGGCGTGGGTGACCCCGTGAAGGTCTCCAAGGCCGGCGTCGAGCATGCACGCCGTCAGCAGCACGACGTGGTCATCATCGACACCGCGGGACGCCTGGGCGTGGATGCCGAGCTCATGAAGCAGGCATCCGACATCCGCACGGCGACCGAACCGGATGAGGTCCTGTTCGTCATCGACGCGATGATCGGTCAGGACGCCGTGAACACGGCGAAGGCCTTCCAGGAGGGGGTCGACTTCACCGGCGTCGTGCTCTCCAAGCTCGACGGCGATGCGCGCGGTGGTGCGGCGCTGTCTGTGGCATCCGTCACCGGACGCCCGATCATCTTCGCCTCCACCGGCGAGAACCTCGAAGACCTCGAGCCGTTCCACCCCGACCGCATGGCGAGCCGCATCCTCGACCTCGGCGACATCCTCACCCTCATCGAGCAGGCACAGCAGGCCTTCGATGAGGAAGAGGCCATGAAGATGGCCGAGAAGCTCGCGACCGAGGCCTTCACGCTCGAGGACTTCCTCGACCAGCTTCAGCAGATGAAGAAGATGGGCTCGATGAAGAAGATGCTCGGGATGCTTCCGGGCATGGGGCAGATGAAGCAGCAGCTCGACGACTTCGACGAGAAGGAGATCGACCGCACCGAGGCCATCATCCGGTCGATGACTCCGAGTGAGCGTCGCACACCGAAGATGCTCAACGGCTCGCGTCGTCTGCGCATCGCCAAGGGTTCGGGAATGACCGTCACCGACGTCAACCAGCTCGTCCAGCGCTTCGAGCAGGCGGCGAAGATGATGAAGACGGTCGCTCGCGGTGGCACCCCGCAGATTCCCGGGATGGGGCCGATGGGCAAGCCCGGAGCATCGACCAAGCGCGGCAAGAAGGGCTCCAAGAGCAAGGGCGGCTCGCGCTCGGGCAACCCGGCCAAGCGGGCTGCCGAGAACGCCGGGCTCCCGACGGCCGCCTCCACCCCGACCGGGTCCGGCTACGGCC
>JBARWR010000522.1:0-4504 GCA_049646915.1 Microbacterium sp.
AGGCCGTCGAGGTGCGCCTGCCGCGCTTCGATCTGGACCCGCAGCCCGGTCAGGAGCACGCCGGCGGATCGGGCTCGATCACCCGCGGCGTACCGGTGCGCACCGTCGCAGGCAAGACCGTCACCACCGTGTTCGACCTCATGCTCGCGCAGTACGGCGTGGGCCGCGCCGGCCTTCCGGGCCAGTGGGCGACCGGCTATGACGACGCGACCAGCCCCGGGACGCCCGCCTGGCAGGAGGAGCACACCTCGGTCCCCGCGCAGCAGGCCGAGCGCATCGCCCGCGAGTTCGCGGACAACGCCGAACGCAGCGGCGGCCGCTCGATGATCCTGATGGGTGCCGGCACCAACCACTGGTTCCACTCCGACACGATCTACCGCACGTTCCTCGCGCTGACGACGATGACCGGATGCCAGGGCGTGAACGGCGGTGGCTGGGCGCACTACGTCGGCCAGGAGAAGGTGCGTCCGCTCACCGGATATCAGCAGTACGCCGGCGCGTCCGACTGGGTGCGCCCGCCGCGCTACACGATCGGCACCGCGTTCTTCTATCTCTCGACAGACCAGTGGCGCTACGACGGTCTTCCCGCGGATCAGCTGTCCTCGCCGCTGGGCAAGGGCGCCTTCGCCGGCCGGACCACCGCCGACTGCCTGGTGGAATCGGTGCAGCGCGGCTGGATGCCCAGTTACCCGACTTTCGACCGCAACCCGCTCGACCTCGTCGCCGAGGCCGAGGCCGCGGGCAAGGACCCCGCGCAGCACGTCGTGGACAGCCTCGACGACGGCTCGCTGCGCTTCGCCGTGGAGGACCCGGATGCCCCGGAGAACTTCCCGCGTGTGATGACCATGTGGCGCGCGAACGTGCTGGGCTCGTCGGGCAAGGGCAACGAGTACTTCCTCAAGCACCTGCTGGGAACGGATGCCGCCGTGCGCGCCGACGAGGCCGCCGAGGGATCCCGCCCGACGTCGATGACGTGGCACGAGAAGGCCCCCGAGGGCAAGCTCGATCTGCTGATGACGGCGGATTTCCGGATGACCAGCACCACGCTGTTCAGCGACATCGTGCTGCCGGCGGCGACCTGGTACGAGAAGTACGACCTGTCCTCGACGGACATGCATCCGTTCATCCACGCGTTCAACCCGGCCATCGCGCCGCCGTGGCAGACGAAGACCGACTTCGAGACCTTCCGCATCCTCGCCGAGAAGTTCAGCGAGATGTCCCGCACGCACCTCGGTGTGCGTCGCGACGTGGTCGCGACGCCGCTGCAGCACGACACGCCGGATGCGATGGCGACCCCGCACGGCCGTGTGCAGGATCTGCCTCGCGTGCCCGGCGTGACCATGCCGAAGCTGACGGTCGTGGAGCGCGACTACCCGAACCTCGCCGAGCAGTGGAAGGCCCTGGGCCCGCTGACCGCGAAGCTCGGGATGACCACCAAGGGCGTCACGTATCACGCCGAGCCCGAGATCGAGATGCTGAAGAGCAAGAACGGCACGGTCGGGGCGGGGACGTACAGCGGTTCGGTGCGACTGGACAGCGATCAGCGCGCCTGCGAGATGATCCTGGCGTTCTCCGGCACCAGCAACGGCCGCCTGGCCGTGCAGGGGTTCAAGGCGCTCGAGAAGCACACCGGGCAGAAGCTGGCGTTCCTCGCCGACGAGCACGAGGGCACGCACCTGTCCTTCCAGGACGTGTCGGTGCAGCCGCGCAGCGTGATCACCTCGCCCGAGTGGTCGGGATCCGAACACGGCGGCAGGCGGTACACCGCCTTCGCGATCAACGTCGAGCAGCTCAAGCCGTGGCACACGCTCACCGGTCGCCAGCACTTCTACCTCGACCACGACTGGATGGACGAGCTGGGTGAGGCGCTGCCGATCTACCGGCCGCCGCTGGACATGCACCGCCTGTTCGGCGACGTGGTGCCCGGAACGGCATCCGACGCCGGCGGGTCTGCCGCAGAAGTGCATGTGCGCTACCTGACGCCGCACTCGAAATGGTCGATCCACTCGGAGTATCAGGACAACCTGTTCATGCTGTCGCTCTCGCGCGGCGGCCCCACGATCTGGATGAGTCCGCAGGACGCCGAGAAGATCGGGGTGCGCGACAACGATTGGATCGAGTCGTACAACCGCAACGGCGTCGTCGTCGCCCGCGCCAACGTGTCGCATCGGATGCCGGAGGGCACGGTGTACATGTACCACGCGAAGGACCGCACCGTGGATGTGCCGATCAGCGAGACGAGCGGTCTGCGCGGCGGCATCCACAACTCCCTCACCCGCATCCTGCTCAAGCCCAGCCACCTGATCGGGGGCTACGCGCAGCTGTCCTGGGCGTTCAACTATCTGGGGCCGACGGGGAACCAGCGCGACGAGGTTACCACGATCCGCCGCCGCAACCAGGAGGTGCAGTACCGATGAAGGTCATGGCTCAGATGTCGATGGTGATGAACCTCGACAAGTGCATCGGATGCCACACCTGTTCGGTCACGTGCAAGCAGGCGTGGACGAACCGCACCGGCGTGGAGTACGTCTGGTTCAACAACGTCGAGACCCGACCAGGTGTCGGCTACCCGCGCGGCTACGAGGACCAGGACAAGTGGCAGGGCGGCTGGGTGCGCGACAAGCGCGGCAAGCTGCGGCTGCGCGCGGGCGGACGCCTCGCGAAGCTCGCCCGGATCTTCTCGAACCCGAAGCTCCCTGAGATCGACGACTACTACGAGCCGTGGACCTACGACTACGACATGCTCGTGAACGCGCCCAGCGGCGACCACACTCCGGTCGCGCGGCCGAAGAGCCTGATCACCGGCAAGGACATGAAGGTGTCGTGGTCGGCGAACTGGGACGACGACCTGGGCGGATCGATCGAGACCATGCAGCAGGACCCGATCCTGCAGAAGATGAGCGAAGAGGTGAAGGCCGAGTTCGAGAAGGCCTTCATGTTCTACCTGCCGCGCATCTGCGAGCACTGTCTGAACCCCTCGTGCGTGGCATCCTGCCCGTCCGGTGCGATGTACAAGCGCCAGGAGGACGGCATCGTGCTCGTCGACCAGGACGCGTGCCGGGGCTGGCGGATGTGCGTGTCCGGATGCCCGTACAAGAAGGTCTACTTCAACCACAAGACCGGCAAGGCCGAGAAGTGCACGATGTGCTATCCGCGCATCGAGGTGGGCCTGCCGACCGTGTGCTCGGAGACCTGCGTGGGCCGGCTGCGATACCTGGGGCTCGTCCTGTACGACGGGGACCGGGTCGCCGAAGCGGCGGCAGTCGAGGATGAGCACGAGCTGCTGGCGGCGCAGCGTTCGGTGCTGCTGGACCCGCACGACCCCGAGGTCATCGAGGCCGCGCGGCGCGACGGCATCCCGGAGGACTGGATCGAGGCCGCTCAGCGCAGCCCGGTCTGGCGCCTGCTGCACGACTACGAGGTGGCGCTGCCCCTGCATCCCGAGTACCGCACCATGCCGATGGTCTGGTACATCCCGCCGCTGTCCCCCGTCGTCGACGTGGTGACCGGATCGGGCAACGACGGCGAGGATGCCAGGACGCTTTTCGCGGCGATCGACAAGCTGCGCATCCCGATCGGCTATCTGGCGGAGCTGTTCACCGCGGGCGACATCGGGCCCGTGGATGCGGCGCTGCGCAAGCTCGCCGCGATGCGCTCGTACATGCGCGGGGTGAGCATCGACGACGTGCGCGACGAGAGCATCGCCAACGCGGTGGGCATGAGCGGGCGTGAGATCGAGGAGATGTACCGACTGCTGGCGATCGCCAAGTACGAGGAGCGCTACGTCATTCCCCCGGCGCACCACGAGCAGGCGCACGACCTCGAGGAGATGGCGTGCTCGCTGGACTTCGATGGCGGGCCCGGAATGGGCGGTGCGGGCGGACCGTTCGGTGCGGCCAGCGGTTCTGCGGTTCCCGTGGCCGTGGAGAACTTCCATGCGCTTGCCGACCGGCAGACCGCCGATCAGCCGTCGACGTCCGGCCGCGTCAACCTGCTGAACTGGGATGGCAACGGCAGGCCGACCGGCCTGTTCCCGCCGTCCGAGCGGGCCGAGCCGCGCTCGTACGACGAGGAGCAGACATGAGCACCGTCCTGCCCCCGCGGGTCACGCCTCAGCGCCGGCTGCCCGAGGTGCTGGCCCCGGCGTCGTTGACGCGTGCGCAGCGGTGCACCGTGCACATGCTGACCTCGCTGCTGCTGGACTACCCGGATGCGCAGTGGTTCGACCGCCTGGACGTGTTCGAGGCGAACGCGGCGACGCTGCCGGCATCCGTCTCCGAACCGCTGCTGCGGTTCATCGCGCGGGCGCGGGCCGCGGGTGCATCCGACTGGCAGAAGACGTATGTCACCACCTTCGACATGAAGCGCAAGTGCTCGCTGTACCTGAGCTACTACGCCACCGGCGACACCCGCCGGCGCGGCACGGCGCTGGTGACGTTCCTCGACGCGTACCGCGCGGCGGGCTGGGAGTTCGACGCGGCGGAGCTGCCGGACTACCTGCCGG
>JBARWR010000523.1:0-3648 GCA_049646915.1 Microbacterium sp.
GGCCAGCAGCATCCCGCCGATCGGTCCGCCGGCCAGCTGCAGAGCGGCATCCCGGCCCTGGTTCGCCGCTTGCGCGCGCCCCATCATCTGCTCGGGCACGATGTCCTTCAGTGCGGCCTCACCCGCCGGGCTGAACAGTCCGCCGACACCTGCCAGCAGCACCTCGAACAGCAGCAGGCTGACGAAGTCGACGCCACCCGCGAGGGCCATCGCCGTGAACGCGCCCGCACAGATGACCGCGATGCCCGCCCCGAGAGCCATCATGACGATGCGACGGTGCCGGTCGGCCAGCACGCCGCCGGCCAGCGTCGCGAGCAGCCGCACGACCGTGCCGACCGCCGCGATGATGCCCGCCTTCGCGGGATCGTTCGTGATCACCAATGCGAGCAGCGGCACGGCGAAGCTGAACAGGGTCATCGCCAGGCCCTTGCCTGTGTCGGAGGTAAGCCACAGCAGATACGGGGTCTGTCGCCAGAGGCGGGGCGTGGTGGTCATAAAGGCAACGATAATCACGCAAGATAGATTGCGCAATAGGAGTTGCGCAATTAAACCGGCTAGACTTCGGGAATGGCGAAGACGACGCGTGCGGGTGGGCAGCCACCCCAGGAGTCGGCGGTTCCGCAGGCAGCTGAGGCAGCGGCAGAGCAGGCCGCAGCGAAGCGGGAGCAGGCAGAGCTGCAGGCGACAGGCGAGCAGACCACGAATGCCACGACCGACATGCTGAAGGCGTTCACGCACCCGCTGCGCCGACAGATCCTCCGCCTGCTCGCCAAGCGCGAGTATCTGCGCGCCGCGGATGCCGCCGAGGCCCTGGGTGTGCCGGCGAACAAGATCAGCTTCCACCTGCGGGTGCTGGCTGACGCGGGCCTGCTCGTCGAGGCGCCCGAGCATGCGCGCGACCGTCGAGACCGGGTGTGGAAGGGGCAGGCGGCCTCGGTGAAGGTCGGCGGACCCGAGAGTCCCATCGACGATCCGGCACTCGGCGACGCGGTGCTCAAGGTGCTGATCGACGAGCATTACGACGTCGTGCGTCGGATGCTCGCCTGGACCCCCGACTACATGGCGGGTCGCACTTCCGAGGTGCACGCCGAGTTCTCTCAGCACACCGTGCGTCTCACCGAGGCCGAGTTCGTCGCGATGATGGAGCGGATCAGCGAGGTCTCGCGCGAGGCTGCCGAGGCGCACAACCGCGCGCATCCCGATCATGACGACCCCGACATCCGGGTCTGGAACATCGACATCATCGCCGCCGACGACACGATCTGACGCTACGGCTTCGCCCGGCGCTACGGCTTTGCCTGGCGCTACGGCTTTGTCCGGCGCTACGGCTTCGCGCGGCGGAACGCGAGGAACGAGATCAGCGCGAACGCGGCGACGGCGACCAGCCCCCACAGCGCGATGCCGAGTGCGCCGAGCTGCATGATGCCGGCGATCGTCTCGCCCCAGAGCTCCAGACGCGTGATCGCGAACACGATCGCGATCAGCACGAGCGCGAGCGCGATGCTCGAGACGGTGACGACCACCGGACCCCACGTCTTGTAGACCGTTGCACCGGTGAAGCCGACGATGAAGAAGAACAGCGCGAGCGTGAAGTAGACGACGAAGGCGCCGAGCGGACCCGCCTCCCACACCCACGGCAGGTGGAAGACGTAGCCGTTCACGCCCCACCCGTTCGTCAGCATCTCGATGCCGCCGCCGATGAGGAAGAGCACACCCATGAAGGCGCTTCCCATGACGGCGGTGATCAGCGTGCCGACGAAGAACTCGCGCCGGGTGATGCTGATGGCCTGCGAGAACGGGAAGGTCATCGTCATCGCCGACAGGCCGACCGCGAAGAAGACCCAGAGTGGAGCCTGACCGCCGCCACCGTACTTCGGCCCGTCGGACGGGATCATCGCATAGATCAGCACCGAGACGAGGGTCGCCGCGGCGAGGACGATCAGAGGCACCCAGATGAATGTCTGCTTGTTGATCAGCTGCAGACGGACGACATTGAGCGTGCGGGACATCAGCGGACCTCCTGGGTGGTCGAGCCGGCTTTCTGAGTGAGACGGACGATGAGCTGCTGCAGCGAGACGGGCGCGAGGTCGAGACCGGATGCCGTGACCTCGGCGCGCTCGGCAGCGGAGAGGCGCCCGAGCACCGTGACGGATGCCACCCGCCCCAGCGACTCGCGGTGCAGCACTTCGCGGTCGCCGACCCAGCTGTCCACCTGTGCTGCGTCGCCGACGACGGTCACGGCGCGATCGCGCACGGCATCCGTCTCCTCGTTCAGCAGGATCCGTCCGTTGTCGATGACGATGACGCGCTCGATGAGGTTGGCGACCTCGTCGATGAGGTGCGACGACAGGATGATCGTGCGCGGATGCTCGGCATAGTCTTCGAGCAGACGGTCGTAGAAGATCTGCCTGGCCACCGCATCGAGGCCGAGATAGGGCTCGTCGAAGAAGGTGAGCTCGGAACGGGATGCCAGGCCGATGATCACGCCGACGGCGGAGAGCTGTCCGCGCGAGAGTTTCTTGATGGTCTGCTTCATCGGCAGCTGGAAGTCGTTGATGAGGCGTTCGGCCAGCTGCTGGTCCCAGTTCGCGAAGAACAGGCGTGCGGCGGCGAAGGCGTGCCGTGGGGTCGCGTCGTCGGGATACTTCTGGCTCTCGCGCACGAAGCAGACTCTGCTGAGCACGCGGACGTTCTCGTAGGGCTGCTCGCCGAACACCCTCACCTCGCCGGAGGTGGCGAAGTTCTGTGCGGTGAGGATCGACATCAGAGTCGTCTTGCCGGCTCCGTTGCGACCGAGCAGGCCGTAGATGGCGCCGCCTTCGATGGCGAGGGAGACGCTGTCGAGTGCGTGCTTGTCCTTGTAGGTTTTGGTGAGGTTGTTCACCTCGATGACGGCGGTCATGCGGGGTTCCCTTCAGTGATGGTCTTGGATGCTGCGGCTGCTCGTTCACGCAGCAGCGCCGCGAGTTCTTCGGTGCCGAGACCGAGGGTGCGGGCTTCGCCGATGAGTGGGTCGATGTACCGGTGGGCGAAGGCGGTCCGACGTTCGGCGAGCAGCAGTGCACGGGCGCCGACGGCGACGAACATGCCGATGCCGCGGCGCTTGAGCAGGATGCCCTTGTCGGCCAGCACAGTCACGCCCTTCGCTGCGGTGGCCGGATTGATCCGGTAGAACGCGGCGAGTTCGTTGGTCGATGGCGCCTGTGAGTCCTCTGCCAGCGTGCCGTCGAGGATGGAGTCTTCGATGGCCTCGGCGATCTGGGCAAACAGTGGGCGGCCGTCGTCGATCACACGGTTCCTCCCGGTTAGGTGGTTAGTTACTTGACTAGGTAACCACCAAGCCCGAATGGTGTCAACCCTCCCGAAAGAAGATTCCCTCAGCTCATCGAGAAGTCGTAGCGCTCCGGTACCGGCCGGTCGCCGAACGCCTCGCGCCACAGATCCGACATGCTCAGCTCGCCCTCGCGGATGTCGGGTACCTCGATGCCGGTCTCCAAGAGACGTCCGGCCTCAGCGCGATCGCCGGATCCCAGCGCCGCACGCACCGCGAGCACCCGGAATCTGCCCAGTGCCTGCACCTCCGCGGGCAGCGATGCGATCAGTCCGTGCGCATCCGCCGCGCGGCCGGCGACCAGCAGCGCGTCGCCC
>JBARWR010000524.1:0-1501 GCA_049646915.1 Microbacterium sp.
GGCCAGCAGCACGTCCGCCATGCCGTGCTCGAGCGCCAGCCGTGCCTCGTGGTGCGTCGCGGCCTTCACCCGGCGGATCCCCGCCGCGCGCAGGCGATCGATCGCCCAAGGAGTGCGCGAGGTCTTGATATGCGGCCTCGCCCGCGCGGTCGTTCCGACGAGTTCGATCAGGTGGGCGATGTTCGCATCGACGACGGGGCCCAGGATGATGAGCGAGGGCGTCGGCAGCGCCTGCAGGTCCTCGCGCCGTGCGGCGTCGGCGATCGCGTCGTACCGGGCAGTGGGCTCAGTCATGGCGCACCAGCACGAACTCGTCCTCGGGGGTGAGCCCCGCGATCCGGTATCCGCTCTGCTCACCCAGGGCGGCGCGCAGAGCGAGGCGCCACTGCAGGGCCAGCTCGGGGTCGGAGGTGCGCAGCGCCTCGATGTCGTCGGGAAGGGCGACGACCTGCCGGAGGGGGGCGGCGCCGGATGCGTGGAGCACCGGCCTGCCCGCTCGGTTCTCGAGCAGCCGGAAGGCCTCATCCGAGCCGGTGTCGCTCTCCGGGATGGCGGGGTCGACCGCACCTGTGCGGCCTGATTCGCCGACCCTCCAGCTGACGAGGAGCCGGTCGCTCGGCCCGCCTGCGTTGAGCTCGTCGTCCAGGCGCCCGTAGAAGTCCTTGAGATAGGCGACCGGGGCGGCTGCGAGCCGGAGGAGGTTGAAATGAGCATTGCGCCGGATCGCCGGGTCGAAGGTCCAGGTGATCTCGCTGATGCCCTGCTCCCGTGCCCATCCGTACTGGTGACGTTTGAGCAGGCTCCCCACTCGACGTCCGCGCAGCCCCGACTTCACGCCGGTGACATGCGAGTGCAGCATGCGTCCGGCGCCATCGGAGCCCGCGCCGAGGAAGCCTGTGCTCACCCCCACCATCTCGTCCCCGAGGTAGGCGGCGGCCACATAGTTGCCGGTGAACGACCACGCGCGCAGCACCCCGGTGGAGATGACGCTTGTACCGTGCGGCATCCCCCAGATCTGGTTCAGGAGCGCGGCGGCGGCGGTGAGGTCGGCGACCTCGTGTATGGCGCGCACGGCGACTCTCCCGGTCTCGTTCGAGTCGTCGGAGTCGATGAGCACGCCCGGCTCGACAGCTGGCATGTGCTCACTTTCGCAGAGCACCCCTGCGCGATCATCGTCGGGTCCTACAACGTCATCGCGGAGTCGTTGGCGTCCGGACTGATGCCTCTGGGGTCATGCCTGGCGATAGTGGCTCCATGGTGACGCAATCGGCTCCTTCTCTTCTGCTGCGCTCGGCCGGGCTGCACGGCTCGGAGGCGCAGTGGGACATCGAGATCGGCGCGGGCCGCATCCTCCGCATCGCCCCGCACAGCCGGATCCGCACCGCGGACGTGCGGGGCGAGACCGTGGAGCTCGACGGCCGGCTCGTGCTGCCGGGGCTGTGGGACTCGCATGTGCACTCGAGGCAGTGGGCGCTGCAGCGCTCCTCGCTCGATCTGACCG
>JBARWR010000525.1:0-14156 GCA_049646915.1 Microbacterium sp.
ACAATCGTCGGTGAGCGCCACCCAGACCCCGGTGGCGCTCGCCGACAATACTCAGTGGTGCTCAACCGCAATATCACCCGGTGCTCAACCTCAATAATCAGCGGTGCTCAACCCTCCGAATACTCACTCGTGAAGCCGCCCCAGCGCCCACTCCAGCGTGCGCCCGAGGTCACCGCCGCTCACCACGCTCAAAGGGTGGCGGATGAACTGAGCCGGACCGCCGTCGCGATAGGGCGCGGCGACCATGGCGCGGGCGATGTCGTTGGCGACAGCGGCACCATGATCCGATCGCAGGATGTGCAGGCAGAGGTCGATGCCGCTGACGACCCCCGCCGAGGTGATGACGTCGCCGGTGTCCACGAAGAGCACGTCGGGGTCTTCTCGTGCGTTTAGTCGTTTACATTCCGGCTGATCATGTCCAATTCCGAGATCAAATGTCCCGAAGTGTCCAATTGGACATTTGCCCGAGGCGCGATGCCGAGATGGCGTCTCTAGTCGCGGGTCGTCTGATAGATCTCTGGTGCGGGGGTTAGCTTCGTCTGGTTGCCGAGTTCGAGGATGAAGCCGAGGAGGCGCTCGGTGTCGAGGAAGTAGTGAAGATCGTCTTCGACGCGACCTGATTCGAGTACGGCGCATCCAAGTCCGGCGTACCTGGCAAGCTCGGCGGGCAGTTCGCTTGTGGGCATCACGTTTTTGATGTGGTGAAGCCCTTCGCCGTGCCGTTCGAGGAAGTCCCAGAAGATGTTGGGCCCTCGGACGGGTTCGATGATTTCCAGTTCAACGTTGCCCGCCCAGGCGACGCCGCAGATGTACTCGAATTCCTCCGTGATGCGGACTCCGTCGATCTCAAAGTCTTCCAGCGTCCGGTTGTTGAGTCGGCGGACGGACCATGGTCCAACGCCGGCGAGGCGCCCCCATTCGTCCATCGCCCGGTATGCGTCTTTGACGACGTACGCGATCTGTTTGAAGTTGTGGGGTGCGGGTGTTTGTTCGCTCATGTCAGGCCCAATCTTCGGAGTTGGTTGATGTTCAGTGGTGGCGGATGGTGTCGATGGCGGTGAGTTTGTCGCGGATGAACGTATTGGCGTGTGCGCCGAGTTCGTCGTTGTCGGTCCACAGGTTGCGCCAGATGCCCAGCATTCGGCTCAGGTCCGGGGCGACGACGGCGGATGAGAACGATTCGAAGGTGATCGGGCCGTCATAGCAGATGCGGCCGAGGGCTTTGAAGAAGGTGTCGAAGTCGACGGTTCCGGTTCCCAGGTAACCGCGGTGGCTCTCGCCGATATGGACGTATCGCAGGGACGGTGCGGCGTCCAGAACCGGGGCGAACATGTCGGATTCCTCGATGTTCATGTGGTACGTGTCCAGGTGGATGCCGAGGTTGGGTCGATCAACGTCGGCGAGGTAGCTGATGGCCTGCCGGGCCGTGTTGAGCACGTTGGTCTCATACCTGTTGACCACTTCGAGTGACACGCTGACGCCCCGATCGGCGGCGTGGTCGGCGACGCGGCTGATCGCCCGCTTGCTGGTTGCCATGCCCTGCACCGTGAGGGGTTCCATGTACTTCTTCATGGCGCTGTAGATCACTCCGCAGAAGTGGGTGCCGCCCATGTCGGCCAAGACATCGACGGCGCGCGTCAGGAGAGCTTCGCCTGCGGCTACGACGGCTTCGTCGGAGCTGGTGACGTCTGTTGCTTCCGAGAGGCCGAGAGAGGCGCTGACGTCGAGGTCGTGCTCGGCTAGAGCGGATCGTGCGGTGTCAGTGTCGAAGCTGAACGGGTCCATAAGGGGGTATTCGATGAGGTCGAACCCGGCTGTCTTGGTCTTTTCCGCAGCGAGGCGGATTCCTTCGGCGTCGAACTTTCCGGTCCAGACCAGGCCGTGGCATCCAATTTTCATACGTTTCCCTATCTATTCGTGGGTCGCCTCGCAGCTCCTGGAGAGGCGAGGCGGTGGGTCACTGCTCGTGGAGGGGCTCGCCCGTGGTGCCGGAGAGGACGAGATCCGCGCGATGGCGGGACGTTTCGATGAGGACGGCGTTCGCCCCATCGACGTCCCGCGCCCACGCTGTCGCTGCTTCATGGGTGAGTCCGTGCCGGGTGTGCCGGCGGACGAGCCTCATCTCGCGTTCTTCGGCGTCGGTGGCGCAGAACCAGGCCTCCGTGAGACGGTCGCGGACGCGCCCCCATGGTTCCTGGCCCATCAGGAGATAGTTGCCCTCGACGACGACGATGCGCGCGTCCGCGGGAATCGCGTTCTCCCCGGCAACGCCCTCGTCGATGTCGCGTTTGAAACTCGGGGCGTAAATGGTGTGACCGGTTTCGCTGCGGAGCCGGTCCAGGAGGGCGAGGAAGCCCCACCCGTCGAAGGTGTCGATGGAGCCCTTCGCGTCTCGGAGGCCGAGCTGGACGAGTGTGGAGTTGGCGAGGTGGAAGCCGTCCATCGGCAGGTACGCCGCCGTTGCGGGATGCGCACGATTGATGCGCTTGACGAGCGCCCTGGCTATTTTCGACTTCCCGCTCCCGGGGCTGCCGGTGATGCCGAGGATGACCCGACCACCGGTCGAATCCTGAAGGGCTCGGGCACGCTCGGCAAGTGCCTCTATCGCCGCGGCGGGAGGTCGGGTCGGTTGGAAGGTGCTGTCAGAGGGCACGGTTGTCCTTGAGCGTTTCTCTCGCGGCCTCGACGACGGCGTCGGTTGTCATTCCGAACTTCGCGAACAGGGTCTTATAGTCGGCTGATGCACCGAAGTGCTCTATCGACACCGTGCGGCCGCGGTCGCCGACGATGGCGCGCCAGCTCAGCGCAACTCCCGCCTCGACCGATACTCGTGCGCGCACCGCTGAGGGGATTACGGACTCGCGGTACTCGGCGTCCTGCTCGTCAAACCACTCCAGGGACGGCGCCGAGACGACGCGCGCGTTGATGCCTTCGCCCGCGAGCGTCTCGCGGGCAGCGACGGCGAGCTGCACCTCGGACCCTGTGGCGATCAGGATCACGTCGGGCGTTCCGTTGGGGGCTTCGGCGAGCACGTACGCCCCCTTAGCGACATAGTGGGCGGCCGCGAACACGTCACCGAATGCTGCACCCGTGCCGCGCGCGTAGGTGGGGACGTTCTGCCTGGTCAGTGCGATGCCGGTGGGGCCGTCCTGCCGGCGAAGGATCTCGAGCCAGGCCGCCGCGGTTTCGTTGCTGTCTGCCGGTCGCACGACGGTGAAGTTCGGGATCGCGCGGAGGGTGGCCAGTTGCTCGACAGGTTGGTGTGTGGGGCCGTCTTCGCCGAGGGCGACAGAGTCGTGGGTCCAGACGAACACCGTCGGGATGTTCATCAGTGCTGCCAGGCGCACCGGGGGCCGCATGTAGTCGCTGAAAATCAGGAACGTGCCGCCGAAGGGTCGGGTGGGGCCGTGCAGTTTGATCCCGTTGAGGATGGCGCCCATGGCGTGTTCGCGGATGCCGAAGTGCAGCACCCGTCCGTACGGGTCACCAGACCACTCATCGGTGGACCACTCGGCGGGGATGAAAGACTTCCCCTCCTTGATCGTCGTGAGGTTGGACTCCGCGAGGTCGGCCGAACCACCCCAAAACTCCGGGAGCTGGGCGGCAAGCGCGTTGATGACGACGCCTGACGCGGCCCGTGTGGAGACATCTTTTCCTGCCTCGAACACGGGGAGAGCATCCGCGATGTCGTGGGGAAGCGTGCCTGTCAGGAGTCGGTCCAGGAGGGCTTTTCGCTCAGGGTTGGCGGAGGCCCACGCATCGAATGCGAGCTGCCACTCGGCGTGCGCGGCCGCGCCGCGCTGCACGAGGGCGCGGGTGTGCGTGAGGACGTCGTCCGACACCGCGAAGCTCTGCTCGGGATCGAAGCCGATCACGTCCTTGGTTGCCCGCAGCTCGTCGGCGCCGAGCGCGGAGCCGTGGATCTTTCCGGTGTTCTGCTTCCCCGGGGAGGGCCAGCCGATGACCGTCTTCAGAATGATGATGGATGGCCTGTCGGTGACGGCTTTCGCTGCCTCTATGGCGGCATCCAGTTCGGCGACGTCCTCGATGTACTCGCCGGTCTTCTTCCAGTCGACGGTGTGCACGTCCCACCCGTAGGCGTCGTATCGCTTCGCGACGTCCTCGGTGAAAGCGACGTTGGTGTCGTCTTCGATGGAGATCTGGTTGGAGTCGTAGATCGCGATCAGGTTTCCCAGTTGCTGGTGCCCGGCGAGCGAGGATGCTTCGCTGGTGACTCCCTCTTGCAGGTCGCCATCGCCGGCGATGACGTAGATGAAGTGGTCGAACGGTGAGGTGCCGGCTGCGGCGTCGGGGTCGAAAAGTCCGCGCTCGTACCGTGACGCGTAGGCGAAACCGACCGCTGAGGACAGGCCTTGGCCGAGCGGGCCCGTGGTGATCTCGACGCCGGCCGTGTGGCCGTACTCGGGATGCCCCGGGGTTTTCGAGCCCCACGTGCGGAGCGCCTTGAGGTCGTCAAGCTCGAGGCCGAATCCGCCGAGGTAGAGCTGGATGTATTGGGTGAGGGAGGAGTGGCCGGCCGAGAGGATGAACCGGTCCCGACCGAGCCAGTGCGTGTCCGAGGGGTCGTGCCGCAGCACCCGCTGGTACAGCAGGTACGCCGCGGGAGCCAAGCTCATCGCCGTACCCGGGTGGCCGTTACCCACCTTTTCAACCGAGTCCGCCGCGAGGACACGGACGGTGTCCACGGCGCGTCTGTCGATCTCGTTCCACTGCAGCATGTCGGTGTTCCGGTCTTTCGTGGTCTATTGGTCGTGGAGGATGGCGGAGAGTGTGCTGATAACGCCGTTGCGGGTGTTGGCCGGCGCTTCCCAACGGGCGCGTTCCTTGACGTGCGGGTGTGCGTTGGCCATCGCGAAGGAATGTTCCGCGGCGTCGAGCATTTCCAGGTCGTTCAAGTAGTCGCCGAAGGCGACGGTTTCGCTGCGATCTATATCGAGGTGGCGTTGCAGGGCGCGTACCGCACTGCCCTTGTTCGTTGCCCGGGGCATGACGTCGATCCAATGGGTTCCGGAAACGGTGACCTGGTGGGTTTCGGTGAGTTCGGAAAGATGGCGGGGTACGCCGGCTGCGGTGCCGGAGGTGCGGAACATCGCGAGTTTGACGACATCCGCCTCGACGAGGGTGAGGTCATCAACGATCTGGAAGTCCACGTAGTACTTCGCGACTTCCGCAAGGAACGCCGCATCGGTCCTTTCGACGTAGGCGGTGTCTTTTCCGCAGACAACCAACCCGATGTCGGCGCCCTCCGCCGTGTCTGCGGTGAGCAGGTTTCGGGTCAGTGCGATGGTGTCGTGCTCGAGGAGGATGGAGCTGATCTCGACACCGCCTCGCATCACCAGGCCGCCGTTTTCTGCGATGAAGGTGAGGTCGTCACCGTGGGTGCCGAACAGGTGCCGGAGAGTCGCATACTGGCGGCCGCTGGCTGGTGCGAAGACGATGCCCTGGGTGCGCATCGTCTCCAGCAGCGGCCAGAACGTGGGGGGAATGTCCCCCGCCCCATCCAGGAGCGTGCCGTCCAGGTCCACAATCACGAGCCGGGCGGTGATGGCTCCAGTGAACATGTCCGGTCGGGCTCTTCCGGTCACACCGTCTGAGTGACGGACTGCGTCAGTGCGGCGTCCACGGTGGCCTTCAGGTCCGCCCACGAGGCGACGAATTTCGCGACACCGTCGTCCGCGAGCTGGGTCGTGACCTCGTCATAGGAGACCCCGTGTGCTGTCAGGCGGGCAAGGTCCGCCCGGGCGGCGTCGTAGGTTCCTTGAATGCGGTCGCCGTGCAGGATGCCGTGGTCCGCGACCGCGTCCAGGGTGGCGGCGGGCATCGTGTTCACGACACCGTCGGTGACGAGTTCGGTCACGTAGAACGTGTCCGGCAGGGACGGGTCTTTCACCCCGGTGGAGGCCCAGAGCGGCCGTTGGGGGTTCGCGCCGAGCGCGCGCAGGTCCGCGAACTTGTCGCCGAAACGATCTGTGTAGAGCTCATACGCGAGGCGGGCGTTGGCGATCCCGGCCCTGTTCCTCAGCGCCGCCGCTTCCTCGGAACCCGTCTGTGCCAGCTGCTCATTGATGAGCAGGTCTACCCGGGAGACGAAGAACGAGGCGACGGAGTGGATGGTGGACACATCGACCCCGGCTGCCGCGGCCTGCTCGAGCCCAGCCAGGTAGGCGTCGATGACCTCGGCGTATCGGGTGAGGCTGAAAATGAGGGTGACGTTGACGCTGATCCCGGCTGCGATCGCCGCGGTGATGGCTGGCAGCCCTTCCGTGGTGGCCGGGATCTTGATCATCACGTTGGGCCGGTTCACGTGATCCCATAGCTTGTGGGCCTCGCTGATGGTCGCGTCGGTGTCGTAGGCGTTGTCCGGTGACACCTCGATGGAAACCCGACCGTCGAAGCCTTCGGTGCTGTCGTAAATGGGTCGCAGAACGTCCGCAGCGTGGGAGACGTCCGCGGTGGTGAGCTGGAACAGCGCTTCCTCGACGTCAGCTCCGGCATCAGCCAACTCGCGGATCTGCGCGTCGTACGCGTTTCCGCGAGAAAGGGCGGTCGCGAAGATGGTGGGGTTGGTGGTGATTCCCACCACGTTCTTGTCCGCGATCAAGGACTCCAGAGCCCCGGAGCTAAGCAGTTCGCGGGAGAGGTCATCGAGCCAGATACTCACCCCGGCGCCGGAGAGGGCAGCGGTGGTCGAGTCGATGTCGGTGCCGGTCATCAGGGTTCCAATCGTTGGGCGTGCGGCAGGGCGGTCAGGCCCAGGCGATGATGCGGGTGGCGCTGTGCTTGGTGGTATCGATGTAGCGGGCGTTGGCCTCGTCCGGGCACAGTGCCCATTCGGTGGCTTGCTCCCGGGTCTTCCCGAAGGCGATGTGACGCTCGATGAGGCGGGCCAGGCGCAGTTGCTGCGGTGTTTCGACGAACCAGGCTTCGTCGAGCAGCTCACGCACGAGGTTCCAGGGTTGCTCGTCGGAGAGCAGGTAGTTGCCTTCGGTGAGGATGAACGGGGTCGATGCGGGGATCGCGATTGACGCGGCGATTGGCTCTTCCAGCCCGCGCCGGTAGCTGGGCGCGTAGACGACCGGTTCGGTTCGTGCTTTCAGCCGGCCCAGCAGGGAGAGGTAGCCGCCGACATCGAAGGTGTCGATGGCTCCCTTCCTGTTCTGCAGCTCGGTGCCGTCGATGATGGCGTTGCCCAGGTGGAAGCCGTCCATCGGGACCACGATGCAGTTCTCCGCACCCAGCTCGGCGGCGACATGGTCGGCGAAGGTGGATTTTCCGGTGCCGGGAGCCCCGGCGATGCCGATCAGTTGCCGTGCCCCTGTAGCGGCGTTCTTGCGCTGCAGCTCCAGGATCAGCTGGTGGACATCGACCGTGGCGGAGGTGGTGTCGGAGGTGGTCATTTCATCAATCGGAATCGTCGGTTGGTGTAGCCGTTGAGGAGGGCGGCGAAGACCAGGATGAGACCCAGGGCGAGGGACTGCAGCTGGGAGCCGAGGTTGCCGACGAACAGCAGCAGGATGCCCGCGTTCAGCCAGAGCACCAGGATGGTGGCCAGCACGACTCCGGATACCCGTCCGATGCCTCCCGTGATGGCCACTCCTGCCAGCACCGCGATGGTGATCGAAGGCAACGCCATCCCGCTTCCGGCGTCCCCCGCGTCGGGGCGGGCGGAGGCGAACTGGGACACGGTGACCACGGCGACCAGGCCGGAGATCGCGCCGGAGATGACGTAGGCGAGCATCCTGGTCTGCGGGACGTCGACGCCGGCCCACCGGGCGGCGGTGTCGTTGGTGCCGATGCCGTACAGCCGGCGCCCGTAGGGGGCACGGTTCAGCAGGAACCAGACAACAATGACGGTGGGGATCATGAAGATCACCAGGCCGAGCGGGATGTTCGGGAGGTATTGCCCGATGAAAGGCAGCTCCACGGACCGGGACAGGTCGTAGAGGTCTTGGATCGGGGGTGTGCTGATGGGCTGCTGGTTGTTGATGACGATCGCCAGCGACCGGTAGGCGTAGTAAGTGGCCAGGGTGGCGATCAGGGGCGGAAACCCGAGGTAGGCGACCAGGACACCGTTGACGGCGCCGAGCAAAGCGCCGACGACCACGGCGGCGATGATGGAGAACCACAGCGGCATTCCCCAGATCCCGTACATGAACCCGAAGACCATGCTCACCACGGAGACCATCGCACCGACGGACAGGTCGATGCCGCCACGGCCGGAGACGATGACCACCAACTGGGCAAGGCCCAGCATGACCAGCGGTACGGCGTTGATGAGTGCCCCGGCGAGGTAGTCGGAGTTGTAGGAGCCGGCCATCAATCCGGCGGCGTCCAGGATGCTCATCGTGACCACGACCACGACGATCAGGATCGCCAGGAGGATCACGCGTTGGGTGAGGATGGCTTTGAAGAGCCGTTCCCGCCAGTTGTTGCCGGGCCCGCGTCCGTCGGCGAAGGTGCCGGTGACGGTGGGAAGTGTCGAGGTCATGCTCGCCTCCTTGCGCGCGCGCGGATCAGGTCGGCCCCGACCGAGATGATGATGAAGATCCCGACGAACAGGTCAGCCAGCTGCGAAGGCAGGCCGAGTTGTGTGACGCCGGAGACGACGGTTTGGACCAGGACGGCCCCGAGGATGGTGCCCAGGACACCGCCGCGGCCACCCATCACCGAGGTGCCGCCGATGACGACGGCCGCGATGGTGGACAGGGCAAGCCCGGTTCCGACGCTCTGATCGAGGTTCTGGGTGCCGTTGGCGATCACGATGCAGGACGCGAATCCGACGAGCAGGCCACTGACGGTGTACGCGATCACACGGCGGCGTTCGACGCGAATGCCGGCGAGCCGGGCCGCGTCCGCGTCGCTGCCGATGGCGTAGAAGTGACGGCCGCCGGGGGTGTAGCGCAGGTACCACCAGGCGATGGCGGCGAGGACCACCATGATCAGGAACGAGATCGGAATACCGAGCAGCCGTCCGCCCACGCCCTTGCCGAGGACGGACAGTGTCTCGGGGATGCCGTTGACGGTGTTGGAGTCGAAGATGCGCAGACCGATGAACAGGAAGATGTTCGAGGTCGCGAAGGTGATGATGATCGCGTGCACTCGTCCGACGGCGATCAGCAGTCCGTTGGTGAGGCCGAGCAGGCCGCCGACCAGGATGGCTGCTCCGACGGTGACGATGAACGGGGTGTCCAGCAGCACCATCAGTTTCGCGGCGATCACGGCGCTGACCATCGTCATCGCGCCGACGGACACATCGATGCCGGCCATGATCATGATCAGTGTCTGACCGATCGCCATGATCGCGATCGGGGCGATGTTGGACAGCAGCGGTTGCAGCGACCCGGGGCTGAGGAAGGCGGGCGTTGAGACGCCCAGGAAGATCCACAGCACGACGATCGCACCGACTAGGACCAGTTCCTGTCCGGAGATCGCCGGGGGGAGCTGGCGGGTGCGGCCCTTGCGGGGTGGCGGCGCGTCGTTGCGCGTCGGAGTGATCAGGTCAGCGGTTGGCATTGATCTCTCCCTTCTGTGAGTCGTCGGTGGCGCCCGCCGCGGCGGCGAGCAGGTCTACCTGGGAAGCCGTCGGGCCGAAGCTGACGGTGGTGGTGCCCTTGCGGACGATCTGGATGCGGTCAGCGACCCGGAGGGCTTCGGGGAGGTCGGAGGTGACGACCAGCACGGCGGCGCCGGATTCAGCCATCTCGGAGATCAAGGTGTGGATCTCTTCCTTGGCTCCGATGTCCACCCCCTGGGTGGGCTCCTCGAGGATCAGCAGTTGCGGGCTTTCCACCAGCTGCCGGGCGAGGACCACTTTCTGGGCGTTTCCGCCGGAGAGGGCGGCGATCGCCTGCTGCTCGCTGGGGGTGCGCACGGCGAGTCGGGCGACCATGTCTTTGGCTATTTTCTTTTCTCGTTTGCGGTCCACCCACAGTCCGAGCCGGCTGAGCAGGGCGAGGTGTCCGATGCTGATGTTGAACGCGATCGACTGGAACGCGAACATCCCCTGTCGCTTGCGGTCCGCCGGCAGAAGCGCGACGCCCAGTTTTTGCGCCTGCCGGGGTGAGCGGGGCGAGATGACGGTGCCGTTGAGTCGGATGGTGCCCTGATCGGCCGGATGGATCCCGAACACGGCGGCTGCGACATCGGAGGCGCCGGAGCCGACCAACCCGTACAGGGCGACGATCTCGCCCGGGGCGACGGACACGTTGACGTCGTGGAAGCGGTTCTTCCGTCCCAGACCTTTGAGTTCGAACCGGGGCTGCTCACCTTCGGTGGGGATTCGGTTGCGGTTGGGTTCGACATCCATCGCCCCGACCATTGCCTCGGCGATCTCTCGGATGCTGATGGTGCTCATCGAGTGGGTGCCGATGGTGCGGCCATCACGCATGATGGTGACCTCATCGGCGATGCGGGCCAGTTCGTCCAGGCGGTGGGAGATGTAGATGACCGCGACGTTGCGTTCTTTCAGCTTCCGGATCACGGCAAACAGGGACTCGATCTCCGCGTCGGTGAGGATGGCGCTCGGCTCGTCGAGGATCAGCAGGCTGACCTCGGAGGCGAGAGCCTTGGCGATAGATACCTGCTGCTGTTCGGCGATGGACAGGTCAGAGACCGACATCGACGCATACCGTTCGGGAAGATCGATGAGAGCAAGCACCTCGACGACCGCACGATGCTGGGCGGCCCAGTCGATGCGTCCGCCGCGGCGCAGTTCCCGGCCGGCGAAGATGTTCTCCGCAACGGTGAGCTCTTGGAACAACTGCGGTTCCTGGTAGACGGTGCCGATGCCGAGGGCGATCGAGGCGGTGGTCGATCCCAGTTCCACCGGGGTGCCGTCGTATTCGATCTGGCCGGTGTCGGCGGTTTCGGCGCCGGAGATGATTTTGATCAGGGTGGATTTGCCGGCACCGTTCTCGCCGACCAGGGCGTGGACGAGCCCGCCTTTGACGGTGATGTCGGCGTTGTGGATGGCGCGGACTGCGCCGTACCGCTTGGAGATGCCGGTCAGCTGGATCCGGGGCGCCGCGGTGGCGGTGGCGGTAGCGGAGCCTGCATCAGAAGTGCGGGGGTCCATGATGGTGCCTCTCAGGTGTGCCGGGGGTGGGTGGTCTGCACCCACCCCCGACGTACCGGTGGGATCAGTAGTCGTAGTTGTCGACGTTGTCGGCAGTGAACACGAATGCCGGGCCGAGGACCAGCATCTTGTCTGCGTCGACGTACTCGATCGCCGGCAGAGCGTCACTCACCTCGTTGGTAGCACTGAACGCGTTGCCTTCGACCAGCTGCGCGCCGGTCCAGGCGGTCAGGTAGCCGAGTGCTTCGACATCCCACAGGATCGAGCCCGACGAGGACCCGTCCTTCAGGTACGGGGACATGGCGTTCGGGGTGCCGAGTCCGACGGTGAAGACCTGATCGATCTTCCCGGCGTCACGGACAGCCTGCGCGACACTGACCGCGGACGTGGAGCACTGTCCGATCAGTCCGGTGAGGTTGGGGTGCGCGTTCATCAGGTCGGTGGCCATCTGGGTGCCCTTGGCCTGATCCTCACCGGCGAACACGGTGTCCACGAGAGTCATCTCGGGGTACTCGCTGGCGACGTACTCTTTTTCGGCGGCGATCCACGAGTTCAGGTTCGCGGCGGTCTCACCACAGGAGACGATCGCGAACTCGCCCTTCTCCCCCATCGATTCGGCGAGCGTGTCCACGATGGCCTTGCCGATACCGTCGGCGGTGGCCTGGTTGACGAACACGTCCCGCACCGAGTTCGGTGCGTCGGTGTCAGAGGTGTAGACCTTGATGCCCGCGTCGGCCGCTTCCTGCAGCAGCGGTGCCATCGAGTCAGGGTCGTTGGGGGCGACCACCAGAGCGTCGACCCCCTGCTGGATGAATGAGCGGACGATGTCCGCCTGCGCGGCGGCGTCCGCGGTGGTGGGGCCCTGCATGACCCAGGTGACCCCAAGATCTTCGGCAGCCTGCTGGGCGCCGGTGTTCATCGCCTCGAAGTACGGGGATCCCTGCAGCTTGGGCACGAACGCGACGGTGACATCGCCACCGGCGTCTGCCCCGCCCGATGCGGCGGGTGTGTCGTTCTTGCTGGTACACCCGGCGAGGGCGACCGTGGCGATCGCTGCGGTCGCGATGACCATAGCGAGACGTGAGTGCTTCATTGGAACTCCTTTGTGAGCTTCATTGCTGTGTGCTGACCATGTTCAGTTGTGTGAGGTGGCCCTGGTGCGGGTTATCACGCAGGGGTGATCACGCTCGGAGCACAGGTGTGTGCGCCGAGCGGAGCCGAGCAACGGGTTGTTACTCGAGGTTGGTGTGTCGGGACCGCATCAGTTCAGGCGATTCGGCCCGGATCTCACGGACCCGGTTGGTGATCAGATCGACGAAGACGAACATCGCGATCTCGAACCCAGACCCCATCGGCAACACCGCAGCCGAGCCGGTGTCGTTCGCCATGGTCTGCGCGTTGATGACCACGACCGTGTCGGCCAGGTCGGCAGGCGGGTTGTCCGGCTCTGCGGTGAAGTAGAGGATGCGGGCGCCTGCCTTCTTCGCAACACCGGCCAGCGCTTCAACCATGGAGATGTTGCCGGGCCCGCAGGAGAGGATCAGCAGATCCCCGGTACCCACGTGCGGGGTCGTCATCTCACCCTGGTAGTGGGCATCCAGACCGGCGTGGAACAGGCGCATGATTAGGCCGCGCAGCACGAGTCCCTCACGACCGCCGGCGAACGCGGCGACCACGTTGGCACGGGCGATCTCCGCCGCGATGCGATCCAGCGTCTCGGGCGAGACGCTACGCACGGCAACGGCGAGCTCATCGAGCGCGGTGTCCACATCAGTGGCTGTCGAATTGACCATGACGGCATTTCCTTCCAGGCGGCTTTGCGCTGTTCACGTGGCCGACATCGGCCATACAGATGACTGTAGGAACACACCCTCCGGACCCTCAACGGTTTGCGCAAACCAGGCCGCATCCTTGCGCAAACCCCGGTGGTGGCGGACACTCGACGCATGGCCACCATGTCCGACGTCGCACGGGTCGCTGGCGTCTCTCTGACGTCCGTCTCGCACGTGCTGAACCGCACCCGAACGGTCAGCGCGGCCACGCAACGCAAAGTCCTGGACGCCGCAAAGACACTCGGGTTCGAGGATGACCGGTTGGAAGGATCCCGGACGTCGGAGTTGACGATCGGGGTGGTGGTTCCCTCCGCGGCGAGCCCCTATTTCGGTGAGCTGGTCGAAGGAATGTCCGCCGAGAGCCATCGAGTCAATGCCGCTCTCTTGCTGATGACCACTGGTGAAGATCCGGTTCTTGAGCACAACGCTGTGCAAACGCTGGTCGCGCGCCGAGTGGATGGGATCATCATGACCCCGACGCGGGAATGGGGCTCACGGACGAAACCGGTGCTGTTAGGAAGCGGGATGCCGTGTGTGCTCGTGGACCGGCTGGAGGATCCGCGGTTGGATCAGGTGTGTTGCGAGGGCGCCCCTGCAGCGGAAGCGATCGTGCGTCATCTCATCGGGCACGGACATTCCCGTATCGGAATGATTCGCGGCTTGGAGGGCCTGCCCACCACAACCGCGCGGGAGAAGGGCTACCGCTACGCGTTCGCCAAGCAGCGGATGTTCTGCGATTCCACGTTGATCGTGGACGGGCTGTCCACGGTGCGCGGCGGACAGCTGGCTACGGAGAAGCTGATGAAGATGCCCGAACCGCCCACAGCGATCTTCGCTGCCAACAACAACATGACCGTCGGCATGCTGCACGCCCTCCGCCGCCTAGGAATCAGCGTTCCCGACGAGGTTGCGATCGTCGCTTTCGATGACCTGGAATGGTCGGACATCGTCAAACCCGGGATCACCTCGATCGCGCAGCCGTTCCACGCCATGGGCGGGCGAGCCCTTCACTTGCTGTTGGAACGGCTAGAGAAGCCGGATCGCCCTGCCCAGAAGGTCATGCTCCCCGCCTCGTTGGAATATCGCGAGTCCTGCGGCTGCCCACCCCTAGTAGTACTTGGTTAGGTTGGTCCAGCTCGTTGGCAGTAGGGACAGCAGCTGAGTAGGCGGATTACCGCGGTTTGGAGTTCGCGGAGGGTGCCGTAGAAGCTCAGGCTGCCCCGTGCGCT
>JBARWR010000526.1:0-1988 GCA_049646915.1 Microbacterium sp.
GATGGCGTTCTCACCGACCCACGAGCGCGCGCTGTGCGCTCGCACGCCGCGGACCCGGACGGTCGCGCGCAGGGTGCCGTTGCATCCGCCCTCCACGCGCCCGTCGGACGGCTCGCCGAGAATCGCGAAGTCCGCCTCGAACAGCTCGGGACGAGCGGATGCCAGCACATACAGCCCGTTGCGGGCCTCTTCGACCTCTTCGTTGTCGTACCACATCCACGTGATGTCGGCCTGCGGCTCGGTCAGCTCCGCCGCGAGCTTGAGCTGCACGGCGACGCCGGCCTTCATGTCGACCGTGCCACGACCCCAGATGAACGCGGTGCCGTCGATGTCGATGTCGCGGGTGGGGACGTTGGCGTTGATGGGGACGGTGTCGATGTGCCCGGCGATCACCACGCGCTGCGGGCGGCCGAGTGAGGTGCGGGCGATCACGGTGTTGCCGTGGCGGATCACCTCGAGGTGCGCGTGGGCGCGCATGGTCTGCTCGATCTCGTCGGCGAGGCGCGCCTCGTCGCCGGAGACGCTCGGGATGTCACAGATCACGCGGGTGAGGTCGGCGGCGGACGCAGTCAGATCGAGCACCATGGCCCCAGCCTAAGCGCTGCGTCACACGCGCAGTATCCGCATGTCCGGCCGCGATAGCGTTGTCGGATGAGCACCGCACGCACAGCTTGGGGCATCGGCCTGCGCACGATCGCATCCGACGGAACCGTCCTCGACGCCTGGTTCCCCGAGATCGGACTGGGCGAACCGGATGCCACCGCGGCTGACACCTGGCGCGCCAAGGGCGGCCCCGACGACCGGCGCGCGGTGACCGTCGAGCTCGTGCAGCTGAGCGTCGACCTCGACTCCCCCGTCTCCTCGACCGAAGACGCCTACCTGCGCCTGCAGGCCCTCTCGCGCCTGCTGGTGCGGCCGAACGAGCTGAATCTCGACGGCATCTTCGGCCACCTGCCCACCGTCGCGTGGACCAACGCCGGACCGATGCTGCCGGCCGATGCGGCGCGCATGCGGCCGACGCTGCAGCGCCACAGCATCCAGGTGCAGGGCCTGGACAAGTTCCCCCGACTGACCGACTACGTCCAGCCCGAGGGCGTGCGCATCGCCGACGCGTCACGCGTGCGCCTGGGTGCGCACCTCTCCCCCGGCACCACCGTCATGCACGAGGGCTTCGTGAACTTCAACGCCGGGACGCTCGGCGCCTCCATGGTCGAGGGTCGCGTCTCGCAGGGCGTCGTCGTCGGCGACGGGAGCGACATCGGCGGCGGCGCGTCCATCATGGGCACCCTGTCGGGCGGCGGCGCGCACCGCATCTCCATCGGCGCACGCACCCTGCTCGGCGCGAACGCCGGCATCGGCATCTCGCTGGGCGATGACTGCATCGTCGAGGCCGGCCTGTACATCACCGCCGGCACGAAGGTCGTGCTGGCGGATGCGGCGCCGCGTCCGGAAGGCGGCCGACCGAGCATGAAGGCCGCCGAGCTGTCCGGCCAGGACGGCCTGCTGTTCCGCCGCCACTCCCTCACCGGCGCCGTCGAGGTCGTCCGCCGCTCCGGCGTCGGTGTGACCCTGAACGAGGCTCTGCACGCCTGAACCCGGCTGACACCCCGACGTGTCGCCGAGACCTGTCGCCGCCGAAACACCGGGTGTCGGCCATTGCACAGGTCCGCCCGTACCGTACTGCTAGTGTTGACGCGATGCCTCTCGCGAAGCGAGACGTCTGCGTCGTCGAAACACTTCCGTACAGCCTTCGGGCAGCGGTCTCATCGAGCGGCGAAACGATGCGCGATCCCGCGCCGTCGCCCACTTCCGCAGATTCCCTGCGCTTTCCACGGAGATACTCCTATGCCTTCCTTCCTTGATCTCGGCGTGCCCGCCGTCCTCGCCGACGTGCTCGCAGCCGACGGCAAGACCGACGCGTTCGCCATCCAGCGCGACACGCTGCCCGATTCCCTCGCCGGCCGTGACGTGCTCGGCCGCGGCCGCAC
>JBARWR010000527.1:0-4026 GCA_049646915.1 Microbacterium sp.
GCGGGGGTCTCGGCCGCCGCAGACGCAGCAGCCGCATCCGGCGCGCTGACGGGTGGGATGCCGGCCGGCGGCGTCATGTCACTCACCATCGGCCTCGGAGTCCTGAATGCTGACGAGCCGAACAGCATCGTGCGTCGCGCCGGTCGTGACGGCGGCGAACGTGAGGACATAGCGGCCGCCGATGAGGAACTGCGTGAACGGCGGGCGCATCGCGTGCATGATGTCGGCATCCAGCTGCAGCAGTTCCGGCGGAAGACTCGCGGGGTCGCCGTCGGTGATGGCGGGGAACGCCTCCAGCAGTGCGTCGGTGTCGACGCCCTCGCCCAGCACGTCGGATCCGTCGTCCCGTCCGAGGAAGCAACTCGAGGCCAGCACCCCATCGATGCGCGCGTTGTCGGCGACCTGGACGAGCGCGCTGACCGGCGCGTAGCAGGCGAGCGTGTCGGCGGTGCGCCCCTCGGAGGCCAGATCGAATTCTGATTCCGAGGCCCGGCCGTCCTCGGATGTGGGGATGCTCAGGCCGGCGACCCGCCAGGGTCCGACCGCGGAGGGCGAGGTTGTCGCATCCGCCTGCTGGGGTTCGTCGTCTCCGTAGTAGAAGGGGCGCGTGAGCCACGCCTTCTGCGTGACCGAGGCCGTTCCCGTCTTGCCGAGGATCGCGTACCGGTAGTGCACGACGACGATGGCGCTCGCCACGTCGCTGCGGCTCAGGTCGTCGTGCGAGAAGGTCAGCTCGCCCACCTCATAGCGCGCCGAGAGCTTCAGCGCGTCGGCCGTCGTGCGCTCCCCCAGCAGCGGCGCGCCCAGGGGGACCAGCGCCTGCAGCTGGGGGCCTGCGGCATCCTGCCAATCGGCGTTCAACGTCGTCGCATCGTCGAGGAAGGCGCGCAGAGTGCTCGCGGCCTCACGCCGCGCGCCGTCGCGCACGTATCCGGGCAGGAGGACGGCCACCGTCACTGCGACGGATGCCACGAGCGCGCAGACGATGAGCAGCACGAGGGTGCTGGCGGTCCACGTGCGCGGACGGTGTGCGGCGGGGGCCGTCATCGATCTCCTCGGCAGTCGCGGTCAGAGTCAGACTACGACCGGGAGGCGACACGAGTCGCGCGCGACATGAGGTGGGGCCCGGAGAGGACCGGTGCCTCGCTGTGCCGCCGCTCCTGCTCCGTGCCGCTGATCTCCCCTCAGATGCCTTCGCGCTCGCGTCGCCGAGATCCGCGGATCTCGAACAACCCCTTCTCGAGTGGGAAGGTGCATGTGTGTGGGAAATCGATCGCCATTCACCTACCCCAGTCGGCGATGAGCGCCCCAGCTGCTCGACGATCCACACATGCGCTGGTCCTCCCGGCAGAACAGTCCCGATGTGCTATACGGGAGACCCGCTATCATCATGACACTTAATTGAGAATTTGTCCCCCAAATGGGGGACAAAGACGTGCGCGGTGTTGTATCCTGGAGGCTGACGCACCCTCCGGTCGTCTTCGGCCCCCATCGCTCCCCCCGCGATGGGGGCCAACCTTTTCCCCGGGAGCGCGTCGCGGGTTCACCGCAAGCTCCGGATGCAACATTTCGATCACCTTCCGCCGACCGCTGTTGCCGGATGGGTTCGCTGGGATAGCGTTAGCGCAGTCGGTGCATCCTGCGTCGGCATAGCAACAAGCAGAACGGCAGTAAATGAGCACCCAGGGCACGGTCAAGTGGTTCAACTCGGAGAAGGGCTTCGGCTTCATCTCCCCTGACGACGGTGGCGCCGACGTTTTCGCGCACTACTCCGCCATCGCATCGAGCGGTTACCGCTCGCTCGATGAGAATCAGCGCGTCGAGTTCGACGTGGCGCAGGGCCCCAAGGGCCTGCAGGCTGAGAACATCCGCCCTCTCTGAGGCGGGACTGAACTCCCCATCGGATGCTGCGATCGCGGCATCCGATGGGGAGTTCTGCGTTTCGGCGGCGCACTCCGCGACAGATGTCGGACGGAACGACGGATGTCGGACGAGAATCCACATCTGATCCGACATCCGTGATCTCCGCCGACAAGTGTGCCGGGCGCGCGGCGCGGGGGCTCAGCCGAGCAGGATCCGCTGCAGCTCGGCCGGGCTCGTCACCTGCGCCAGCGCGCCGTCGGCCTCGTCGGGGTCGCCGAATCCCCAGCTGACGAAGATCACGGGGATGTCGTGCTCCGCACCGCCCTCGACGTCGTGGTGACGATCGCCGACGAGTACGGGGCGCGAGGTGTCGACGCCGGCCGCCCGCATCCGCTCGAGTGCCTGTCCGATCACGAACGACTTGCCGTCGGTGCGTCCCTCGGGGCCTGGACGTGCGCCGGAGATCGCGGTGAACGCGTCCATCAGCGAGTAGTGCTCGAGGATCGCGCGCACCTGGTTCTCGGGCTTGGTGCTGGCCGTCGACTGCGGGATGCCGGCATCCTGCGCCGCGCGCAGCACCTCTGCGACACCCGGGTAGAGATCGACGGATGCCGCGTATCCGTCGGCCGCCGCGAGTTCCCGATAGCGCCCGACCGCCTCGTGCGACTGCGCATCGTCCATCCCTGCACGCAGCCGGAACGACTCGTGCATGGGCGGTCCGATCCACAGCGACAGCTCGGCGGCATCCGGTTCGGTGATTCCGTACGAGGCGAACACCTGACGCAGCCGAGGAAGGATGCCGGCCGACGCGTCGGCGATGGTGCCGTCGACGTCCCAGAGGATGCAGGAGTAGGGCGATTCGGGCATGCCTCCAGCCTACGGCTCCGGTCGCGGACGCCCGTCGTCAGAAGAGGCGGGGGGCGCCGGATTCGATGCCCTTCATGTCCTCATAGTCGAGCACGACGCAGCGGATGCCGCGGTCCTCGGCCAGCACGCGCGCCTGCGGCTTGATCTCCTGCGCGGCGAACACTCCGGTGATGGGGGAGAGGTGCGGGTCGCGGCCCAGCAGCTCCAGGTAGCGGGTCAGCTGCTCGACGCCGTCGATGTCGCCGCGGCGCTTGACCTCCACGGCGATGGCCGCGCCACCGGCATCCCGGATCATCAGGTCGACCGGACCGATCGCCGTCGGGTATTCGCGCCGCACCAGCGTGCCGCCCTCGCTGATCAGGTCGACCTGCTCGGCCAGCAGTCGCTGCAGGTCGGCCTCGACGCCGTCCTTCTGCAGGCCGGGGTCGATGCCGAGGTCATGGTTCGAGTCGTGGATGATCTCGTAGATCTGCACGCGCAAGGCGTCGCCGGTCTTCTTGTGCGTGACGCGCCACACCTCGACGACGCCGGCGATGGCCTCCTCCTCGCCCGGGATCTCGGGGGAGAGCGTGCATGGCGGGCTCATCCAGTTCAGCGGCTTGTAGCTGCCGCCGTCCGAGTGCACGAGCAGGCTGCCGTCGCCCTTGTGCACCAGCAGGCGCGTGGCGAGGGGCAGATGAGCATTGAGCCGCCCGGTGTAATCGACGGAGCAGCGGGCGATGACGAGGCGCACCCGACGAGCCTACTTCGTCGCGACGGGTGATCCGGCGCGCAGCGGCTTCGCCGCACCGGAGAACAGGCCCGACATGACCACCAGCACCACCAGGATGAACAGCGTGTTCAGCAGACCGATGTGGTTGGCGATGAACCCGAGCACGGGCGGGCCGCCGAGAAAGGCGATGTAGCCGATCGTGGCTGCGGCACTGACTCGGGCCGCCGCCTTGGCGGGATCGTCTGCTGCGGCCGACATACCCAGCGGGAAGCCCAGGGAGGCGCCGATCCCCCATAGCGCGGCGCCCAGCAGCACCAGCGGGAACGGCTCGGCGAGGATGAAGAGCAGGATGCCGGATGCCGCCGCCACGGACAGCACGCGCAGCACGACCACCCGGCCGAAGCGATCGACGAGCGGGCCTCCGAACAGGCGGACGACGGTCATGCCGACAGAGAACACGGCCAGGGCGAGCGCCCCCATGCCGGCCTGCTGGTGGTGCCCCTCGACGACGCCCAGCGCGATCCAGTCGTTGGCGCCGCCCTCGGCGAACGCCATGCCGAGCATGACGACGCCCAGCGCGTAGG
>JBARWR010000528.1:0-1888 GCA_049646915.1 Microbacterium sp.
CCCGCGAGCAGCACGCCCAGGCCGGTCACCCCGGCGAGCGCGGCTGTGACCGCCACTGCGCTGATGTTCGAGACGATGGCCTGCCAGCGCGGCATCGGCGCGGTCTCGCCCGGCCGATGCATCCGCGTGCTGACGACGAATGCCGCCGCGGCGATCAGACCCGCCACCAGGGCGACCGGGATGATCACAGACCCGTCTCCGCTGAACGGGCGGGAAGCACCCCACAGCACGGCTGTGCCGGCAAGCAGGCCGAGCACGAAGCAGGCGGCAGTGGCCCACAGCATCCGCCGCTGCTCGCGCAGCATCCGCTCGACGTCCATGACTTCATCGAACCACCCCGCGCGGACATACGCTGGGATCATGAGCACGCACATCGGCGCAGAGCCCGGCGAGATCGCCCCCGTCGTCCTGTTCCCCGGAGACCCGCTGCGAGCGAAGTGGATCGCCGAGAACTTCCTCGAGGACGCGACGCTGTACAGCGAGGTGCGCGGGATGCTGGGCTTCACCGGCACGTGGAACGGGCACCGCATCTCGGTGCAGGGCTCGGGCATGGGCCAGCCCTCGATGTCGATCTACGCCAACGAGCTGTTCGACTCGTACGAGGTGCAGACGATCGTGCGGGTCGGATCGTGCGGCGGGCTGACCGAGCGGGTCGGAATGCGCGACATCATCATCGCCAGCGGCGCGTGCACCGACTCCGGCATCAACCGGGTGCGCTTCCACGGGCTCGACTACGCGCCCGTGGCCGACTTCTCACTGCTGCGCGCTGCCGTGGAGGCCTCCGAGGCGATGGCACTGGATGCCGGCGTGCACGTCGGCCTGCTGTACTCGAGCGACCAGTTCTACTCCACCCGTCCCGAGCTGACCGAGCCGTTCGTGGCGCACGGCGCCCTGGCCGTCGAGATGGAGACCAGCGCGCTGTACACGCTCGCCGCGTACCGGCAGCGTCGCGCCCTGAGCATCTGCACGGTGTCGGATCACCTCGTCACGCACGAGGAGACCACAGCGCTGGAACGAGAGCAGACTTTCGGCGACATGATCGAGATCGCGCTGCGCGCCGCGACCGCCTGAGGCACAGCATCCGAATCCACGGATGTCGGATGAAACGACGGATGTCGGCGCAGAACGTCAATATCCGTCGACATCCGGATTCTGAGCCGACATTCGCAGCCGCTCGCCGCACCGTGCGTCACACCGCCGACTACCGTTGACGCATGCGCTTCCCCGCCACGATCCGCTCCGCACGCCGCGCACCGCTGCTGCAGGTGCTGAAGTCGGCCGCGGCGACGATCGCGGCCTGGCTGATCGCGGGGTGGCTGCTGCCGGGGCCCCTGCCGATCTTCGCCGCCATCGCGGCGCTGCTGGTCGTGCAGCCGAGCGTGAATCAGTCGCTGTCGAAAGCGTTGGAGCGCAGTGCGGGGGTGATCGCGGGCGTCGTGATCGCGATGCTGCTGAGCCTGCTGCTCGGCCCGCAGAGCTGGGTGGTGCTCGCGGCGGTGGTGGTGGCGATGCTGGCAGCGTGGGCGCTGCGCGCCTCGACCGGAACCGGAAATCAGGTCGCGATCTCGGCCGTGCTCGTGCTGGCGCTCGGCTCCTCGAACCCCGACTATGCCGTCGATCGGATCATCGAGACGCTGATCGGCGCCGCGATCGGCTTCATCGTGAACGTCGCGATCGTCCCGCCGGTGCTGTCCGTACCGGCCCGGAGGGATGTCGGGATGCTGGGCCGCGAGGTCGCCGCGTCGCTCGACCGTCTGGCCGACGCGCTGCCCGCCGTCCGTACGGGCGCGCAGCTGCAGGAGCTCATGCTCGAGGTGCGGCTGCTGCGTCCGATGAAGGATGCCGCTGAGCAGTCGCTGAAGGAGGCCGAGGAGTCGCTGTCGCTGAA
>JBARWR010000529.1:0-6228 GCA_049646915.1 Microbacterium sp.
GCGAATGCAGCCGGCCCCTCTTCCGTGTGCGCTCAGGCGGCTGCGTGCGCTCAGGCGGCGTCGTCCTGGCCGAGGGTGCCCAGGTACAAGCCGATCACCTTCGGGTCCTCGAGCAGCTCGCGGCCGGTGCCCTCGTAGGCATCCCGGCCCTGATCGAGCACGTACCCGCGGTCACAGATCTGCAGGCAGCGACGCGCGTTCTGCTCCACCATGATGGTCGTCACCCCGGCCTTGTTGATGTCGGACACCCGGATGAACGCGTCATCCTGGCGCACCGGCGACAGACCAGCCGACGGCTCGTCGAGCAGCAGCACCGACGGATCCATCATCAGCGCACGCGACATCGCGACCATCTGACGCTCACCGCCCGACAGCGAGCCTGCTCGCTGCTTCAGCCTGGTGCCCAGTTCAGCGAAGATGCCCGTGACGAACTCCAGGCGCTCCTTGTAGATCTTCGGGTTCTGGTACAGGCCCATGTGCAGGTTCTCGGCGATCGTCAGCGAGGGGAAGACGTTGTTCGTCTGCGGCACGAACGCCACACCTCGGGCGACGAGCTTGTCGGCCTTCAGACCCAGGATGCTCTCGCCCTTGACGGTGACGTCGCCCTCGCGCACCTGCACCATGCCGAAGATCGACTTCAGCAGAGTGGACTTTCCAGCACCGTTCGGCCCGATGATGCCGATCAGCTCGCCCTTCCGGGCGATGAGGTTGGCGCCGTTGAGGATGTTCACACCGGGAAGGTACCCGGCGTGCACCTCCTTCAACTCGACGATGACATCGCGGTCATCGACAGGGGGCTGGGTCGCAGCATCCGTCATTTCTGCTCCTCCTCGAGCTCAGCCTCTGCTTCGGCCTCGATCTTCTCGCGCACTCGCGCCGCTGCGGCAGCATCGCGCGGGATCACCGGCATCCGGCCGGTGACCTGGCCGAGGTCGACGTCCTGGTGCGCTCCGAGATACGCATCCACCACCGCAGGATCCGACATGACCTCGTCGGGCGGACCCTCCGCGACCACGCGACCCTCGGCCATGACCACGACCCAGTCGGCGATATGCCGCACCATGTGCATGTCGTGCTCGACGAAGAGCACGGTCATCCCGAGCTCCTTCAGATCGAGGATGTGGTCGAGCAGCGACTGCGTCAGCGCCGGGTTGACACCCGCCATCGGCTCATCGAGCATGACCAGTTGGGGGTCGCTCATCAGCGCACGCGCCATCTCCAGCAGTTTGCGCTGACCCCCCGACAGGGATGCCGCGAAATCCGCCTGCTTGGCATCGAGCTTGAACCGCTTGAGCAGATCCAGAGCGCGCGCCTCGATCTGCTGATCCTGCTTACGCCACAGGAACGGGAAGAAGCTCGACCAGAACTTCTCGCCGCGCTGCCCGGTGGCACCCAGCTTCATGTTCTCGAGCACGGTGAGCAGCGACAGCGATTTGGTCAGCTGGAACGTGCGCACCTGCCCCATGCGCGCCACCTTGAACGATGGCACACCGGCAAGGTTCTTGCCGTCGTACGACCAGCGCCCGGCGTTCGGCTTGTCGAACCCGCAGAGCAGGTTGAAGAGGGTGGTCTTGCCGGCGCCGTTCGGGCCGATCAGGGCCGTTATCGCGCCGCGCGGAATCTCGAGGTGATCGACATCGACAGCGGTCAGCCCGCCGAACTGACGCTCGACGCCATCGATGACGAGGATCGGATTGGCCTTCGCCACACCGGGCTTGGCCGCCCCCGTGGCGAGTCCTGTCGTCTTGGGACGTCGGACGCTGCCGGTCGGGGTGGGGTCCGCCGGGATGCTCTCGTTACTTGACAAAGGTCATCTCCCTCTTGTCTCCGAGGATGCCCTGGGGTCGGAAGATCACGATCAGCATGAGCGCGACACCAGCGAGAATCCAGCGCACCGTCTCTGCCTGCGTGCTCGTCATCGGCAGCAGGCCGTTGCTTGCCATCTGCGGCAGTAGATTGCCGAGGAAGGCGAACAGCATCCAGAACAGCACCGCACCGACCGTCGGTCCGATCACAGTCGCCGCTCCTCCGAGCAGCAGCACCGTCCACAGGAAGAACGTCAGAGACGTGGAGTAGCTGCCAGGCACCGCAGCGGAAGGGATCACGAAGATGATCCCGCCCATGGCGCCGATCATGCCGCCGACCACGAGCGCCTGCATCTTGTATGCGAAGACGTTCTTGCCGAGCGAGCGCACGGCGTCCTCGTCTTCACGGATGCCCTTGAGCACGCGGCCCCAGGGACTGCGCATCAGCGCCCAGACGGCGAGGATCGCGATCACGAGCATGACCAGGCCGAAGACCCGATCCCACAGCTGCACCTCGGTGAACGACCACGGGCCGAATCCGTAGGTCCCCTGGGGGAACGGATTGGCCGCCCGGAAGCCGTCGCTGTAGCCATACAGGCCCTCGGCGCCGTTGGTCCACTCGTCGAACACCTGCGTCAGGAACAGCAGGCGCACGATCTCAGCAGCCGCAATGGTGGCGATGGCCAGGTAGTCCGCGCGCAGCCGAAGGGTCGGGATACCCAGCAGCAGGCCGAACAGCGCGCCGCCGATCAGACCGATCAGGATGCCGATCCACCACGGCACACCGAAGGTGAGCACCGAGATCGCGTAACCGTACCCGCCGATGGCCATGAACGCGGCCATACCGAAGTTCAGCAGGCCGGCATAGCCGAAGTGCACGGCCAGTCCCGTCGCCGCGAGCGCATAGGCGATCGTGACCGGGCTGAACAGGTAGGCGGCGGTGTTGCCGAAGATTGCTCCGAAGTCCATGCGTCAGCCCAACCTTTCCCGACGGCCGAACAGGCCTTGCGGCCTGACCAGCAGAATCACGATCAACGCGAGCAGCGCGCTAGCGTACTTGAGGTCCGAGGGTATCCACAGGGTCGATACCTCGACGGCGAGCCCCACGACGATCGACCCGATCAGCGCTCCGAGTGTTGAACCGAGACCGCCGAGCGTGATGGCGCAGAACATCAGCAGCAGCATCTGCATGCCCATGTCCCACCGCACACCGGGGCGGAAGTACGTCCACAGCACGCCGGAGATGGCGGCCAGGACACCGGCGAGAATCCAGACGATTCGTACGACCCGGTCGACATCGATACCGGATGCCGCGGCGAGCTGCGGATTGTCGGAGATGGCGCGGGTCGCCTTGCCGACGCGGGTGCGGGTGAGGAACCAGCCCATTGCGGCGATGACCACGATGCTCACGCCCATGCCGACGAGGTCGATGTACGACAGCGAGACCGGCCCGAACTGGATCGGGTCAGGGCTGGCGCCGGGAAGCTGATAGGTGCCGCCGCCGATCATGTACTGCAGCACATAGCGCAGCGCGAGCGAGAGTCCGATGCTGACGATCAGCAGCTGTACGATGCCCAGACCTCGTCGGCGTAGCGGGCGCCAGATACCGGCATCCAGCGCCCAGCCGAGGATCGCGCCGCCGACGACGGCGGCGATCAGGCCGAGCCACAGCGGCAGCTGCCAGAAGGACGTCACCAGCAAGGCCGCGACACCGCCCCAGGTGACCATCTCACCGTGCGCGAAGTTCGACAGGCGGGTCGTACCGTAGATCAGGGCTGCACCCATCGAGGCCAGTGCCAGAAGCAGACCGAAGTTGATGCCGCCCACAGTGCGCGAGATCAGCTGATCGGCGAAAGAGACCGTGATGCGCTCGCCTTCGCCGAGGAAGAGGTTGATGATCTTCGTGCCGGTCAGGCCGAATTCGGCCTCGAACGATCCACTGGTGCCGTCGACTGCCGCCACACCGGCGGGCAGCTGTGCGGTATCGACGATCACGCCTTCGGGAAGGGTGTCCTCGTCGATGGCGAGGGTGTACTTCTCCTTCTCCGGAACGTAGAGGCGCCACTTGCCGTCGGCTTCCGTCTTCGTCTTGGCGTCGAAGCCATGACCTTCGACCGAGACGACGACTCCGTCGATCGGCTTCCCTTCGAAGGTGATGTTCCCGCCGAAGTAGAACTGGGTGATCTCCTGGCCGTCATCCGTCGTGTCGGCCAGTGCTGAGCCGGCGGGTATGCCGAGCACCAGGAAAGCGGTCAAAAGCGTTGCAATCAACGCGATCAGCCCGTTTTTGGGGCGCCGAAGCGTCATTGTTCTGAGTCCCACGCATCCTCCACATCGAGTGCCCTCGAACGGACTTCGGGTCGCCGTTCGGCCATGGACGTCGCACTGAGCGTATCCCGCCGACGGCCTGATTCGCATCATCCGTGTCCTGATCGGAACGCGAGGGGGTCATCGGCGTCCGTGACTCTCGGAATATCCGCAGGCGCACGGCGATTAGAATCGGTATACGGCGGACGCCGCTCCCGTCCCGGCTGCAGTCGTCCACGCGCACCCTCGTCACTCGATCGCGCCCCCGGCGCAGAGGAGCCAGCTTCATGTCGCAGCACGACCCGTTCGGTTTCGTCGGACTCACCTACGATGACGTGCTGCTGCTGCCCGGCCATACCGACGTCATCCCCAGCGACGCCGACACGTCCTCGCGGATCACCCGCCGCATCTCGGTCGCGACCCCGCTGCTCTCCAGCGCGATGGACACTGTCACCGAGGCCCGCATGGCCATCGCCATGGCGCGCGAGGGCGGCATCGGCATCCTGCACCGCAACCTGTCCATCGCCGATCAGGCCGCTGACGTGGACCGTGTCAAGCGCAGCGAGTCCGGCATGATCACCGACCCGATCACCACGACCGCCGACGCCACCGTCGAAGAGGTCGACGACCTCTGCGCGAGGTACCACATCTCGGGTCTGCCGGTCGTCGACGACGAGGGCCGCCTGCTGGGCATCATCACCAACCGCGACATGCGCTTCGTGTCGGGCTTCGAGCGTCAGACCACGCTGGTCAAGGACGTCATGACGAGCGAGAACCTCGTCACCGCGAAGGTGGGTGTGGCAGCGGGGGAGGTCATCGCGCTGTTCGCGAAGCATCGCGTCGAGAAGCTGCCGCTGATCGATGAGGACGGCAAGCTCGCGGGCCTGATCACCATCAAGGACTTCGACAAGAGCGAGAAGTACCCGCTCGCCACCAAGGACGACCAGGGACGGCTGCGGGTGGGCGCGGCGATCGGCTTCTTCGGCGACGCATGGGAGCGCGCCGAGGCGCTGCGGGATGCCGGTGTGGACGTGCTCGTCGTCGACACCGCCAACGGTCAGTCGCAGGGCGTGATCGAGCTCGTCAAGCGGCTGAAGGCCGACCCGACGTTCGAGCACATCGACGTCATCGGCGGCAACGTGGCGACGCGTGAGGGCGCGCAGGCGCTGGTGGATGCCGGTGTGGACGCCGTCAAGGTCGGCGTCGGCCCGGGCTCGATCTGCACCACGCGCATCGTCGCCGGTGTGGGCGTACCGCAGGTGACCGCGGTGTACGAGGCGTCGCTGGCGGCGGCCCCGGCCGGTATCCCGGTGATTGCCGACGGCGGCCTGCAGTACTCGGGCGACATCGCCAAGGCGCTGGTCGCGGGAGCGGATGCCGTGATGCTCGGCTCGCTGCTGGCCGGCACCGACGAGTCGCCGGGCGAGATCGTCTTCCAATCCGGCAAGCAGTTCAAGCTGTACCGCGGCATGGGCTCGCTGGGTGCGATGCAGACCCGCGGCAAGCAGACCTCGTACTCGAAGGACCGGTACTTCCAGGCCGACGTGCCCAGTGACGACAAGCTCATCCCCGAGGGCATCGAGGGCCAGGTGCCGTACCGCGGCCCGGTGTCCGCCGTGGCCTACCAGCTGGTGGGCGGACTGCGTCAGTCGATGTTCTACGTCGGCGCCCGCACCATCGAGGAGCTCAAGTCGCGCGGCAAGTTCGTGCGCATCACCTCGGCGGGGCTCAAGGAGTCGCACCCGCACGACGTGCAGATCGTCGTCGAGGCGCCCAACTACAAGAAGTAGGCCTGCTGTCTCGGCGGCTGCGTTCATCGAGGACAGGACTTTCGTTCAGGACAGGACGATTTCACTGAAATCGTCCTGTCCTGGACGATTCTCCTGCGCCGGGTGACTGTTTCGCTCTGTGACGGGGTGTTGCAGGGCATGACGCCGCCGGATGCGCAGCATCCGTTCGTCCGGTTACGGTCTCCGCATGACTCTCCTCAACGACACCGTCCCCGCCATCTCCGCCGTCACCGCCGACGAGCGCGCGCAGCGCCTCAGCGACGCGGGCTCGGTGTGGAACGACCGCATCGCGCGCGACGCATCCACCGCCCAGCTCACCTACAAGG
>JBARWR010000530.1:0-9084 GCA_049646915.1 Microbacterium sp.
CACGTGCGCCACGTGCGCGTCGTCAAGCTCCAGTGCGCGGGCGATCGCATCGAGCACCTGCGCGGACGGATGGCGATCGCGGCCCCGCTCAAGACGCAGGTAGTAGTCGACGCTGATGCCCGCGAGCAGGGCCACCTCTTCACGCCGCAGCCCGGGAACCCTCCGCACGCCCGTCGTGCGCAGTCCCTTCTGCTCGGGGCGCACCTGCGCTCGCCTGGCCTGCAGGTAGGCGCCGAGCGGGTTGCGCAGCTCTCGAGCGACATCGGGGTGCAGGCCGGTCGTCCGCCGTCGTGGCAGCACGGCGGGTCCTGTCGGTCCCCCGTCCCATCGGGACTTTCGCTGCGGCGCCTCGGTGTGCATACCGTGGGCAACGTCACGAGCGCGCGGACTATTTCAGCGTGATCCCGATCTGCGGCATCCGCGGGACGGCCGCCGGGGAACGAACGCTTCACGAGTTCGGCGTCGCTCCGTCGACAACAGCTCGCTGAGCGACTCGCAACGCGAGTGCGGCAGACTGAGCATGTGGAAGACCTGCGCGTGTTGCCGGGGCCGGGCGCGCCCCAGGGTCTGATCGTGCCGGCGAGCGAGCTCGGCGAGCAGTTCTCCCGATCCTCGGGCCCGGGAGGGCAGGGCGTGAACACCACGGATTCCCGCGTGCAGCTGAGCATCGACCTTGCGGCCACCACAGCGCTGAACGAGGCCCAGCGCCGGCGTGTGCTGTCCCGGCTCGCGCCGAGACTCGCGGGCACCACACTCACCATCAGTGCCAGCGAGCAGCGCTCTCAGCGGCAGAATCGCATCGCGGCGAGGCAGCGACTCGCCGAGCTTCTGCGTGACGCCGTGATGCCGACCGCCGTGCGGCGCGCGACGCGGCCCACGAAGGGTTCACAGCGGCGGAGACTCGAAGGCAAGCGCCGGCGATCGGAGACGAAAGCGGGGCGCCGAAGGCCGGAATCATCGGCATGATCCCGCGGCGGACAGCATCGATCAGGAATCGAGAAGCACGCGAATTCTCCGCGACGTAACGTCTTCTGCAGGTGCACTCCGCACCACCGTCGAGAAGGGTGCCAGCCATGGCAGAGAAGACCACCGGACTGTCCAAGGACGAGCGCGACGCCGTCAAGCAGCGCGCCACGGAGCTGCGCGCGCAGGAGAAGGCCGGGAAGAACCGGGCTGCGGGTGAGAAGGCGGTCCGCGAGGCGATCGCCGCGATGCCGGACGACGACCGTGCGCTTGCGGAAGGCATCGATCGGATCGTCTCCGAAGTCGCCCCGCATCTGGTCCCGAAGACCTGGTACGGCTTCCCGGCGTACGCGGATGCCGACGGCAAGATCGTGGTGTTCTTCAAGGCCGCATCCAAGTTCACCACCCGGTACGCGACTCTCGGTTTCGAGGAGTCCGCTCAGCTCGATGACGGGGACATGTGGGTGACCTCTTTCGCCCTGATCGCGTTGACTCCTCAGACCGAGAAGACGATCGCGGAGTACATCCGCAAGGCGGCAGGCTGACCTGCTCGCACCGCAGGGATTCCGGTCGAAGACCGTCCGAGAATGCGCCTCCGCGCGGTGTCTCGAGCTCCTTCTAAGCGGCGACGAGGCGGAGGAGCTTCCGGATGTCCTCGGCGAGAAGCGCGGGCTCCTCATGCGGGGCGAAGTGCCCACCCCGGAGCATCACCGTATACCTGACGACGTCGTACACCCGCTCCGCCCAGCTGCGCGGCGGATGCGTGAGGTCGTGCGGAAAGACGGCGACCGCGGTGGGAACCTCCACCCGAGCCACACGCTTCGTGTATCCGGCGGCGTACTCGAAGTAGGGCCGCAGAGACGTGGAGATCGAGCCGGTGAACCAGTACAGCGAGGCCAGTGTCAGCAGGTAGTCGTCGCTGAACCGACTGCCGACGTCGCCGCCCGAGTCGCTCCACGCCCGGTGCTTCTCGAGGATCCACGAGAGCAGGCCGACCGGCGAATCCGCGAGCGCCGGTGCCAGGGTCAGCGGGCGGGTCTGCTGCTGATGCTGATATCCGCCCTCGGACGCGTTCCAGGCTGCGGCCTCGTCCAGATACCCGCGTTCCTCCGCCGTCACCGTCGATGGGTCCACATCCGGCGGCGAGGCCACGGCGAGCAGATGGATGCCGGCGACAGCCTCCGGATGCGCCTGCGCCAGACGCGACACGATGCCCGCGCCCAGGTCGCCCCCGTGCGCGACGTACCGATCGAGTCCCAGCGACTCGGTCATGAGCCGGTGCAGGAGTTCATGGGTCTGGACCTCGAGTGACGGCGTCTGCGCCGAGAACGGGAACCCCGGGAGCGCGGGCACGATCACGGTCACCGACTCGGTCGCTTCACCGCCAAAGCGCGACGGCCCCGACAATCGTCGTGCCACCTCGACGAGCTCCAGCGCCGAGCTGGGCCAGCCATTCACCAGGAGGACGGGCGCGCGGCCAGGTCGCTCGGCTTCGAAGCGAAGGTACGCGAGCGCGGTCCCCTCGACGGTGGCGTTCCGCCAAGGCAGATCCGAGATGGCGGCTTCCTGCGCGCGCCAGTCGAATCCGCTCCCCCAGTACTCCGCCAGCCTGCGCAGTTCGTCCTGGTCCGTGCCGCCCTCCCAGGCGCCGACGGGCCATCGCGCCGCCCATCGTGTCCGACGGACCCGACCGACCAGGTCCTCCAGCTCCGACGCGGAAACGTCAAGCGGGGGTGCGGTTTCAGTCATCGTCTTGCGCCTCTCTCAGCTTCGAGAGTCCGCGTCGCCGATGCAGTGGCTGCAGCAGGACCAGCGTCGGACCTCTCCGATGCAAGCATCGCGCAGACGGAATCCATTCCCGCAGCCGTGAATCAGGCGTGGTCGGCGCGGCGCGCGGCCACGACGCGATCGAGGTCGGCCATGACGAGATCCCCGTGCACCGCCGAGCCTGCCATGACACCCGATGCGCTGGAGGAGCTGACCATCGCCATCGGCTGGCCGGCGTTGCCCGCCACCCAGACTCCCGGCACCGGTGTCATACCCCGAGGATCGGCGGGGATCTGCGTGCCGAACGGCGACTGCTCGGCGACTCCGCCGATCGATTCGTAGAGCTCGGTGCGCGCGTGGAACCGCGGGGCGACGACCACCGCATCGACGTCGATGCGCTCACCGCCTTCAAGCTGCACGGCACGCACGCTTGGTCCGTCAATGACGAGCTTGTCGACCCGGTCACGAACAACGGGGATGCCGGAAGCGGCGAGCATCTCCGCCTGCTCAGCGGTGAGGTCGGGAGCCTCGTGCAGGAACATCGTGACCTCATCGCTGAGCTGACGGAACAGCAACGCCTGGTGGATGCCGGGTTCGTCGCGGCTGAGGACGGCGATGCGCTGGTCACGCACCTCCCATCCGTGGCAGAACGGGCAGTGCAGTACCGTCTTGCCCCATCCCTCACGCACGCCCGAGATGCCAGGGAGGTCATCGACCAGCCCGGTCGCCAGGACGATCCGCCGCGCCCGGACACGGGGCCCGTCGCCTCCCACTGCGACGGTGAAGTCATCGACAGCGCCCGACAATCCTGTGGCGCGGCCAGCGATGACGCGGACGCCATAGGACTCCGCCTCCGCGCGCCCCCTCTCGAGCAGCTCGCTGGGGGCGATCCCCTCGTGCCCCAGGACGTTGTGGGCACCGTCGGCGGGCGCATTGCGGGGGTGTCCCTCGTCGATCACGACGACATCGCGCCGCGACCGGCCGAGGACGATCGCGGCGGCGAGCCCGGCAAAGCTGCCTCCCACGACTGCCACGTCCGCATCGATGTCTCCTGCCCGCGCGGGGGCATCCACTGCCTGCGGCCGGATCGCGACCCAGACGGCTCGACCTGACCTGTGAGAGAGCTGCGACGTGCCCGCGTGGAGCGCGACGATGACTTCGTCGATTCCCGCCAGATCGTCGCTCGGGATCTCGCCGTCGAATCGGTTGCGGTGCGCGCGGAGCCGATGCTCCAGATAGCGTGCGCCCTCGCTCGTGGAGGCATCGACGACGAGCTCCTGCTCGCGCCGCTCAGACGAGGCAAAGCCCGCGGCGGCGAGGAGTTCCCCCCAATCGTCGCGTGCGTGCTCGTGGCCCGACCGGGCGTGCAGGATGCGCTCCTGCACGCCGCTGCGTCGGCTGCCGAGATCCTCGGGAGAGAATCGCGAGTCTCCCGACAGCTCGGTGAGCACGAGCACCCCGCCCGGACGCAGTGCGGAGTGCGCACGGCGCAGTGCCGTCGCGGCATCGTCGAGGTGATGCAGAGACAGCGAGGCCCACACGAGGTCGGCCCCGGGAGCGATCCGCCGGCTCCAGTCATCATTCAGGTCGATGTGATGCGTGTCGACGCGATCCGCGACCTGGGCCGTCGTGGCCGCGGTGCGCACACGAACGAGAAGCTCCTCGGAGACGTCGAGCGCGTGCACGCGGGCCGTGGGAAAGCGCTGGGCGAGCGCCACCGCATCCGCTCCGACGCCGGAACCGAGATCGACGATGCGCTGGGCGGGCGACTCCAGCGCGGCCTGCGCCCGGTCGAGACTCGCGCTCCTCAGCGTGGCGCTCAGCCGTGCCTCGAGCTCGAGATGCTCGGCGAATCCCTCGGGTAGCTCGTGCCACGGCTCATCTGCGGAGTGCTGCTCGGTGTGCGTCATACCGACCACGCTAAGCGGGTGTCGCTATTTACGCATAGGATCTTGCAGATGATGCAAGAAGATGCCGAATCGATCGTCAGGCAGCGCATCCGCGGGCTTCGCGTCGCGCGAGGCTGGACCCTGGATACGCTTGCGGCCCGCTGCTACCTCTCGCCTTCGACGCTCAGCCGCATCGAGACGGGCCGCCAGAGAATCGTGCTGGAACAGCTCGTCGCGATCGCGAAGGCGCTGGGAACCTCCCTCGACCAGCTCGTCGAGCCCGAGGGTGATGAAGACGTCGTCATCCGCCCCGAACCCGAGTCGGTCGGGGGCGCGACGTTCTGGCTGCTGTCCCGCGAACGCGATCGACGGGGCGTCACGATCGGCAAGATGCGCCTCACCGAGGAACGAGAGACGCCGGCACCGCAGGTGCATCCGGGCTACGAGTGGTTCACGGTCCTCAGCGGCACCATCCGGCTCACCCTGGGCACGAGGACCATCCTGGTGCTGCCGGGGCAGGCGGTCGAGTTCTCCACCATGACCCCGCACCGGCTCGAAGCGCATCGAGGTCCGGCAGAGATCCTCACCATCTTCGACCACGACGGCGAGCAGGCTCACCTTCCCGGCCATCGCAGCCAGTGAGCGATCAGCGCGCGGGCACTGTGCGCAGCGATCTCAGCGTATTCTCCAAGGAGGAGCCCACTCTGGTTCCCCGATGATGGGAGGCCGGATGCCCGGCACCGTCCAACCGTCCACTGCAGCTCGCCCGGCCCCGACGCAGAGAACTGCACCGAGCACCAGCCTGCTCTCGCTGGGTCTGCTGGCAGGATCCTCGATGGAGAACGAGCGGAGGCTGCCGCTGCATCCGCACCACCTGGACCGGATCGACCCCGATGTGCGTGCCCGGATGATCGTCGAGCACGGATACGCCGCTGATTTCCAGGTCGAGCCCGGCTATGTCGAGTCGCGTGTGGGCCGAGTCGCGGCACGCGCCGAGGTGATCGAGTCCGCTGACGTCCTGCTGCTGCCGAAGCCGCAGGCAGCAGATGTGGAGGAGATGCCCGAAGGTCGCATCCTGTGGGGATGGCCGCACTGCGTCCAGGACTCGCGGATGACCCAGACCGCGATCGACCGCCGGCTCACGCTCATCGCCTTCGAGGCCATGAACCACTGGACCCGCAAGGGCGAATTCAGCCTGCATGTCCACCACAAGAACAACGAACTCGCGGGGTACTGCTCGGTGCTGCACGCGCTGAGCCTCACCGGCTCCACCGGTGTCTACGGCCCCCGGCTGAGCGCGGTCGTCATCGGCTTCGGAGCGACGGCGCGAGGAGCCGTCACCGCTCTCAAGGCGCACGGGATCCATGACATCCAGGTGCTCACGCAGCGCGAGGCCTCGGCCGTCGGCTCGCCGATCCACAGCGCACACATCACCCAGCTGCACACCGACGACGGACCCACACATCTCAGCAGGGTGCAGACGGAGGACGGCGAGATCCTGCTCCCGACCTTCCTCGCGTCGCACGACATCGTCATCAACTGCACGCTTCAGGACGTGGCCGCGCCCATGACCTACCTGCGCACCGAGGATCTCGAAGAGTTCGCGTCCGGCAGCCTGATCATCGATGTCTCCTGCGACGAGGGCATGGGCTTCGAATGGGCTATGCCCACCGGGTTCGACGATCCGATGTTCACCGTCGGACGGGGAGTGAACTACTACGCAGTCGACCACAGCCCGTCCTACCTGTGGAACTCCGCCACCTGGGAGATCAGCGAGGCGCTGCTGCCGTTCCTCCGCACCGTCCTGGAGGGTCCGTCCTCGTGGAAGAAGGACATGACCATCTCCCGAGCGATCGAGATCCAGGACGGCAAGATCAGAAATCCCAGCATCCTGAGCTATCAGGGTCGCGAAGCGGACTACCCGCACGCGCGAGTCGACGGACGGCAGGTCTGAAACAATCAGCTATGCCCATCCGCTATCCCGCGCCACTCGAACCCGGTGACACGATCGCCGTGACCTCCCCTTCCAGCGGGATCACGGAGGACTACCGCGCCAGACTCGACTTCGCGATCTCGGGGCTGCGAGACCAGGGCTTCCGGGTCGTCGTCGGCGACTGCATGGACGGCACGCGCCACGTCAGCGCCCCCGCGCCTGACCGTGCCGATGAACTCACCGGGTTCCTCATCGACAGCACGGTGCGGGCGGTCATCCCACCCTGGGGCGGGGAGACCGCGATCGACCTGCTGCCGCTTCTGGACTGGGAGGCGATCAACGCAGCCGACCCCACCTGGTTCATCGGGTTCTCCGACATCTCGACCCTCCTCACGCCCATGACCGTGTTGACCGGGGTGGCGACACTGCACGGCAACAACCTCATGGACACCCCGTATCGCGTGCCCGATGGACTACTCGGCTGGCTCGACATCAGCACAGGAAGGGCGACGAGCAGCTTCTCCCAGACGCCACCCAGGCGTTTCCGGGCGGAAGGATGGGACGACTACGTCGGTCGCCCCGACGTGTCGGAGATGACCCTGGACACGACCGGATCCTGGACGCGCTTCGACCGCGCCGAAGGCGACGTCGACGTGACCGGTCGCCTCATCGGCGGATGTATCGAGATGCTGTGCAACGTCGCCGGTTCGAAGTTCGGCGATCTGACGGCTTTCGCCGAACAGCACTCGCCCGAGGGACTCATCGTCTACCTCGAGGCCTGTGACGAGAGCGCACTCGCCATCTGCCGCTATCTGCACGGCATGCGCCTGGCCGGTTTCTTCGACCGGGCGAACGCCGTGCTGATCGGCAGGACCAACGCCCCGGACAGCCCGACCATGACGCAGCAGGAGGCGGTGCTCGACGCCCTCGGCGGGCTCGGCATCCCGATCATCGGCGACGTGGAGTGCGGGCACGTGCAGCCCTTCATGCCCATCGTCAACGGCGCGCTCGGACACGTGCGCTTCGGAGACGGCGTCAGCTCACTGGAGCAGACGCTGGCCTGACCGGCTCAGCAGTTCTCCCGCAGCCAGGCCAGCACCTGCTGGACGTGCACCCGGGATCGCATCGCACCGGGCTGAACGTCCAGATCGGTCACCGCGTCATGTTGCCATGCGGGTGATCTCCATGCTCGACCCTGCGCCACTCGTCCTCTTGCCGGACGAAGACGATTCGCACGTGACGGCGGTCCGCAGAGCCCTGCCAGAACTCCACTCGATCCGGCACGACCCGCCAGAGCCGCCAGTCGTCAGCATCGACGCCGTCCTGCGCGGCAGCACTTCTTGCCCGCAGGTCGGCCAGGCTTTCAGCCCGCGGTGCCTCGAGCACGCGACCACGCACGCGCACGGAGCGCACGATCGGCTGCCACCAGAAGGTGAGCGCGGCATGCGGACGGGCATGGAGCTGCGCACCCTTGGTGCTCGATCGGGTGCTGGCGAACGCCCAACCGCGCTCATCGACGTCCTTGAGGACCAGAACCCGCGCATCGGGCACGCCGTCCAGGTCGACGGTTGCCAATGTCATGGCGTGCGGCTCGGGCACGTCCGCCTGCCGAGCGATGTCGAACCACTCGCCGAACAGCGCAAACGGATCGTCCGGGAGAGCCTCGAGATCGAGCGACGGCGCCTGACCCGACAGCGACGGCAGCGTGCGCAACAGCGATCTGGTCTCAGCGGTCATGCCGATCAGGCTACAGCGCGATGTGCCGGCGGCTTCACGTAGTGCATGGCGACCGCGCCGTTGCTGAGCGGCACCGCCGAGACCAGATCGAGGCGACGCGAGTCTGGCAGGCCGCCTTCGTACAGTGTGGGCCCATGACCGGCGATCACCGGGTGGACGAGGAACCTGTATTCGTCGATCAGATCCAGGCGATCCAGCGCTGTCGCGAGCCTGCCGCTGCCGATGAGCACCCCGTCGGGAGTGCGGTCCTTCAGCTCCTGCACGGCGGTGCGCAGGTCGCCGACGAGATGGTGACTGTTGTTCCACGGGAAGTCGCTTCGAGTCGCCGAAACGACGTACTTGGGTTTGGCCTCCAGTTTGAGCGCCCACTCGCGCATCGCTGGCGGAGCATCGACGTCGCCACGGGTGACCGATGGCCAGGAGCTCTCCATCATCTCGTAGGTGGTGCGACCCCAGAGCATGGCGCCGCTCTCGTCCATGAGACGAGTGAAATAGGCATGCGTCTCATCATCCGCGATGCCCTCGCGGTGATCGACGCACCCGTCCAGAGTCACATTGAGGCTGAACGTCAGACCAGACATATGGTGAGTCTAGGTTCACTGCGCATCGCAGAGAAGCCGTTCCGCCGGCTCGACTGGTTGATCGTGCTGCGTGCGCCGGGTCGCGGGCGCCCGCCCACGGCGGGCGTCGATGACCGTCACGGCCACGAGCCCCACGAGCATCAGCGCGCAGCCGATGAGCGCCACTCCGGTGAGCTGCTCCTGCAGCACCACGACGCCCAGCAGCGCCGCCAGC
>JBARWR010000531.1:0-1531 GCA_049646915.1 Microbacterium sp.
CGTGCAGCCCGCGCACGCGCTCGATGACCGGGACCTGGTCGAAGGCCTGTGGCGGCATCAGCAGGCGATCAGGTACCCGCTGGCCGCACTGCTGACCGCAGGCATTCCGGTGCGGTTCGGGTCGGATGCGCCGGTGGCTCCGCTCGACCCCTGGGCGACCATCGCCGCAGCCGTGCACCGGACGGATGACGACCGGGCGCCATGGCATCCGGAGGAGCGTGTGGACATCGATCAGGCGCTGCGCGCCAGCAGCCGGCATGGCGAGGCCTCGATCGAACTCGGATCCGTCGCTGACCTCGTGCTGTGCGGCATGGATCCTCGTACCGCCGATCGTGAGGAGCTGCGCCGGATGCCGGTCGCTGCGACGATCCTCGGCGGACGCCCCACCTTCCGGGCATGAAAAGACCGTCTGTGGGGCGCAGATGTCGGCTTCGCGGACGGCGAAGGGTGTGTCTGCGCCCCACAGACGGTCTGTGAGCGGGTCAGGCCGCGATGTGCGAGACGAGGAACCAGCGGTCCTTCTCGAGTCCGCGCTGGATCTCGATCGCGACGTCCTGGCTGGTGAGGTCGACGGCGTCGAGACCGTCGACGGCTGCCTTCACATCGACGACGATCGCGTCGATGTCGGCGATGATGGCGCGGATCAGCTCGTCGGACTGGGCGAACCCGGCGGGGACGGACGTGGCGGCGACCTTCTCCGCGACGGTGCCGAGCCGCGAGTCGATGGGCAGGCCGAGGGCGACGATGCGCTCTGCGGCCGTGTCGGCGAAGCCTGCGGCGTTCGCGACGATGGTGTCGAGCAGCTCGTGGACGCCGACGAAGTTCGCACCGCGGACGTGCCAGTGCGCCTGCTTGCCGTTCACCGTCAGGGCCTCGAGGCCGAGCACGACGGGAGAGAGGAACTGTGCCGTCGCAGCGGCCACGGTCGGGTCGACGGCGGTGGTGGGGACGGTCTGCGCCTTGCTCATGGAATCCTCCGGAAAGTGGTCGAGATGGCTTGCTGAGGTCAACGCTACTCAGCACAGGACATTCCGCAAGCAAGCGAAGGCAACGCTTACCGAGCCTGTTCTGCCGCGTGATCACGCGGATGTGAGGGTAGTCTCACCTGTATGAGCATCGCCGCGACAGCATCCGTCCTCGCCCTCCCCGAACGCTCGCCCGAGGTGGCGGACGACGCGTTCGTGGCCGACGGAGCGCGCATCATCGGCGACGTGACGCTGGGTTCTCGGGCGAGCGTCTGGTACAACGCCGTGCTGCGTGCGGACTCCGCGGCGATCGTCATCGGCGCGGGCAGCAATATCCAGGACAACGTGTCCGTTCACGTCGACGACGGGCACGGCGTGCACATCGGCGAGAACGTGTCGATCGGGCACAACGCCGTGGTGCACGGCTGCGCCATCGGCGACGGCTCGTTGATCGGAATGGGAGCAGTAGTGCTCAGCGGCGCCGTGATCGGCAGCGGATGCCTGGTCGCGGGCGGCGCTGTGGTGCTCGGCGGCACCGAGGTTCCCGACGGCTCGCTCGTGGCCGG
>JBARWR010000532.1:0-10571 GCA_049646915.1 Microbacterium sp.
GCACCAGAGTCTGGATGCCGATGTGCTCGCCCTTGATCAGTCGCACGACGGTCGCCATCATCGCGGCGCCCTTGTCAGCGGTGTGCAGATCGACCGTGGTCAGCGGCGGAGTGGTGCCGGTCGAGAAGACGTTGTTGTCGATGGTGGCGACGGCGACGTCGGCGGGCACACGCAGCCCGCTCTCCTTCAGCACGCCCATCGCGCCCGATGCCATCTGCGCGGATGCAATGAAGACGGCGTCGAAGGGAGCATCCGCCGCGATCAGCCGTCGAGCCGCCGCCGCACCCCCGGCCGGAGTGTAATCGCCCTCTTCACTCGCGCCGGGCTCGAGGCCCGCGGCGAGGAGCGTCTCGCTCCACCCGCGCTGACGCTCGAGCCCGGCGAACGTGTCGAGCGGGCCCGTGATGGTCGCGATGCGACGGTGTCCGCGCTCGACGAGGTGCTGCGTGCCGAGGACCGCGGCTGCGTGGTTGTCGACGTCGACGATGTGGATCTCGTCGCCCATCTCGCCGGGCGGACGCACTCCGAAGACCACCGGCAGGGTCCGCGCGAGCTCACGGTACGTCGAGGAGCCGCTGTGGTGGGAGAGGATCAGCGCACCGTCGACATTGCCGCGGCGCAGGAACTGATGGGTCTTCTCCGGGTCCTTCTCCGACTCGATCAGCAGCGTCAGGGAGTACTCGGTGGACGAGGCGTACATGGCCGCACCCTGGATGACCTCGGCGAAGTACGGATCGGCGAAGAACTCGGCTGTGCGTTCGGGGATCATCATCGCGACGGTCTGCGTGCGCCGGCTCGCCAGATTTCGCGCCGCCCTGTTGGGCACGTAGCCGACCTTGGCGATCGCCGCGTTCACCCGGGCGATCGTCTGCTCGGTCACCCGAGGAGATCCGTTGATCACCCGCGACGCCGTCGAACTGGAGACCCCGGCCAGTGCCGCGACCTCTTCCAGCGTCGGGATCCAGGGCTGCGCAGCCGGGGCCGACTCCTTCATCACTTCTGTCTCCTGCTGCCCGTCGGGTGCGTTCGTGGATCCTCGCTTCGGAGGTGGGACTTCTACACCGTACGCCATGCCGGCGTGCGGTTCAGTCCGGGATCGCGTGTCCGGCGATCAGCCGCTTCACCCACCGCCCGCTGTCCTTGACGGTGCGCTCCTGTGTGTCGTAATCGACGTGAACGATCCCGAAGCGCTTGGTGTATCCGTAGCTCCACTCGAAGTTGTCGAACAGCGACCAGACGAAGTAGCCGCGCAGGTCGACACCCTGCCGCATCGCCCGATGGGCGGCGGTGAAGTGACGGCGCAGATAGTCGACGCGTGCGTCGTCGTGCACGCGATCGCCGACCACCTCGTCCTCGAAGGCGGCGCCGTTCTCGGTGATCAGCAGCGGCAGACCGGGATGCTGCCTGCTGAGCGAGAGCAGCAGGTGCTCGAGTCCGTCGGGGGCGATGTTCCAGCCCATCGCCGTGTACGGCCCCTCCTGGGTGAGGAACTCGACGTTCTCACTGCCGGGCCATGCCGAGCCCCGGGCGCTCTTGTGCCCGTCGGCGTGCTCGCGCGGCGAGATGCCGTCCCACATCCGCACCCGTGCCGTGGAGTAGTAGTTGACCCCGAGGTTGTCCAGCGGCTGACGGATGATCTCGGTGTCACCCGGAAGCACGAACGACCAGTCGGTGACCGACGCAGTGTCCTCCAGAAGATCAGCCGGGTACCCGCCTTCGAGCAGCGGTTGGGTGAACGAGCGGTTCGCCAGCGCGTCGATCCGACGCACGGCCTCCGTGGCGGTGCCGTCGACGCCGCTCTCGTCGCGGACGACGTGGAAGTTCAGCGTGATCGACACCTCGGCCTGGGGCGCCACCTCGCGGAGCACCTGCACCGCGAGGCCGTGGGCGAGGTTCAGGTGGTGCAGAGCGGTGAGCGCGGCGGCGCCGTCGGTCCGACCGGGAGCGTGACCGCCCGATCCGTATCCGAGGAAAGCGCTGCACCACGGCTCGTTCAGCGTGGTCCACGCCGGCACGCGATCGCCGAGGGCCTCGGCGACGATGCGGGCGTACTCCGCGAACCGGTACGCGGTCTCGCGGTTGGTCCAGCCACCGGCATCCTCCAGCGCCTGCGGAAGATCCCAGTGGTAGAGCGTGACGACCGGGCGGATGCCGCGGGCGATCAGACCGTCGACGAGACGACTGTAGAAGTCGAGTCCCTGCTGATTCACCGCGCCCGAGCCCTGCGGCTGGATCCGCGGCCACGCGATCGAGAACCGGTAGGCCTCCAGGCCCATCTCGGCCATCAGATCGAGGTCGGACTCGAGACGGTTGTAGTGGTCATCGGCCACCGCACCCGTGTCGCCGTTCACGACCTTTCCCGGTGTGGCGCTGAACGTGTCCCAGATGGACGGTCCGCGGCCGTCCGCGTCGGCCGCACCCTCGATCTGGTAAGCGGCGGTGGCCGCCCCGATCACGAAGTCCGCTGGGAACTCGAGCCCGCTGTCCCGGTAGTCCGGATCACCCTGCGTGCCCGGGGTCACCGGACTCTCGCGGGTGCGGGCATTCATCTCGATGGTCATGTCAGCCTTTCACTGCGCCTTGCATGATTCCGGCCACGAGCTGCCTGCCCGCGACGAAGAAGAGGATGAGAAGCGGGATGACCGAGAGGACGGCTCCCGCGAGGACCATGGCGTTGTCCGGATTCTGTCCGCCGGCGGCGCTGAGCGCTGCCAGGGCGGTCTGCACATTCGGATTGCGCGGCCCCAAGACCAGCATCGGCCACAGGTAGTCGGTCCACGACGCCATGAAGGTGAACAGGGCGAGCACCGCCATGCCGGGGCGTGCCGCGGGGATGGCGACGTGCCGGAACGTGCCCCACATGCTGGCGCCGTCCATGCGCGCGGCCTCGATCAGTTCGTCGGGGATGACATCGACCAGGTACTGACGCATGAAGAACACGCCGAACGCGGTCACCAGACCGGGAACGATCACAGCCTGCAGCGTGCCGGTCCACTTCCACTCGGCCATCAGCATGAACATCGGGATGATGCCCAGCTGGGTCGGGATCGCCATGGTCGCGATGACGGTCAGCAGCAGTCCGGTGCGGCCGCGGAAGCGCAGCTTGGCGAACGCATAGCCGGCGAGCGTGGAGAAGAACACCACCGAGATGGTGATCGCTCCCGAGATGATCACGCTGTTCAGCAGCGCCAGCATGAACGGGACGGTGTCGAACACCTTGAGCGCGTTGCTGAGGAAGTTCGGTCCCGGAATGACCGCCGGCGGCACGAGGTTGGTGTCCGACGACTGGCGGCTGGAGATCACGAACGACCACCACAGCGGGAAGGCGGAGCCGGCGAAGAACGCCGTCAGCAGCGCATAGGTCAGTGTTCCAGGACGCTCGTAGAAGCGCCTGCGCTTGGCGCGACGGACTTCGGCGGCGGCCTGACGCTCGTCGGCAGACGCGTCCGTCACGTGCGGCGGCATGATGGTGGCGGTCATGACACTCCCTGCTTCGCGCGAACGGCAGCACGTTCGGTGCGGTCTCTCTTCTCGTCAGCGGTGCGCACGGCGCGGGTCGCCGCGTAGCTGAGCAGGCCGACGAGGACGATGACGACGAACAGGATCCAGGCGGTCGCCGACGCTCGGCCGAAGTCGCGCCTCGGGAAGCCGAGTTCGTACAGGTAGAGCACGATGGTCTGGAACTGGCGATCGCTTCCGCCGTTGGTCCGACCGTCGAACAGCTTGGGCTCGGTGAAGATCTGCAGCCCGCCGATGGTCGCGGTGATCACGACGAAGATGATAGTCGGCCGGATCATCGGGATGGTGATCGCCCAGAAGCGACGCACCTTGCTCGCGCCGTCGAGCATGGCCGACTCGTACACATCGCGGGGAACCGCCTGCATCGCGGCGAGCAGCAGCAGCGCGTTGTATCCGGTCCAGCGCCAGTTCACCATGGTGGCGATGGCGACATGCGACGGGAAGACGTCGAACGCCCAGCGGATCGGGTCGAGCCCGAGCAGCTCGAGGATGCCGGCGATGGGGCCGTGGTACTGGTTGAAGACCTGCAGGAAGATCACCGTCACCGCGACGGGCGCGACGATGTACGGCAGCAGGATGCTCATGCGCCAGAACGTCTTGCCTCGAATGGCCTGATCCAGCAGCGCGGCCACGATGGTGGCGACGATCAGCTGCGGGATGGCGGAGAGCAGGAAGATGCTGATGGTGTTGCCGAAGGCGTTCCAGAAGAACGGGTCGTTGAGCACCGAGACGTAGTTGTCCAGCCCGACGAAGTCGCCCTGCCCCTTGAGCAGGTGCCACTTGTACAGCGACACGTTCAGCGTGTACGCGATCGGAAAGACGCCGATCAGACCGAAGAGGATGAAGAACGGCGCGACGTAGAAGTAGGGGGAGTAGGTGTAGTCGAAGCGACTGACCTTCTGACGGAACGTCAGTGGAGAGGGGGCAGCGCGGCCCGGTGAGCTGGTCATCGTCAAGCCAATCCGCGAGGAGGGGGATGAAGGGGGAAGCGGGTGGCCCGGCACGATGCGCCGGGCCACCCGGATCGATCAGCCGACGAGCTGGTCGAGCAGAGTCATGGCCTCATCCCACGCCTTGTCGGGATCGGTGACCTCACCCTGGCTGACGCGGTCGAAGATCGGACCGAAGACGTTGTCCTGGATGTTCGAGTCCTCCGGACCCTTGACCTGGGCGACGACGCCCTTCGCGCGGTCCGCGAAGATCTCGCCGACGGGTGCGTCGTTGAAGAACGCGCTCTTCGTGTCAGCGACGAGCTTCTGACCCTCGGGCGTGCTCGGGAACGGGCCGGCCTTCTCGAAGGCGCTGGCCTGCTGCTCCGGCGAGGCCAGCCACAGTGCGAGCTCGGCAGCCTCCTTCGGGTGCTCGGACGACGATGCGACGCCGAGGAATGCGCCACCCCAGTTCGCGGCACCGCCGGGCAGCACGTTGGCGAAGTCCCAGCCGCTGTCGGTCGTGCCCTCGTCGTAGTAGCCCTGCACGATGCCGAGCATCCAGCTCGGGCACATGTACACGGCGTAGTCGCCGGCCTTGGCCTCGGGTCCGACGTCCCAGCCGGGCAGACCGGCGCCGAGGCCGTCCTTCTCCGCCTGGACGATCTTGGCGAACTGCTCCTGCAGTACCTTGTTGCCCTTGATGTTGAGGGTCTCGCCGTCCTTCTTGTAGTAGCCCTCCTTCTGCTGGTTCACGAAGGAGTTCCAGAAGAAGCGCGGGCTGTGGTAGAACGCCTTGCCACTCTTCTCGACGTACTCCTGTCCGACCTCGAAGAAGCGGTCCCACGTCGCGTCCTCGCCGCCGAAGTACTCGGCGACCTCATCGCGGTCGCTGGGCAGCCCGGCTGCCTCGAAGAGGTCTCCGCGGTAGCAGAGGCCCTGCGGACCGATGTCCAGACCGGCGCCGATGACCTGGCCGTCAGTCGTGGTGCCCTGCTCGTACTTCCAGTCGAGCCAGCTGTCCTTCACGTCCTCGATGCCGTAGTCGCGCAGATCGACGAAGGCGTCGGAGACCTCGGCGATCGTGCCGAGCCAGCCCTCCTCGATCGCGACGATGTCGCTGAGTCCGGTGTTGGCGGCGATCTTCGCGTAGGCGTCGTCACGAGCCGCGCCACCGCCCTCGAGGTTGGTGGCCTCGATGGTGATGTTCGGGTGCTCGTCCATGTACTTGTCGTACGCGGCTTCGACGCCCATGGTGCCGAAGGTGGTGATGGTCAGGGTGATCTTCTCGTCACCTCCGGCGTTGCCCTCGTCGGCAGCCGAAGAGCAGCCGGTGGCGACAAGCGCCAGCGCTGCAACGCCTGCGAGGGACGTGACGATCCTGCTTCGTGATGCGTTCACGGGTTCACTTCCTTGTGTGCGGGGTAGGTGTGGGAGCGCTTGCATTCCTGCACGTGGGAGCGCTCTCAGTTGATTTCATAGCGACCATACGCGCCATGGTTCCAGCATGTCAAGAACTTTATGGGCGCGCTCCCATGGTTACGACGCGCGACTTGCGCCCGACTCGCGCCCCGACGTCCGCGCGTCAGCCGCGGTCGCGAATGATCAGGCGGATGCCGCGGAGAGCCGGCGGCGCGCCTCGTCGAGGATGTCCATGACATCGATCGTGGTCTGCAGCGGATGCAGAGGAGACTCGGTCAGACCGTCGGCCACGTGCTTCGCCACAGCGACCGCCTGCCACGCCATCCCCTCGCGACCGGTCAGCCCGGAGACGTCCTCGAACCGGCCGCTGCGACCGGAGGTGTCCGTCACGGTGAACCCGCCGGGAAAGACGAAGTTCGCGTCGAGCTCGATGCGCCCGCCCGTGCCCGAGATCGCGGCGTTGCCCGGCGACGTGACCCGGATGCTGGTGCTGAGCAGGGCCTGAGCGCCGGAGCGGTGCGAGAGCACGAGCGCGCTCTGCTCATCGACGCCCGATGCGGTCAGCGTGCCGAGCGCGGTGATCGAGACCGGAACCCCCAACCACAGATGGCTCAGCCAGACCGGGTACACACCGAGGTCCAGCAATGCTCCTCCACCCAGCGCCGGATCGAACAGGCGCCCACCGGCATCCGGATCCGCGGCGAAGCCGAGATCGGCCGTCACCAGTCGTACCTCTCCGAGCACGCCATCCTCGTGCAGCTGCATCATGACATCCGTCCGGGGAACGAACCGGGTCCACATCGCCTCCATAGCGAACACCCCGGCCGCGCGCGCCCGGTCCCGGATCGTACGCGCCTGGTCCGCTGACAGCCCGATGGGCTTCTCGATGAGCACGTGCTTGCCGGCGTCGATGGCGCCGAGTGCGAGGCTCAGGTGCTCGCTGTGCGGCGATGCCACGTAGACGATCTGCACATCGGAGTCGGCGTAGAGCTGCCCGTAGTCGCCGTACGACGTGGGGATGCCGTGCGGTGCGGCGAACGCGGCGGCGCGCTCGGGAGAGCGGGAGGCGACGGCCGCCACGCGCTGATCGGTGTGGGCGTGCAGGGCATGCACGAAGTCCGCCGCGATCGCGCCCGGAGCCACGACGCCCCACCGCAGTGTCGGGCCACCGCGCAGCGGCTGTGAGCGAGGAGACGGCAGGGGCAGCGCGGTGAGACTCATGCGCCCGAACTTACTGCACGCGCGGGAGGGGCCGGCGACACGAGACGGGATGCAGAACGCCCCCGGTGTCCGAGGATCACCGGGGGCGTTCTGCGTGACTGCTACTTCGCAGCGACCACCTGAAGGGTGATCACGGCGGTGACGTCGTCGTGCAGACGAATGGTCGCCTCGTGCTGGCCGACCAACTTGATCGGAGCCGCGATGTGCACCTTGCGCTTGTCGATCGAGCCGAGGCCCGCAGCGGCGACGGCGTCGGCCACATCGGCCGGCTTCACCGAACCGAACAGACGACCCTCGCCCCCGGCCTTGACGGCCAGACGCACCTTGTTCGCCTCGAGCTTCGCCTTGAGGTCGTTGGCCTCGTCGAGGTCGTGGATCTGGCGAGCCTTGCGGGCGGCCTGAATCGACTCGACCTGCTTGGCACCACCGCGGGTCCACGCGACGGCGAAGCCCTGGGGGACGAGGTAGTTGCGGGCGTACCCGTTCTTGACCTCGATGACGTCGCCGGCGCTTCCGAGCCCGGCGACCTCGTTCGTGAGAATCAGCTTTGCCATATCCGTACCCCTCAGCGTCCGGCGCCGGCGTAGGGCAGGAGAGCCATCTCGCGAGCGTTCTTGATCGCCTTGGCGATCAGACGCTGCTCCTGCACAGAGACACCGGTGATACGACGGGCGCGGATCTTTCCACGCTCGGAGACGAACTTGCGAAGCGTTGCGACGTCCTTGTAATCAATGACGCCCACGCGGATCGACTTCGCGGGAGCGGTGGGCTTGCCACCCTTCCGCGGCTTGCGGCGGTCGCCGCTCGACTTTCCAGCCATGAGTTTTCCTTAGGTGAGATGTGACCTGGGTCCCTGCGCTTGTCGAGGGATCCGGGTGAATTCAGAACGGGGTGTCGTCGCCGAAGCTGCCCGGAGTGCTCCAGGCGTCAGCGCTCGAGGAGCCGGGCGTCGACCACGGCTCGCCCGAGACCTGCTGCTGCTGCGGGCGGGACTGCCCGCCGCCGGTGGATGCGCCACCGCCGGTGGATGCGGCACGCGTGACCTGTGCCGTCGCATATCGCAGCGACGGACCGATCTCGTCGACCTCCAGCTCGATCGATGTGCGCTGGTTGCCTTCGCGGTCCTGGTAGGAGCGCTGACGCAGACGGCCCTGCGCGATGACGCGCATGCCCTTGGTCAGCGACCCTGCCACGTGCTCGGCGAACTCGCGCCAGACCGATGCGCGAAGGAACAGCGCGTCGCCGTCCTTCCACTCGTTGGCCTGACGGTCGAACGTGCGCGGAGTCGACGCGATGGTGAAGTTCGCCACCGGCAGGCCGTTCTGCGTGTACCGCAGCTCGGGATCTGCGGTGAGGTTGCCCACCACGGTGATGACGGTCTCGCCGGCCATGATGCCTTACGCCTTCGCGACCTTGGGCTTGCGAGCGGCCTTCTCGGCTGCCCGCTTCGCCTCGGCTGCGACCATGGCCTGCGCCTCTTCGGCGCGCTGGACCTTGGTGCGGAAGACGAGCTCGCTCAGCTTCAGCTGGCGGTCGAGCTCCTGCGTGGCCTCGCTCGTCGCGGTGAAGTTGACGACGGCGTAGATGCCCTCGTTCTTCTTGTTGATCTCGTAGGCGAAACGGCGCTTGCCCCAGACATCGACCTTGTCAATCGAGCCACCATCGTTGGTGATGACCTTCAGGAACTTGTCGAGGTTGGGGGCAACCTGGCGCTCGTCCAGCTCGGGGGTCAGAATGACCATGAGCTCGTACTGGTGCGTCACTTACCCACCTCCTTCGGACTAGAACGGCTCCCGGGGCTTTCCCGGAAGCAGGAGGGTGTGTGCATGTCATCTGCTCCTTCGGCAAAGGCGCCGCCGGGCAGACAACCTCAGAAGTCTACCGGACATCCGGGCTGGTTGCGAACGGTGCGGGCCGATGTGTGGACGGCCAGGGAACCCGGCGGTGGTGGGAAATATACAAAGAGCAAGCCCGATCAGCCAGAAGTACTAGAGGATCCCTTACCTACGTCTACTTCGTTCCCGAACCCTTGATATTCCGATATATCGGCTGTCAGTATGAGCGTGCGCTTCGGCGCGATTCCCCCAAAGGGCCTCGGCCCACGAACAAAGGAAATGCAAAATGGACGCTCTTCTCGGTCTTGTCTCCGGTCTGCTCAACACGGTTCTGAGCCTCGTGGGTGGCCTGCTCGGCGGCCTGGGCATCTGATCTCAGATGAGTCTTCTTGAGAACCTCGGCGAGGTCGTCGATGCCCTGCTCGCGCTGCTGGCCGGGCTGGGAATCAACATCTCGCTCTTCTGAGAACACCTGAGAGCGAAGCCCCGTGGAATCCTCCACGGGGCTTCTTCGCGTCCGGGCGCGGGGAGAGTGAGCAGTGCCTGGGTTTACGGATGCTGCGGAGCCGCTCAGGTGCCGTTGCCCCATCCAGCCGGCATCCCGTCGGTTGCCGCAGGCCGCGATAATCACGGTCGTCAGGACACCGACCCGCGCGGCACGATCCACTGGTGACGGAACTCGGGTGCGACGTCAGCGACGTGCTCGAAGTCATTGTCGTAGTGCACGACCGATACCTCCTGCGCACCATTGCTGTGGCGGATCGCCGTGGCGGCTATCTGAAGGCCACTCACGCCTACCGCTCGCCCCCTGCCGACACCGAACAGTCGAGCCTGCAGATCCAGTGCGATCTCGGCGACCTCAGCATCGGGCGCGAGGAAGATCTTGGCGCGCGCGTTCGCAGACCGGATGAGGTGATGCTCAGCTGCGGATCTGGCCGAGCAGCCCTCCTCCAGCAACTGCGGAAGACACCCACCGAGTTCGCCGCGCTCCAGGAGATCCGTCAATGCCGTTGCCACCTCATCCGATCGATGCACCCGCTGCAGCACCGAGTTGTCGATGAGGAAGATCCGTCTCACCGCTGCGCGCTGTCGATCACGCTCGGATCATCGAGCTCGACCGCAACTCCCCCGCGAATCAGGTCGATGTATCCGCGCGCCTCGAAGCGACGCACCATCTGAGCCAGTGCCTCGTTGACCGCGGCCTTCTTCGTCGCCGCTCCGGTCAGCTGCATGGCACGCGCGAGCAGAGCATCATCGATATCGACCAGCGTCTTCGCCATGGGCACCTCCGGATATCCATTCTCGCTCTTCAATATATCCAAAGAGTAGCTGCCCAGCGGCCGCGACGTCAGGTTCCTCACCCCACCTGGCAGGTACCGTTGTCGCATGGAGTGGATCGCTGACCCCTCCCCGGGGGGCTGGCTGCGCGAGCGGCTGGACGACGGGTACGCCACGATGCACGGTGTCGTGCCCCACGGATTCCCCGCGTACGCGCGCGTGTTCCACCCGGCATCCGTGCGGTCGCTGCCCGACCGGGCCGTGCCGACGCAGGACGAGTACGAGCGGATGACGGATGCCGAGATCCAGGCGCTGCACGGCACCTACGTCGACGAGCCCGCGACCTGGGCCGACACCGCCGCCGCGT
>JBARWR010000533.1:0-1881 GCA_049646915.1 Microbacterium sp.
TGAACCGCGACGGACGACTGGGAATCGGGATCATCGGCGCCGGTCGGGTCGGCCCGGTGATCGGCGCCGCGCTCGCCGGGGCGGGGCATGCGATCACCGGCATCACCTCGGGGTCGGATGACGACAGGGCAGCGGCCGTGCTGCCAGGCGCCGTCGTGCTCGATGCACTCGAGATCGTGCGCCGCAGCGAGCTGGTCGTGATCGCGGTGCCGCACGATGAGCTGCCCGGACTCGTCATCGGCATCGCCGAGGTCGGCGGATGGCAGATGGGTCAGCTCGTGCTGCACACCGACCCGATGCACGGCATCGAGGTGCTGCGTCCGGCTGCCGAGCAGGGAGCGATCCCGTTGGCCGTGCACCCGGCGATCGCGTTCAGCGGCACGACCATGGACCTGCGTCAGCTGCAGGCGGGGTTCGCCGGCGTCACCGCTCCGGCGGCAGTGCTGCCGATCGCCCAGGCGCTTGCCGTCGAGATGGGCTGCGAGCCGGTCGTCATCGCCGAGCAGGATCGTGCCGCGTACGGAGAGGCCATCGCGACGGCATCCGAGTTCTCCCGTGCCATCGTCGGCCAGGCGACCTCGCTGCTTCGCGGCGTCGGCGTCGAGAATCCGGGCGGATACCTCTCAGCGCTGGTGCAGTCGACCGTCGAGCAGGCCCTGCGCGAGGCATCCGGGCCACTGGATCCCCCGATCTCCCTCTGAGTCCCGCCTCCGTGCCTCCGGCACGAGCCCACCTCCATGAGGATGGATCAGAAACGCATCCGCGGAGCACTCCGCGGATGTGTTTCTGATCCAGACTGTGTGGCGCGGGTGCGTTTTTGATCCGCGCTGGCGAGCGCTCGACGGGTCAGCGACCGCCGGAGAAGCCGCCGCCTCCGCCGCCACCCGAGAAGCCTCCGCCGGTGGAGCCGCCGCCCGATGAGCTGGAGGGGCTGTAGGTCGCGGCGCTGCTCATCGCAGTCGAGTAGTGCGACAGGCGCGTGCTGATCGAGACGCCGGCGGCGACGTCGATCCAGCCCGGGCGGCTGCTCTCGGCCGAGTAGGTGGTCTCGAGCACCTGGGTCCAGCTCTTCTCCTGGCCCAGCAGCATGGCGTAGGGGAGCAGCTTCTCGTACAGATGCACGACGTCGACCGTGCCATCGCTGCGGCGCTCGGCGCCCTGATACGACTGCAGCATCTTCAGCCGGTCGGCTTCGGCGACGCGGATGAACTCCTTCACTCCCTGCAGGTACTCGTAGCGCTCCGCACCGGCCGGAGTCAGCACCGTGTGCTTGCCGAACGCGACGAACGACGTGATCGCCACCGCCGTGATCGCGAGGATCAGGGCGAGGATCGACAGAGGCAGCAGATCGCGGTCCTTCGTGGCCGACCACACGACGAAGGCGACGGTCACGGCGACCATCGCCACGGATGCCCACCCGAACGCCATGGCACCGCGACTGCGCTCCTCGGTCAGCCAGCCGCGCCGCTTGGCCTCGGAGCGTCCCCTGCGCACGAGCTTGTCCATGCGCTTGGCGAACTTCGTGCTGGAGCGCGGGATGCGCCTGACGGTCGTGTCGCCGGTGAACACAGCATCCAGCAGTGCGGTGTCCAGCGGGTCGCGAGCCAGGGAGCTGTTCATCAGCCGGAGGGCCGGCCGTTCCTTTCCACTCGCTTCGCGCTGCTCCTCCTCCAGCCGTACGGCGCCCTGCACAGCGAGGTGCACCATCTGAGCGGGAACGGGGTTCGGTGCCCCCGGTACGAGCGCGGCGGCCACCAGGGGCGGTAGCTCGGCGGGCACATCGAACTGCGCGACGATGATTCCGGTCGCCACGCGGCGACGGCGCTTCAGGGCGGCGACCGACACCCACGCACCGACGGCCAGCCCGATCGACCCGAGTCC
>JBARWR010000534.1:0-3979 GCA_049646915.1 Microbacterium sp.
GTCTCGCCCTGTTCGCCGCATTCGGCTCGGCCGTGCAGCAGGCCATCGATGATCCCGGCGAGCGGATGCCGGCGGTGATCACCTTCGTCGTCGCCGCATCCGGCGTCGCAGTGCTCGGCATCAGCGCGGCTTTCTGGGCGCTGGTGGCGGGTCTGATCGCGCGGGGCGTGACCCACCTCGGCCGACGCTGAACCTCGAGCGCCGCTCGGGGCGCGATGAGTCCCCCGCCCGGGGGAGACTCCACAGTCCGCCGCAGGGGGGATGCCGGCATCCGTCGCCGTCCGTAGCGTGGAGGCATGCGACGCGCTGAACGGGCGGGACGCGCGGAACGAGCGGAGAGAGACGAAATGACAGGCAGACTGCATCTCGACGGAGTGACCAAGAGCTACGGCTCGCGCACCGTGCTCGACGACGTCCGCTTCGACGTCGTCCCCGGGCGACTGACCGGCTTCGTCGGAGGCAACGGCGCGGGCAAGACGACCACCATGCGGATCATCCTCGGCGTGCTCGCCGGGGATGCCGGCACGGTCACCCTGGACGGCGCCCCCGTCACCTCGTCCGACCGCCGTCGATTCGGGTACATGCCCGAAGAGCGCGGCCTGTACCCGAAGATGAAAGTGCTCGAGCAGGTCGTGTACCTCGCGCGGCTGCACGGATTCGGCAAAGCGGATGCCACCGTGCGCGCCACCGCGCTGCTCCAGGAGCTGGGGCTCGGCGAGCGCCTGAACGACACCATCGAGTCGCTCTCACTGGGCAACCAGCAGCGTGCGCAGATCGCCGCCGCCCTGGTGCACGACCCCGAGGTGCTCATCCTCGACGAGCCGTTCTCGGGCCTGGACCCGCTGGCCGTCGACGTGGTCGCCGACGTGCTGCAACGCCGTGCCGCCCAGGGATGCTCGATCCTGTTCTCCTCGCACCAGCTCGACGTCGTCGAGCGGCTCTGCGACGACCTGATCATCATCGCCGCCGGCGCGATCCGCGCGGCAGGTTCCCGCGACGAGCTGCGAGCGCAGCACTCCACGCTGCAGTACCAGCTCGACTCGTCCGGCGACGCGGGCTGGCTGCGCGAGGAACCGGGCGTGACGGTGATCGACTTCGAGGGCGGCTCGGCCCTGTTCGACGTCGACACCCCCGCGACCGCGCAGCGCGTGCTGCGCGAAGCGGTCGGCCGCGGTGACGTCACGAACTTCGCCCCTCAGCATCCGTCCCTCGCCCAGATCTTCAAGGAGGTCATCTCATGACCAATGTCTCCGCCGTCTGGCTCGTCGCCGAGCGCGAGATCGGCTCCAAGCTGCGCAGCAAGGCGTTCATGATCTCCACCGGCATCCTGCTGCTCGTGGCACTCGCCGGCGTGCTGATCGGCGGCTTCGCCAGCAAGACCTCCACTCCCGATGCGGTCGCGGCGACCTCGCAGACGGCATCCGTCGTCGAGGCCCTGCCGAACGTCACCGTGACCGAAGTGGGGGATCGCGCCGAAGCCGAGAAGCTCGTGCTTGATGAGAAGGTCACGGCCGCCGTGCTGCCCGCCGAGGGCGACCCGACGGGTGTCGTCATCCTCGCCAAGAAGGATGCGCCGAGCAGCCTGGTGATGGGCCTGTCCCAGGCGCCGCAGGTCGAGATCCTGCAGCCCGCGACGACCAACCCGCTGCTGCGGTACCTGGTGGCGATCGGCTTCGGCATCGTGTTCCTGATGGCCGCATCGACGTTCGGCAGCACGATCGCGCAGAGCGTCGTGGAAGAGAAGCAGACCCGTGTGGTCGAGCTGCTGATCTCGGCGATCCCGGCCCGTGTGCTGCTGGCCGGGAAGGTGATCGGCAACACGGTCCTGGCGATGGCGCAGATCCTGCTGCTGGCGGCGATCGCCGTGGTGGGGCTGATCGTCACCGGACAGAACGAGGTGCTCGCAGGCCTGGGGGCCCCGGTGCTGTGGTTCGCCGTGTTCTTCCTGTTCGGCTTCATCCTGCTGGCTTCGCTGTACTCCGCTGCCGCGGCGATGGTGTCGCGCCAGGAGGACATCGGCTCGACGACCATGCCGCTGATGATGCTCGTGATGGCGCCGTACATCCTGGTGATCATCTTCAACGACAACCCCGTGGTGATGACGATCCTCTCGTACGTCCCGTTCTCGGCCCCGGTCGGGATGCCGGTGCGGCTGTTCGTCGGCGAGGCGCAGTGGTGGGAGCCTCTGCTGTCGCTGGTGATCCTGCTCGCCAGCTGCGTCGGGGCGATCCTGATCGGAGCGAAGATCTACGAGAACTCGCTGCTGCGGATGGGAGCGCGCGTCAAGCTCGTAGAGGCACTGCGCGGCTGAGCTCCCTTCCGCTCGTGAGCGGGAGGGAGGGGACGGGAATATGCGGGCGCATAGGATCGTTGGTGCAACAGGACGATGGGGTCCGGCAGAATCCGACCTCGTCCGAAAGGCCTCATCCCGATGAGCAGTCCCGTCCTCGACCGCACCGCCCGCACCGAGCACACCGTGCTCGAGGTTCTCGCCAACCGGTGGAGCCCCCGCGCCTTCGACGCCGAGTCTCCGATCGACGAGGACAAGCTGTCCTGCGCGCTCGAGGCAGCTCGCTGGTCGCCGAGCGCCAGCAACACCCAGCCCTGGCGCTTCATCGTGGCACGTCGCGGCACTGACCTGCATCAGAGCATCCACTCCGCGCTGCTGGGCTTCAACCAGGCATGGGCGGGCGATGCCGCTGTGCTCGTCGTCGCCCTCGCCGAGACCTCCACCGAAGACGGCACTCCGATCACGCACGCCGTCTACGACCTCGGTCAGTCCATCGCCCATCTGTCTGTGCAGGCACATCACGACGGCCTGGTCGTGCACCAGATGAGCGGTTTCGAGCCCGAGAAGATCCGAGCGATCGCCGGACTGGATGCGCGCTTCGTGCCGATGACGGTCATCGCACTGGGCGACCTGGGCGACGCCTCGACCCTTCCGGAGGCCCTGCAGCAGCGTGAGGTCGCTCCGCGCGTGCGCCGGCCGATCGATGAGACGGTGCTGCTGAGCGCCTGACTCTCGACGAGTCCTATCGCGGCCGGTGTCCTGTCCTCGACAGGGCATCGGCCGCTCTCACGAGAGCCAGGTGCGAGAACGCCTGCGGGGTGTTGCCCACCTGACGCTCGTGCTCCGGGTCGTACTCCTCGGACAGCATCCCGACATCGTTGGCCAGCCCGCACAGCCGGTGCATGAGCTCGCGCGCCTCGTCCAGCCTGTCGGTGGCCGCATACTGCTCCACCAACCAGAACGAGCAGGCCAGGAACGGGCTCTCGTCGCCCGCCAGTCCGTCCACCCCGCTGCCGGTGCGGTACCGGTGCAGCAGGCCGTCGCGCATGAGCGTCTGCTCGATGCACTCGACTGTCGCCAGCATCCGCGGGTCGTCCGGCGCGCAGTAGCCCACCTGCGGAAGCAGCAGCAGCGACGCATCCACCTCGGCGGTGCCGTAGTACTGCGTGAAGTGGCCGTCGGTCACGCCGTGACGATCGATCTCGATGCGCATCCGATCCCGCAGCTCGTGCCAGTGCTGCACCGGCCCGTCCAGATCGAAATCCTCCACAGCGCGCACGCCGCGATCGAACGCCGCCCACATCATCACGCGCGAATGCGTGAACTGGTGCGGATCGCCGCGGATCTCCCACAGCCCCTGGTCTGGCCGGTCGATCTGCTCGGCCGCGAACTTCAGCAGCTGTCGCTCCAGCGGCCAAGAGACCTTCGACCGGTCCAGACCTGCCGAGCGGGCGGCGGACAGCGTCACCAGCACCTCGCCGACCACGTCGGCCTGGTACTGCGATGCGGCACCGTTGCCGATGCGCACCGGAGCGGATACCGCGAAGCCGGGCAGCGAGTCCAGCTCGCGCTCCACCAGGTCACGTTCCCCGGCCAGCCCGTACATGATCTGCAGGTCGGCGGGGTCGCCGGCCACCGCCCGAAGCAGCCACTCCCGCCAGCGCTCGGCGAGCGCGAGGAAGCCGTGAC
>JBARWR010000535.1:0-4937 GCA_049646915.1 Microbacterium sp.
GACGCATTCCCGGAGAGAACGATGACGAAATCACTGCGCGTGGCGATGATCGGCCACGGATTCATGGGAGCAGCGCACTCCGTCGGCTGGCGCCAGGCGCCCGCCGCCTTCGAGCTGCCCCTCGCCCCGACGATGGCCGTGCTGGTGGGCCGTGACGCCGAGAGGACGACCGCGGATGCCGACCGCTGGGGCTGGAGCGAGACGGCCACCGACTGGCGAGCCGTCGTGGAGCGCGAGGACATCGATGTCATCGACATCGTCACCCCCGGCGACTCGCACGCCGAGATCGCCATCGCCGCTCTCACAGCCGGCAAGCACGTGCTGTGCGAGAAGCCGCTGGCGAACACCGTCGCCGATGCGCAGCGGATGGCCGACGCGGCAGCATCCGCCACCGGCCTCTCGATGGTCGGTTTCACCTACCGCCGCGTTCCCGCGGTCACCCTCATGCGCGATCTGATCGCCGAGGGGCGCATCGGCGCGGTGCGGCAGGTGCGCGCGAGCTACCGCCAGGACTGGCTCGCCGACCCCGAGTCGCCGATGACCTGGCGTCTGGAGAAGGATCGAGCGGGCTCGGGCTCGCTCGGCGACATCGGCGCCCATGCGATCGACATGACCCAGTTCGTCACCGGTCAGACGGTCGACCGCGTCTCAGGCGTTCTCGAGACCATCGTCTCCGAGCGTCCACTGATGGGCGAGTCCGTGGGCCTGGGTGGCAAGGCCGCCGCAGGCGTCGGCACCGTGACGGTCGATGATCTCGCCCTGTTCACCGGACGACTGTCCTCCGGTGCACTGGCCTCCTTCGAGGCGACGCGCTTCGCCACCGGTCGCAAAAATGCTCTGGAGATCGAGATCTCCGGAGACAGGGGCGCGCTGTACTGGAACCTCGAAGATCTGAACTCCCTGCACCACTACGACGCGACCCGTCCGGCGGGCACGCAGGGCTTCACCCGCATCCTGGTCACCGAGCCGGAGCATCCGTATCTGTCCGGCTGGTGGCCAACCGGTCATATGCTCGGCTATGAGCACGGGTTCTCGCATCAGGTGAAGGACCTCGTGGAGGCGATCGCCGCGCGGACGGCCCCCGAGCCGAGCTTCTCCGACGGGCTGCGCGTGCAGCGGGTCCTGGATGCCGTCGAGCGCAGCGCGACCGACGGATCCGCCTGGACCGACGTCTGACCACATACGACGACAACAATCCGACACCCCGCCAGGGTGCCCTGACTGAGAAAGAGGACGACGATGTCACGACCGATCACGCTGTTCACCGGCCAGTGGGCCGATCTGCCGTTCGAGGAGGTCTGTCGACTGGCGGGCGAATGGGGCTACGACGGCCTCGAGATCGCCTGCTGGGGCGACCACCTCGATCCCTGGCGCTGGGACGACGACGCCTACGTGCAGGATCGCCTCGACATCCTCGAGCGCAACGGGCTGAAGGTGTGGGCCATCTCCAACCACCTCAAGGGCCAGGCCGTGTGCGATGACCCGATCGACCAGCGCCATCGCAACATGCTCTCCGATCAGGTGTGGGGCGACGGAGACCCCGAGGGCGTGCGGCAGCGCGCCGCCGAGGAGATGAAGCACACCGCGCGCCTGGCTGCGAAGCTGGGCGTGAAGACGGTCACCGGGTTCACCGGCTCATCGATCTGGAAGTACGTCGCCATGTTCCCGCCGGCCACCGACGAGATGATCGAGGCCGGATACCAGGACTTCGCCGACCGCTGGAACCCCATCCTCGACGTGTTCGACGAGGTCGGCGTGCGCTTCGCGCACGAGGTGCATCCGTCCGAGATCGCCTACGACTACTGGACCACCAAGCGAACGCTCGAGGCGATCGGGCATCGCAAGGCGTTCGGCCTGAACTGGGACCCGTCGCACATGGTGTGGCAGGACATCGACCCGGTGGCGTTCCTCTGGGACTTCCAGGACATCATCTACAACGTGCACTGCAAGGACACCAAGAAGCGCCTGGGCAATGGGCGCAATGGACGGCTCTCATCGCACCTGCCCTGGGCCGACCCGCGGCGCGGCTGGGACTTCATCTCCACCGGTCACGGTGACGTGCCGTGGGAGGACGCGTTCCGGATGCTGAACGCGATCGGCTACGAGGGTCCGCTCTCGATCGAGTGGGAGGACGCTGGGATGGACCGGCTGGTCGGCGCCCCAGAGGCGCTCGAGTTCGTCACGCGGCTGTCGTCGTACAAGCCGGCGGATGCCGCGTTCGACGCAGCGTTCTCGACGCGCTGAACCGCGTCCGGTCTCGACGAGTGAGGGCCGCCCGGCCATCAGCCTGGCGGCCCTCATCGTGTTCACCGAGGACAGGAGATCCGGTGGGGACAGGACGATTCTTCGGGGATCGTCCTGTACTCAGCGAATCTCCTGTCCCGGATGCAGAGCCCGCGCGCTCAGCGCAGCTCGTCGATGCTCTTGCCCTTGTAACGGCCGATGAACACGGATGCGATCAGAGCGAGGACCATCACGCCGACCGGAAGCAGCATCGACTGTGCCATGCCGGCCGAGAAGCCCTCGGCCACAGCATCCGGCATCGTGCCGCCGCCGAAGCCGGTCGGGGCCTGATCGAGTCCGGGCAGATTCGCCTCCAGACGCGCCTGCATGAACGCCGCGATCGCCGAGGAGCCGATGACCGAGCCGATCGTGCGGGTGGTGTTGTAGATGCCGGCGCCCGCTCCAGCCTGACGCGGCGGCAGGTTGCGAGTGGCCTCGGTGGCCAGCGGCCCCCACATGCCGGCGTTGCCGATGCCGAGCAGCGCCGAGGGCAGCAGGAACATCCAGGTCGGGGTGTCGATATTCATCAACGAGGCGTTCCACAGCACGCCGCCTGCCACGCAGAGCAGGCCGGGGATGAGGATGAAGCGCGGGTCGATCCGGTCGAGCAGGGAGCCGGCGAACGGCGCGAGCACACCGGAGATGACCGCCATCGGGATCATCAGCAGCGCCGACTCGGTCGGCGTGAGTCCCCTGGCCAGCTGCAGGAAGAACATGAAAGGCAGCGACATGCTCGTCACGGTGAAGCCGACCGCGGCGATGCCCAGGTTGGATGCCGCGAAGTTGCGGTCGCGGAAGAGCGCGAGCGGCACGAGAGCCTCGCTCTTGGTCTTCCACTGCTGGATCACGAACACGATCAGCAGCACGATTCCGGCGATGATCAGACCCCAGACCGAGATCGGTCCGGTGATCGTGCCCCAGTCGTACTTCTGACCCTCCTGCAGGCCGAACACGATCAGGAAAAGGGCTGCCGCGCTGAGCACGACGCCCACATAGTCGAAGCGGTGCGGATGCGTCTTGAGCCGCGGCACGTAGATCCAGGCCAGCACGAAGGCCGCGACGCCGACCGGCAGGTTGATGTAGAAGATCCACTCCCAGCCGAAGGCGTCCACGAGCAGCCCGCCCATCAGCGGGCCGACGAGTGTGGCGACGCCGGCGGTGGCGCCCCACAACCCCATCGCGGCCCCTCGCCGCTCCGGCGGGAACGTGCGCGTGATGACGGCCATGGTCTGAGGAGTCATGAAGGCCGCACCGAGCCCCTGAACGGCGCGCGCGACGATCAGGCCCTCGAGCGTCGTGGACAGGCCGCACCACAGCGAGGCCGCGGTGAAGAGGACCAGGCCGATCAGATAGATGTTCTTCGGGCCGAACCGATCGCCGAGCCGCCCCGTGATCAGCAGCGGCACGGCATACGCCAGCAGATAGGCGCTGGTGACCCACACGACGTTGTCGAGGTTGTTCGTGTCGGGATCGAGGGCCGCCTTGATGGCGGGGTTCGCGACCGAGACGATCGTCGTATCGACCAGGATCATGAAGAACCCGATCACCAGCGCCCAGAGGGCGGGCCACGGGCTCTTGGGCTTGTGCCCGGTCGCATAGGTTCCCGTCGACGGTCCGCGGGTGGCGGAGGCCGAAGGCGGCGTGGAGTCTGTCATGAGCGTGCTGCCTTTCACTGTGCGGTGTCGTCCGCGGGCTGTGTCTGTTCGGCGTGCGTCCGTTCAGGGACGACGCCATGTTCTCCGGAGCGCCGGTCGCCGACCCAGTCGAAGCCGGGGTCGGCGATGCGTGCGAGGAATGAGCGGGTCCAGCCGAGCTCGGCGTCGAGCATGGCGGCGTGGCGATCGACCTCGATCAGGAACTGCTCCGGCACGCCGCCGGTGCGCGCCGCATCCAGCTTGGCGCGCAGGGCATCACGCTCGGTGTCCAGTGCTTGACGGCGCGAGCCGAGCAGTTCGACGACCTCCGCCCGCGGCAGGTTGTGCGCCTCGGCGAGCGCGACGCGGAACTCGGCCTGGCGGTCGGCACGTGCCAGTCCGGTGCGCACCCAGCCCTCGAGCACGGCGCGCGACTCGGGCCGGAGAGTGTATGTGGTGCGCTCTGGGCGGTTGCCCTCACGATCCACCCCGACCTCGGCGATGAGACCGTCCCGTTGAAGCCGCGCGACCGTGTGATAGAACGTGCCGTTGGTGAGCTTGATGATGCGGTCGTCGCGACGGTGCCGCAGCAGACGCAGCATCTCGTAGGGATGCATGTCGCCCTCGGTGAGCAGCGCGAGCACCATGGCGCCCAGCGGCGTCAGTCGCACGTCACTCGCCATATACCCCACCCCGATTAGTCCAGACGGACTATCTTAGCGCGCAGGATCAGCCGCGGTGCCGGCGACGGAGTCATCGACGTCGCTCAGACGTCGGCAGGTCCGAGCCCCGCGCGCTCGAGGATCACCCCGACCTGCACCCGACTGCGCACGCCGAACTTCGCGAACACCTGCTCGAGGTGGGTCTTCACCGTGCCGCTGGAGATGTGCAATGCGGTACCGATCTCCTGGTTCGTGCCGCCCGCGGCGACTCCGACGGCGACATCGCGCTCCCGGTCGGTGAGCGCCGCCACGCGCTCCTGCGCCGCACGGCGACCCGTTCCGCCCTCGCCCTCCACCG
>JBARWR010000536.1:0-8030 GCA_049646915.1 Microbacterium sp.
CAGCCCGGCATCCTGCAGCACCTGCTCACGGGTCGCGTGCGAGATGAACTCATCCGGCACGCCCAGCTCGTCGACGGCCGTGTCGATGCCGGCCTCGCGCAGCACCTGCCGCACCCGCGTGCCGACGCCCCCGACCCGGATGCCGTCCTCCAGCGTGATGACCAGTCGGTGCCGTGCCGCCAGCTCGAGGACCGACGGCTGCACGGGAATCGCCCAACGCGGGTCGATCACCGTGGCGCCGATGCCCTGAGCACGCAGTCGGGTGGCGACATCCAGGGCGAGGGAAGCGAACGGACCGATGCCGACCAGCAGCACATCCTCGGTCTCGTCCCTGGCGAGCACGTCGACGCCATCCGGCATCCGCTCGATCGCCGCGATGTCCTCGGGAACGGAGCCCTTCGGGTAGCGGACCACGGTCGGTGCGTCATCCACCGCCAGGGCTTCGTCCAGCACCTCGCGCAGTCGGCTCGCGTCGCGTGGAGCGGCGATGCGGATGCCGGGGACGATCTGCAGCATCGCCATGTCCCAGATGCCGTGATGGCTCGGCCCGTCGGGGCCGGTGACCCCGGCGCGATCGAGCACGAAGGTCACACCGGCCTTGTGCAGGCCGACGTCCATCAGCACCTGGTCGAAAGCCCGGTTCATGAAGGTCGCGTAGATCGCCACGACCGGATGCAGTCCGCCGAAGGCAAGCCCGGCGGCGGATGCGACCGCGTGCTGCTCGGCGATGCCGACGTCGTAGACGCGGTTCGGGAAGCGCTCCGCGAACGGTGCGAGTCCGGTGGGCCGCAGCATGGCGGCTGTCATGGCGATGATCTTCTCGTCTCGGGTTCCGGCCTTCACGAGCGCGTCCGCGAACACCGAGCCCCACGACGTGCCGGCCGAGGCCGCCAGCGGTCCGCCGGTCTCGGGGTCTATACGTCCCACGGAATGGAACTGGTCCGCCACGTCATCGCGAGCGGGCTGATAGCCGCGACCCTTCTCCGTGATGGCATGCACGATGACCGGCGCACCGAAGTCCTTGGCCAGCTGCAGCGTCTCGAGCAGTGCCGGCAGGTCATGGCCGTCCACCGGTCCGAGGTACTTGATGTCCAGATTGGAATACAGAGCCACGTTGTTGGTGAAGCGCGACAGGAAGCCGTGGGTTCCGCCTCGGACGCCGCGGAACAGCGCCCGGCCGAACGGTCCGAAGGCGCGGAAGAGCCGGTCGGACTTGCGATGCATCTCGCGGTAGGTGGCGGCCGTGCGCACCCGGTTGAGGTACCGGGACATGCCGCCGATCGTGGGCGCATAGGAGCGTCCGTTGTCGTTGACGACGATGACGAGGTTGCGCTCGTTGTCGTCGGAGATGTTGTTCAGCGCCTCCCAGGTCATGCCGCCGGTGAGCGCGCCGTCTCCGACGACCGCGACGACATGGCGATCGGCGCGTCCCGTGGCAGTGAGGGCGCGCGAGACACCGTCCGCCCAGCTCAGCGAACTCGAGGCGTGCGAGGATTCCACCACGTCGTGCGTGCTCTCCGAGCGCTGCGGGTAGCCGGCCAGTCCCCCGCGCGAGCGCAGCTGCGAGAAGTCCTGCCGCCCGGTGAGCAGCTTGTGCACGTATGACTGGTGTCCGGTGTCGAAGATGAACGGATCATCAGGTGAGGAGAACACTCGATGCAGTGCGATCGTCAGCTCGACGACGCCGAGATTGGGACCCAGATGCCCGCCCGTGCGGGCGACGTTCTCGACCAGGAATGCACGGATCTCGGCAGCCAGCTCGGTGAGCTGATCCGGCGTGAGCCGGTCGAGGTCTCTGGGGCCGGTGATGCTCGGCAGGATCGGCATGGACGCTCCTCCGCGACTCGACGACTGCGCGTCGGATGATGGCGCGCGAACCCATCCAGTCTATCTCCGACCGGCTGTACGAGTCATGCCGCGACGCCGAAGGGCCCGGATGCGGGAAGCATCCGGACCCTTCTCAGAGCTGATGTCAGACCAGCGAACGCAGCACGTACTGCAGGATGCCGCCGTGGCGGTAGTAGTCCGCCTCACCGGGGGTGTCGATGCGGACGACTGCATCGAAGACGATCGGCTGCTTGCCCTCGGCGGAGAACTCGCTGGGCGTCGCGGTGACCTTGACGGTCTTCGGGGTGGTGCCCTCGTTGAGCTGGGTGAGGCCCTCGATCGAGATGATCTCGGTGCCGTCCAGGCCGAGCGACTCCCAGGACTCGCCCTCGGGGAACTGCAGCGGGACGACGCCCATGCCGATCAGGTTCGAGCGGTGGATGCGCTCGAAGCTCTCAGCGATGACCGCGTTGACGCCCAGCAGCGTGGTGCCCTTCGCAGCCCAGTCGCGCGACGACCCGGAGCCGTACTCCTTGCCGCCGAAGACGACCAGCGGCACGCCCTGCGCCTGATAGTTCATGCACGCGTCATAGATGAACGCCTGCGGGCCACCGGGCTGTGTGAAGTCGCGGGTGTAGCCGCCCTCGATCTGCTGACCGTCGTTGACGGCCTTGACGAGCGTGTTCTTCAGGCGGATGTTCGCGAACGTGCCGCGGATCATCACCTCGTGGTTGCCTCGACGCGAGCCGAAGGAGTTGAAGTCCTTGCGCTCCACGCCGTGCTCCTGCAGGTACTGCGCGGCAGGTGTGCCCAACTTGATCGCACCCGCAGGCGAGATGTGGTCGGTCGTCACGGAGTCGCCCAAGGCGGCCATCACGCGGGCGCCGGTGATGTCGGTGACGGGGGTCAGTTCCATCGTCATGCCGTCGAAGTACGGTGCCTTGCGCACGTACGTCGAGTCCTCGTCCCACTCGAAGATCGGGCCGGTCGGGGTCGGCAGGCTCGTCCAGCGCTCGTCGCCGTCGAAGACCGTGGCGTACTGCTTGATGAACTGCTCGCGCGAGATCGACGAGTCGACGATGTCCTGCACCTCTTCGGTGGTGGGCCAGATGTCCTTCAGGAAGACATCGTTGCCCTCGGTGTCCTGTCCGAGCGCGTCAGTGTCGAAGTCGAAGTGCATGGAGCCCGCGAGCGCGTACGCGATGACCAGCGGCGGGGAAGCCAGGTAGTTCATCTTCACGTCGGGGCTGATGCGACCCTCGAAGTTGCGGTTACCGGAGAGCACGGCGGTGACGGCCAGGTCGTGTTCGTTGACGGCGGTCGAGACCTCGTCGATGAGTGGACCGGAGTTTCCGATGCAGACCGTGCAGCCGTAGCCGACGGTGTAGAAGCCCAGTCCCTCGAGATCCTCGTTCAGTCCCGACTTCTCGTAGTAGTCGGTGACGACCTTGGAGCCGGGGGCGAGGGTCGTCTTGACCCATGGCTTCTGCTTGAGGCCCTTCTGGAGCGCCTTGCGTGCCACCAGACCGGCGGCGACCATCACCGACGGGTTCGAGGTGTTCGTGCACGAGGTGATCGCCGCGAGGGTGACCGCGCCGTTGTCGAGGATGTAGTTCTCACCGGCGGGCGTGGTGACCGGCACCGGCGTCGAGGCGTTCGCCGGAGCACCGCTGTTGATGTGCACCGGACGGGTGGACGGCTCCTCGTCTCCGGGAACCTGACCGGGGTCGGATGCCGGGAAGGAGTGCTTCGACTCCAGGTCGACGATGTCGTCGGAGGTGGAAGCACTGGCGTAGTTGACGATGTCCTTCTCGAACTGCTCCTTCGCCTCCGACAGCAGGATGCGATCCTGCGGACGCTTCGGTCCGGCGATCGAGGGGACGACCGTGCCGAGATCGAGCTCCATGTACTCGCTGTACACGGGCTCCTTGTCGGCGTCGTGCCACAGACCCTGGGTCTTCGCGTAGGCCTCGACCAGCGCGACCGTCTCCTCGGGGCGTCCGGTCAGACGCAGGTAGTCGAGGGTGACGTCGTCGACCGGGAAGATGGCCGCGGTGGAGCCGAACTCCGGCGACATGTTTCCGATCGTGGCGCGGTTGGCCAGCGGAACGGATGCCACGCCGGCACCGTAGAACTCGACGAACTTGCCGACCACGCCGTGCTTGCGCAGCAGATCGGTGATCGTGAGCACGACGTCGGTGGCGGTGACGCCCGCGGGGATCTCGCCGGTGAGCTTGAAGCCCACCACGCGCGGGATGAGCATGGAGACCGGCTGGCCCAGCATCGCGGCCTCGGCCTCGATGCCGCCGACGCCCCAACCCAGCACGCCCAGGCCGTTGACCATCGTGGTGTGCGAGTCGGTGCCGACGAGGGTGTCGGGGTAGGCGCGCAGGACACCGTCGACCGTGCGGTCGTACACGACCTTGGCCAGATGCTCGATGTTCACCTGGTGCACGATGCCGGTGCCCGGGGGCACCACCTTGAAGTCGTCGAAGGCGGTCTGGCCCCAGCGCAGGAACTGGTAGCGCTCGCCGTTGCGCTCGTACTCGATCTCGACGTTGCGCTGCAGGGCGTTCTCGGCGCCGAACAGATCGGCGATCACCGAGTGGTCGATGACCATCTCAGCGGGCGAGAGCGGGTTGATGCGGCTGGGGTCGCCGCCGAGAGCCGTGACCGCTTCGCGCATGGTCGCCAGGTCGACGATGCAGGGCACACCGGTGAAGTCCTGCATCAGCACGCGGGCGGGCGTGAACTGGATCTCGGTGTCGGGCTCCGCCGTCGGGTCCCAGGATCCGAGAGCCTCGATCTGAGACTTCGTGACGTTGGCACCGTCCTCGGTGCGCAACTGATTCTCCAGGAGCACCTTCAGGCTGAACGGAAGCCGCTCGCTTCCCTCGACCGTGTCGATGCGGAAGATCTCGTAGTCGGTGCTGCCGACCGTCAGGGTGCTCTTGGCACCGAAGCTGTTCACCGTGGACACGTATCCGTCTCCTTCTGAATCTGATGGAAGCGACAGGCGACTCCATCTTGCTCGCCGATGGAGCATCGCGGCTAGCAAGGCACGCCTTACCAGTGTGCACCGCTCGCTCAATCGGCAGAAGCCCCACAATTTATCTTGATGTCGAGATAAATCTACCAGAGCCGCGAGGCGGACAGGTCATTCGCCACGCGGGTACAGCGCCCGCACGACGAGCCAGGTGACGGCGATCATCGGGGCGAACAGCGGCAGACCCATGATGAGCTTCAGCGTGCCGAGCAGCGTCACCTGGTCGGTGAGATACAGCGGCAGCTGCACGGCGAGGCGGAGCAGGAACAACAGTCCCCAGGCGATGCCGAGCCAGAAGAAGGCCCGACGCCGGCGTCGATCCGTGCGCCACGCCGTGCCCTCGCCCATCAGGAAACCGACGGCGAGGCCGATCAGTGACCATCCGATCAATGCCGAGGCGATCATCGCCGTGCCGTAGAGGGCGTTCGTGATGAGTCCGGGCACGAAGTTGTCCGCACCACGACCCGTCCACAGCGCCAGCAGCGCGGCGGCACCCGCCGCGACCAGTCCCCCCAGGGCTGCCGAGGGCGGCGATTTCTGCATGAGCCGGACGAGCGTGAACACGGCGGCGAGTCCGACCGAGACTCCGAGCGACAGGATCAGGGGCTCCGGGCGGAGGGTGAAGAGGATGACGAAGGCGAGGCTCGGCAGCACCGACTCGAGCACACCGCGCCATCCTCCCATGGCACTCCAGACGACCTTCTGCGTGCTCTCGCCGCTGTCGGAGTCGAGCCCGACCCGTCGGGCGGCTCCTCCCAGCGCAGCACCGATCAGCTCGGCGGCCGAAGGCTCCCTCGCATCGGAGTCGTGCGTCTCGTCGCCGGGCTGCGTCACGCCGAACCCGGAGTGGAGGGCATCTTCAGAGGAATCAGGTCCCGCGGTGGCATGGGCGAGCCGCCGCGGACGACGACGATCGACCGGAACAGATCCTCGACCGACCCGGCGGCTTCGGGATCGGATGCCGCGTCTCCGCCGATCACTCCGCGCAGGAACCAGCGCGGGCCGTCGACTCCGACGAAGCGCGCGAGGCGCATCTCGGATCCCTCGGCGGCCGTCGCGGGCACCTCCGCCAGCAGCTCCTTGCCGAGCGGACCCTCGCGTTCCTCGACGCGGCCGCCCTGCGTGCGGATCTGATCGCGCAGCTGCACGCGGGTCTCGTCCCACAGACCCCGCGAGCGCGGCGCGGCGAAGGGCTGCACCTGCAGCGATGATCCGGCGTAGTCGAGGCCGACCGCGACGATGCGCTTGGTCTGCTCCTCGACCTCGAGACGCAGGTTGAGGCCCTCGCGGGGCAGCACCTTGATGCCACCGAGGTCGATGTACGGGCGGACGGGGTTGGCCTCCGCGTCGTCGAACGGGCCTGCAGTGGCGCGATCCTCCGGCGCCGACTTCAGCGTGGGTTCGATCTCTTCAGTCATTAGCTCTTTCCCTGGGTATAGCCGGTGGATCCGAAGCCGCCTTCGCCGCGGATGCTGTCGGGCAGCTCCACAACGGGTTCGAAGCGCGCCTGGACCACGGGCATCACGATCAGCTGCGCGATGCGATCACCGACCGCCACATCGTACGCGTCCTTGCTGTCGGTGTTCAGCAGGCTCACCTTGATCTCGCCCCGGTAGCCGGCATCCACCGTGCCGGGAGAATTGACCACCGTGATGCCGTGCTTGGCGGCGAGGCCGCTGCGCGGAACGACGAACGCGGCGTATCCCTCGGGCAGCGCTATCCGCACGCCGGTGCCGATCAGAGCCCGCTGTCCGGGCTCCAGACGCACCGCGTCGGCGGCGACCAGGTCAGCGCCCGCGTCACCCGGATTGGCATAGAACGGGACGTTCGCGGCGATAATGGGAACGGCAACGGAATGAGTCACCCCATGAGGCTAATGCAGAACACAGAACGCGACGCGCGGCTGGTCTACCGAGAGCGACTGTCCCCGAGTCTGTGGATGGTCGTCGTCATCGCACTCGTGGGCCCCATGGTCTCGCTTGTCTTCGCGCCGGTGGCCTCGAGCATCGCGATAGTCGCGGGAGTGGCGGTCTCGCTCGTGCTGGTGGTGCTCAGCATCCTGCTCTCCCCCGTGCTCGAGGTGCGCGGCACCCTGCTGCGCGCGGGCCGCGCGCACATCGATGCCCGGTGGCTCGGGGAGCCCGAGCACTTCGTCGGCGAGCAGGCGCGAGATCGTCGTGGCCGCGACCTCGCGCGAGACGGGTGGCACCTCATCCGCGGCGGCATCGACGGACTCGTCGTGGTTCCGATCACCGATCCCGATGATCCGATTCGCAGCTGGACGATCTCCTCGCGCACGCCGGATCGCCTGATCGCAGCGATCCGCACGGCGCAGTCCGCGGTCTGATCTCTGCCCGCGGTGACGCAGAACGCGCCCCGAGCCGAGAGGCCGGGGCGCGCACGATACGGATGCGTCAGGCGGCGCATTCCTTGCAGATCAGGCCGTCGGGGCCGTCGTGGTCGAGCTGAGAGCGGTGCTTCACGAGGAAACAGCTCATGCACGTGAACTCGTCCTCCTGGGCGGGAAGGACGACGATGACGTCCTCCACATCGGAGAGGTCGGCACCCGGGAGCTCGAAGGCCGTCGGGTTGTCGGAGTCCTCGACGTCACCGGCGCCGGACTGGTTGTTCGGCACACGCTCCTTGAGTGCTTCGATCGACTCGGAGTCGTCTTCGCTCTTGCGGGGTGCGTCGTAGTCGGTTGCCATGCGGTAAATCTCCACTTTCCGTGGTGCGAGTGGGTTTCTGGGATGCGCTGATTCGGGTGTTCAGCGGCGTTAGTTTGCACGACAGCGAGCCTTTTCGCAAATGCTCCCGTGCTCGCACGTGCAAACTGACGGCACGCCCACGGTATTCCCGCCTCCTATGGGGTCTCCATGACACCATGAACGCACACCCATCAGAGGGGCATTCGCATGGAAAACGTCACCATCGTCGGAACAGAGGCGGGCGTACTCGTTCTCGCCACGGAGTCCGGAGAGCGCTTCGCGCTGCCCATCGACGACGTGCTGCACCGCGAGGTCCGACGAGCGACCCGTGAGACCGAGCCGACTGCCGCGCGCCTGGCCGCCAGCCCCCGCGACATCCAGACCCAGATCCGCGCCGGACTCTCGGCAGCCGAGGTCGCCGCGCTGCTCGGCGTGAGCGAGTCCGACGT
>JBARWR010000537.1:0-7776 GCA_049646915.1 Microbacterium sp.
GCACCGATGCGATCGCGAAGCTGCCCGGCGTCACGCCGATCCCGCTCGACCTCACTGATGATGCGTCGATCCGCGAGGCTGTGGACACCGTCACGCGGCACGCCGGCGGCATCGACGTGCTCATCAACTGCGCCGGCTACGGCGAATTCGGCAGCGTGGAGGAGACCTCGCTGGACGACGCGCGCAGCCAGCTCGAGGTGAACGTGCTCGGCGCCGTGGGTCTCATCCAGGCCGTGCTGCCCGGAATGCGCGGGGCTCGCAGCGGTCGGATCGTGAACGTCTCCTCGCTCGCCGGCGAGTTCGCCTCACCGCTGGGCGGCTGGTATCACGCGTCGAAGTTCGCGCTCGAGGCGCTGTCGGACTCGCTGCGCGGCGAGGTCGCGCAGTTCGGCATCGACGTCACCCTCGTGCAGCCCAGCTACGTCGCGACAGACTGGCACGACCACGCCATGGAGCGCCTCGCGAGTGCGTCATCCGAGGGCCCGTACGCGTCGATGGCCGCGGCCATGCGGAAATACTTCGGCAACCCGGCGCTCGCCAGGCAGTTCTCCAGCCCGGATGCCGTCGCGGCGCTGATCGCGAAGGCCGCGCTGGTACGCCGCCCCCGCACGCGCTACCGGATCGGACCCGGGTCGAACCTCGCCGTCGCACTCGCGACGATTCTCCCCGACCGCACGTTCGACGCGCTCACCCGCAAGCAGTTCGGCTATGCGTGAGCAGAGAGCCGGTGCCAGCGTTCTGCTAGCATCTCTGACAGAGGTAGGAGGTGCACCATGGCCGCAGTGACGATCCGCAACCTCAGCGACGAGGTCGTTGAGGCGCTGAAGAAGCGCGCGAAGCGCAACGGGCGCTCCATGGAGGCCGAGATCCGCGAGGTGCTGAACCGGCTCGCCGCGGACGGCGGGCCGGCAGACAGCGGCCTGGAGGAGGTCCTGACGCGCGGCGTCTCGTCACGTCGCTCCGCACCGATGCGCGAGGTCATGGCGCGGATCGCCGCGAACCCGCGCACCCCTGATCAGCAGCGCGTTGCGCACGACTGGGCGCAGGAGATCGAGGCTGAGCGGTTAGCGTACACGATTTCCGATGAGGAGCTTATGGATCCCTGGGAACGTGCCGAGCTGCACCTGCAGCGTCTGCGGAAGCATCCGGCCGAGTGATCCTCCTCGACACGAACGTCCTGATCCGCATCGATGAGCTCGTGCCAGTGGACGACTCGCTCGCTATCAGCGCCCTCTCGCTCGCCGAGCTGCGCTTCGGAATCGAGCACGCACCCGACGTGACGACTCGGCGACGACGGACGCAGGAACTCACTCGCATCGAGGACCTGCTTCGTGTCCCCTGGCTGCCGTTCGATAGCCACGCAGCCGAGGGCTACGGACGCATGGCGGCGGTGGTCGCGCCGACGCGTCCGGCCCACGCACGCCGCAAGGACATCATGCTCGCAGGGCACGCGTACGCCCTCGGTGCCGCGTTCATGACTTTCAACGGGAAGGACTTCGAACTGCTCGAGAGCGAGATCGAGGTCATCGTCCCCGAACTCCACTGAGCCGGGGACGATGACGCGGACGGCAACGCTCAGTGCCTGCGCACCGCCTGCCACTGCGCACGACGCTCGGCCTGCGCCACCGGGTCGGGCACCGGCAGAGCCGTCAGCAGCTCGCGGGTGTACTGGTCGCGCGGATCACCGAGCACCTGGGCGGTGGTGCCCTGCTCCATGATGCGTCCCTGCTGCAGCACGATGATCCGGTCGGCGACCGCGTCGATCACCGCGAGGTCGTGACTGATGAACAGCGACGCGAAGCCCAACTCAGCCTGCAGCTGCACGAACAGCTCCAGCACCGTCGCCTGCACCGAGACGTCCAGGGCGCTGGTCGGCTCGTCGGCGATCAGCAGCTTCGGATCCAGTGCGAGCGCACGGGCGAGCGAGGCGCGCTGACGCTGCCCGCCGGAGAGCTCGTGCGGGTAGCGGTCACCGAAATTGACCGGCAGCCGCACGGCATCCAGCAGCTCGTTCACGCGCGGACGCGCGGACTGCAGACTCGACGCGCGGCCGTGCACGATCAGCGGCTCCGCGATGCACTCCGCGATCGTCAGCAGCGGATTGAAGCTCGTCGCCGGGTCCTGGAACACGAACCCGATCTGTGGACGCAGCGGGGTGAGCGTGCGGCTCTTCACACCGCGCATCTCCTGCCCGAGCACGGTCAGCGAGCCTCCGAGCACCGTGGTCAGTCCGACGACCGCGCGACCGATCGTCGTCTTGCCCGAACCGGACTCGCCGACCAGGCCCACGACCTCACCGGGGCCGACATGGAAGTCGATCCCCTTCACCGCGACGACCGCGTTGCGTCCGAAGCGCCCGGGGTAGCCGATCTCGGCGCGGGTCGCGACGATCAGACTGCCTTCGGGCGCCGGCGGAGCGACGTGCTGCTCGTCCTGAGGCGTCGTCACGGCCGACGCAGCCGGAGCGGTGGCCGACTTGCCCTGGCCGACATGCGGCACGGCGGCGAGCAGCTTGCGGGTGTACTCCTCGCGCGGGTTCGCGAACAGCTCGGCGACCGGCGCCTGCTCGACGATGTCGCCCTGGTACATGACCACGACACGGTCGGCGAGGTCGGCGACCACACCCATGTTGTGGGTGATCAGCACGATCGTCGCGCCGAACTCGTCGCGACAGGTGCGCAGCAGCTCGAGGATCTCGGCCTGCACCGTGACGTCCAGCGCCGTGGTCGGCTCGTCGGCGATGATCAGACCGGCATCCAGCACCAATGCCATCGCGATGACGATGCGCTGCTTCTGTCCGCCGGAGAACTGATGCGGGTAGTGGTCGACGCGCTCCTCCGGCTCGGGAATGCCGACGCGGCGCAGCATGTCGATGGCGCGCGTCCTGGCATCCTTCTTCGAGATCTTCGTGTGCGCGCGCAGGCCCTCGGCGATCTGCCACCCCACGGTGTACACCGGGTTCAGCGCCGTGGACGGCTCCTGGAACACCATCGCGGCGTCCCGTCCGCGCATCTGCCGCAGGCGGTTGTGGCCGGCATGCACGATGTCGGTCTCATCGCCTGTGCGCCCGCGCACGATCACGGCGCCGGATGTGGTGGCGGTCTCGGGCAGCAGACCGAGCAGGGTGTTCGCCGTGACCGTCTTGCCCGAGCCGGACTCGCCGACGATCGCGAGCACCTCGCCCGCGTGCGCGGTCAGCGAGATCCCCTTGACGGCCTCGACGGGCTCGTCATCGGTGGCGAACACGACCCGCAGGTCGCGGATCTCCGCCACTTCCATCGGTGCTGCATCGATCGGTGCGTTGGTCACGACTGCGCTCCTTCGCTGACGGCAGCGGTCTTCTTCTTGGATCCCGCGCGGCGGCGCATGCGCAGCCGCGGATCGCTCAGGTCGTTCAGGCTCTCACCGACCAGGGTGACGCCCAGCACGACCAGCACGATCGCGACGCCGGGGAACACGCTGGTCCACCAGATGCCGCTGGTCACGTCCTGCATCGCACGGTTGAGGTCGTAGCCCCACTCGGCGGCCGCGGTCGCCTCGATGCCGAAGCCCAGGAAGCCGAGACCCGCGAGGGTCAGCAGCGCCTCCGAGGCGTTCAGCGTGATGATCACCGGCAGCGAGCGGGTGGAGTTGCGCAGCACGTGGCGCAGCAGGATGCGGGAGGTCGGCACCCCGATCACCTTCGCCGAGTCGACGAACGGCTCGGCGCGCACGCGCACGACCTCGGAGCGGACCACGCGGAAGTACTGCGGCACGAACACCACGGTGATCGCGATCGCGGTCGCCATGATGCCGCCGAGGAGGGTGGACTGCCCTCGGCTGATCACGATCGACATGACGATCGCGAGCAGCAGCGACGGGAACGCATAGATCGCATCGGCGATGACGACCAGGATGCGATCGAGCCAGCCGCCGAAGTAGCCGGAGATCAGCCCGAGCGCGATGCCGATGAAGATCGAGCAGGCGATGGCGGCGATGATCACCAGCAGCGCGGTCTGCGCGCCCCAGAGCACGCGGGAGAGCACATCGAAGCCCGACACGGTGGTGCCCAGCAGGTTCAGGCTGTTGGGTGCCTGCTGCGTGCCGAACGAGATGCCGTCGGCGGTCTGCTGCTGCGCCCAGGAGTACGGTGCGATCAACGGTGCGGACACGGCGACCACGATGAACACCGCGGTGATCACCAGGCCGGTCACCAGCATCCCGCGCTGCAGGCCGATGCTCTGGCGCAGCTGCGAGAACACCGGAACCTTCTCGCTCCAGTGCTTCTTGCGCGGCGGGACGGCGGCGAGGGCCGAGGTCTGCGGGGTCGGCATCTCGTCGTAGGAGTCGGGGATCCCGGACATGTCAGTACCTCACCCTCGGGTCGATGAACGCCGCGACGATGTCGACGATGAAGTTCGTCACCGCGACGACCACGGCGATCATGACGACGATTCCCTGCACCGCGACGAAGTCGCGCGATTTCAGGTACTCGGCGAGCATGAAGCCGATGCCCTTCCATTCGAAGGTGGTCTCGGTGAGCACCGCTCCCGCCAGCAGCAGAGCGATCTGCATGCCCATCACGGTGATGATCGGGATGAGCGCCGGCCGGTAGGCGTGCTTGGTGACCAGGCGGAACTCGCTGACGCCGCGGGAGCGACCGGAGGTGACGAACTGCTGACCGAGCGTGCCGATCACGTTCGTGCGGATCAGTCGCAGGAAGACGCCGGCGGTGAGCAGGCCGAGCGCGACCGCGGGAAGGATCGCGTGCTGCAGCACGTCGCCGATGGCGGCACCGTTGCCGAGCCGAATCGCATCCAGCAGGTAGATGCCGGTGGGCGTGTCCAGCCCTGCCATCAGCAGCTCGGTGCGAGTGTTGCCTCGCCCCGAGACGGGCAGCCAGTCCAGCCACACCGCGAAGATGAGCTTGAGCAGCAGGCCGGCGAAGAAGATCGGCGTCGCGTAGGCGAGGATCGCCATCACGCGCAGCACGGCGTCGTGCCAGCGGTCGCGGCGGTAGGCGGCGATCAGGCCCAGCGGGATGCTGACGATCAGCGCCACCAGCAGTGCGTAGATCGCGAGTTCGAGTGTGGCGGAGCCGTACTGCAGCAGGATCTCGACCACGGGACGGCGGTCGGTGATCGTGGTGCCGAAGTCACCGCGGAGGACAGCACCGAGGTATTCGAGGTACTGCTGCCACAGCGGACGGTCGTAGCCGGCCGCGTGGATGCGCTCCTGCAGCTGGTCGGCGGGAAGCCGGCCTCCGAGGGCCGCGGTGATGGGATCGCCGGTGATCCGCATCAGGAAGAACACGGTGCTCACCAGGATGAAGACCGTGGGGATGATCAGCACCAGTCTGATCAGGATGTAGCGCCACAGTCCTCCGCCTTTGGAGCGACCGCGGGGTTGAACGGGGACAAGAGCATCGCCGATATCGACGGCCATTCGGGTACCTCTTCTTGCGTTCTTCGGGCGTGCACACCTCGGGGGTGCTGCGGTGAGGCAGCACCCCCGGGTGCAGAACGCGTTACTTGCTCAGCGGTGCGAAGCGGAACTTGAAGGAGGCGTCCAGCGTGGTGCCCTTGACGTCCTTCCCGACGACTGCGACCTGCTTGCCCTGCAGGATCGGCAGGGTGGAGAGGTCCTTCGCGACCATCTCCTGGATCTGGCCGATCTGCTCCAGGCGCTTGGCGGAGTCGGTCTCGGTCTGCTCTGCGACGATGGCGTCGTTGACGGCCGGGTTGTCGTAGTGGTTCGCGAGGAAGTTCTCCTTCAGGAAGAACGGCGACAGGTAGTTGTCGGCATCCGAGTAGTCCGGGAACCAGCCGAGCTGGTACTCGGGGTACACGTCGGCGCTGCGGTCCTTGGAGTACTGCACCCACTCGGTCTGCTGCAGGTTGACCTTGAACAGGCCGCCCTTCTCGAGCTGCGTCTTGTACGCGGCGTACTCGTCACCCGAAGAGGGGCCGTAGTGGTCGCCGTTGTACTGCAGGTTCAGCGTGACGGGCGTGGTGACGCCGGCATCCGCCAGAGCCTGAGTCGCCTTGTCGACATCTGGTCCGCCGTCGCCGTCGCCGTACATGTCCTTCAGCGGCGTGGTCGCACCGGGCATGCCCTCGGGCACGTACGAGTACAGCGGGGCGAAGGTGTCCTTGTAGACGTTCTTCGCGACCGCGGCGCGGTCGATCAGATCGGCCATGGCCTGGCGGACGGCGAGCGCCTTGGCCGGGTCTGCCTCGGCGGTGGTCGCACCGAACGGCATCGTGTTGAAGTTGAAGACGATGTAGCGGATCTCTCCACCGGGGCCGTCGACGACCTGCACCTTGTCGTTCGTCGCCAGGTCTGCGACGTCCGTGGCCGAGAGGCTGCGGAAGGCCACGTCGATGTCGCCGTTGCCGATCGCGAGCTTGAGGTTGGAGGCATCGGCGTAGTACTTGGTCTGCACGCCGCTGTTCTCGGCGGCACCGAGAACGCCCTTGTAGTCGGGGTTCGGCTTGTACGAGACCAGCTCGTTCACCTTGTACGAGTCGATCGTGTACTGACCGGCGAACGCGTCGCCCTTGACGATGTCGTCATCGGAGGTCACGGCATCCGGCGAGAAGACATCCTCATCGATGATGGGCCCGGCGGGGCTGGAGAGGATCAGCGGCCAGATCTGGTCGTTGCCGTTCTTCAGCGTGAACACGACGGTGGTGTCATCGGGAGCCTCGACCGAGTCGAGGTTGCCCAGCAGCGAGGACGGGCCGTTCGGATCGGCGATCTTCACCATCCGGTCGAACGAGAACTTCACGTCGCTGGAGGTCAGGTCGTTGCCGTTGGCGAACTTCAGACCCGACTTGAGCGTGACCGTGTACTCGGTCGGCGAGGTGAACTCCGCCGACTCGGCGATGTCAGGGGTGACCTCGGCCGTGCCGTACTTGCTGTTCATCAGGAACGGATAGATCTGGTTCATCACCGCGAACGAGCCGTTGTCGTACGAGCCGGCCGGGTCGAGCGACACGATCTTGTCGGTGGTGCCGACGATGATGTCGCCGCCCTGGGCGTCGCCGTCGCCGCCGCCCTGGTCGCCGGTGCTCGTGGCACATCCGGAGAGGACGAGTGCCGAGACGCCGAGCGCCCCGATAGCAAGGCCGAGTCGGCCCCTGGAGATCTTCATTGACATAACCTGCCCTGTCATGGTTCGGGTACTCCGCGCGGATCATCGACGCGGTTCGGCTTCAATCTAATCACCGGCATGGACTTACCCAACCGATCGGTCAGGATCGTGACGAGACCGACACACGCGCACCGCGCATCACCGATCCCGCGCGGACCACCACTCCCGCAGCCGCTGCTCGGCGGCATCCGGGCCGATGATGCCCTCATCCAGGCGCAGCTCGAGCAGGAACCGGTACGCCTCGCCGACCTCGCGCCCCGGCGCGATGCCCAGGATGCTCTGGATCTGATTGCCGTCGAGTTCGGGTCGGATGCTGTCCAGCTGCTCCTGCTCGCGCAGCTCGGCGATGCGGCGCTCGATGTCGTCGTAGGCGGATGCCAGACGCGCGGCCTTGCGCTTGTTGCGGGTGGTCACATCCGCCCGGACCAGGATGTGCAGCCGCTCGACCAGGTCGCCGGCGTCGCGCACGTAGCGGCGCACGGCGCTGTCGGTCCACGCGCCCTCGGCGTACCCGAAGAAGCGCAGGTGCAGCTCGATGAGGGTTGCGACAGCATCCGTCGTGTCGCCGTCGAACCGCAGCGCCTGCAGGCGCTTGCGTGCCATGCGCGAGCCGACCACGTCGTGGTGGTGGAAGGTGACGC
>JBARWR010000538.1:0-12350 GCA_049646915.1 Microbacterium sp.
GCGCGGTGCGGTCGGCGGCCCCGGATGCCGAGACGCCGAGCGCCGCGTGGCCGAAGCGACCCAGGTCCTGCACGAGCAGCTGCAGCGAAGGGCGGACGACTTCGATTCCTCTTCCTCTCTCCCCCGCGGCCGCACCCGACCTGCCGAGCGCAGCGATGGATTCCCCCGGGCGAGCTGGCATCGGGTCTGGCGGGAGCGCGACGAAGGAGTGCGGGGGCACGTCTCGACCGGGGGAATCCAGCGCGGAGCGACCCGACCCAGATGCAGAATGCCGGACCGCTTCGAACCGTACGAGTGTGCCCGGCGACAGCAGAGCGGGCGGGTCGCGGTCGATGTCCCACATGGCCGCATCCGTGCGTCCGATCAGCTGCCAGCCACCGGGACTCTCGCGCGGGTAGACGCCGGTGAAGTGTCCGGCGAGCGCGACGGATCCGGCCGGCACGCGCGTGCGCGGTGACGAGCGACGCGGCACGTCGAACAGCGGATCGCTGCCGACCGTGTAGCCGAACCCCGGAGCGAAGCCCGAGAACGCGACCTGCCAGTCGGCGGCGAGGTGCCGGTTCACGACCTCCTCGGTCGAGACCTCGAGCAGCCGAGCCACCTCGTCGAGATCTTCGCCGTCGTAGCGCACCGGGATGGCGACCTCGCCGGTATGCGTCACGTGCTCGGCATCCACCTCGGTCGCCTCGAGAATCTGCGCCAGCGCATCCGCCGAGACCCGCAGCGGGTCGAAGCGCACCAGCACCGTGCGGGCACCGGGTATGCGTTCCACCACACCGGGCACCTCGTCCCAGGCGAGGTTCAGACGCATGGCCTCGTCGAGGTCGGACGCCTCGACGAGCAGGGCGCGATCGGATGCCGTGAGGATGCGCATCAGACGACGGCCTCCGCGTCGGGAACGTCGAGCACGGTCATGTCAGACCCCGCCCGCCGCGAACGGCGCGATGGTGACGCCCGCCTGCTGCAGCATCCGCTTGGTCCGGGTCGCCATCGCGATCGCGCCGGTGCTGTCGCCGTGCACGCAGATCGACTGCGCATCCACGCGCACGTCCGTGCCGTCGATCGCTCGGATCACCCCCGACTCGGCGAAGCGCACCATGCGCGCGGCGACCGCCTGCGGGTCATGCAGCACCGCCCCCTCCTGCGCACGCGAGACGAGACCGCCGTCGGGCAGGTAGGCGCGGTCGGCGAACGCCTCGGCAGCCACCTGCAGGCCGGCCTTCTCCGCCACCTCGAGGACGACGCCTCCGGCGAGTCCGAGCAGCACCAGACTCGGGTCGATCGCCCTGATGGCGGCCACGACGTCCGCGGCCTGGCGCTCATCGCGGGCGATCGTGTTGTACAGGGCACCATGCGGCTTGACGTACGCGACCGTTCCGCCGACCGCCCGGGTGAGGCCCTCGAGCGCTCCCAGCTGGTACTCGACGTGAGCCTGCAGGGTCGCCGAATCGATGTCGATGTTCGTGCGTCCGAAGTTCTCGTAGTCGCGGTACCCGGGGTGGGCGCCGATCACGACGCCGCCTCGGACGGCAGCGGCGAGAGTCTCGCGGGTGCCCTCGGGGCTGCCCGCGTGGAATCCGCAGGCGACGTTGGCGCTCGTGACGATCTCGAGCATGGCCGCGTCGTCGCCGACGACCCGATCCGGGGTGTTCTCGCCGAGGTCCGAGTTCAGATCGATGGATGCCATCTCATTCTCCGTTCCCTGTTGTTCTTTCAGCCTGCCAGGTCGGCCGGGGTCAGGCCCCGACGCCGAGGAAGGCGAAGATCGGGCCGACCGAGACGATGCCCATGTACCAGGTGAGCAGGGTGACCAGCGTGCCGGCGATGAGCAGCACCAGCGGGTACCTGCGCGTGCCGAGCAGGTCGCGCCGGAACCAGCCGATGTACATGAACACGGTCAGGCCGATCGGCAGGATGAGACCGTTGAATCCTCCGACGAACACCAGGATCGCCGCGGGAGCGGTGCCGATGGACAGGTACACGATCAGCGACACGACGATGAAGCCCACGGTCGCCCACTGCAGCGACCAGCCGCCGAGGAAGCGCTTGTTGAAACTGGAGAGGAAGGATGCCGAGGTGTAGGCCGCACCGATCACCGAGCTGAGCGCCGCCGCCCAGAAGATCGCCCCGAAGATGCGCAGTCCGGCATCGCCCAGCACCGCGCCGAACGCCTGGCCGGCGGGGTTGGCCGCTTGGCCGGAGAGGTCGAGGGTGACACCGGATGCCACGACGCCGAGGATCGCGAGGAACAGCACGTACCGCATGATCCCGGTGACGAACACGCCGTTCGCGGCGGCGCGCATGACGGGACCGGCGTATGCGGGCCCGGTCTGACCGGAGTCGAGATAGCGGTGCGCGCCCGAGTAGGTGATGTATCCGCCGACGGTGCCGCCGACGATCGTCGTGATCGTCGCGAAGCTGATGCTGTCGGGAAGGATCGTCTGCCGCAGGGCGTCGCCCAGCGGCGGGTCCGAGACGACGGCGACGATGACGGTCATCGCGATCATGCCCAGACCGAGCACGATGAGCACGATGTCCATCACGCGCCCCGCCCGCTTGATGAGGAAGATGATGATCGCCAGGCCACCCGTGAGCAGCCCGCCGATCTTCGGGTCGACGCCGAGCAGGGCGTTCAGGCCCAGACCGCCACCGGCGATGTTGCCGATGTTGAAGGCCAGTCCGCCGATGATGACGAGCACGGCGATGACGTGGCCCGAGAACGGGATGGCGCTGTTGGCGAGTTCGCCGGCGCGCTTGCCGGAGGAGGTGATCATGCGCCACACGTTCAGCTGCACGGCGATGTCGATGATCACCGAGAGGAGGATGGCGAAGGCGAAGGAGGCGCCCATCGTCTGGGTGAAGGTGGCCGTCTGGGTGATGAAGCCGGGGCCGATGGCGCTGGTCGCCATGAGGAAGATCGCGCCGATGACGGCGCTGCGGCCCACGCGCTTCTTCGTGGCCGCCAGTCGGATCTCGTCCTCGGCTGTGAGGGGTGCAGACGTCTGCTCGGACATGAGGGGATTCCCATCGTCGTTGGTGGGTGAGGGGGATGACACAGGTGTGTCGGTGACACTGAGTGTAGAACATATCAGCATCAATTGTTCAACAATCTTTTCCCGGGGCCGTACGCTGTTCCCATGACGACCCACGTGCCGCTCGCCGACGTTCTGCGAGAGCGCATCATCGACGGTGACTTCGCCCCGGGCGCCCGCCTGTCGGAGTCCGCACTAGCCGAGCAGCTGGACGTCTCGCGGAACACACTCCGGGAGGCCTTCCGCGTGCTCGCCGAGCAGGGACTGGTCGAGCATGTCCCGCACCGCGGCGTCTCGGTCGCCGCGCCCGGCATCGCGGACGTCATCGACATCTATCGCGCGCGTCGCGTGATCGAGTGCACGGCGCTGCGTCAGTCCGAGCCGGAGCATCCGGCCGTCCAGCTCATGCGGGACTCGCTGGCGGATGCCGAGGAGCACCTGCCCGCCGAGGACTGGCGCCGGGTGGGCAGCGCGAACATGGCTTTCCACGATGCGATCGTCGCCCTCGCCGACAGTCCGCGCCTGGCACGCACATATCGCGATGTGGCCGCCGAGCTGCGTCTGGTGTTCCTCGAGATCGACGACCCCCGAGCCCTGCACGAGCCGTTCGTGCGCAAGAACCGCGTGGTCCTGAAGGCCCTGCTGGAAGACGGCCCCGAGACCGCCGCCGCCGAACTGGAGCGTTACCTGATGGCCTCCGAGCGCACGGTGCTGGGCGCCTTCACCCGCATGGGAAAGGGGTAGCAGACCTGCGTCCATCTGACAGATGGACGGAGCCCGATTGTCAGGCCGCCGGCGCCGATCCGCGCACGATCAGCTCGGTCGGCAGGATCGTCAGGGCCTCCGGGTGCTTCCCCGCGAGCTCGTCGATGATGAGCCCGGCGAGCGTCTCGCCCTGCAGGAACATCGGCTGACGGACGCTGGTCAGATCGGATGCCGCCGCGAGCGCGGAATCGTCGAAGCCGATCACCGCGATGTCCACGGGCACGCGCAGACCTGCTGAGCGCATCACACCGATCGCGCCGCGCGCCATCAGATCGCTGGCGACGAAGACGGCATCCGGTCGCTCCTGCTGGGCGAGCAGAAGCTGCGCGGCATCCGCTCCGCCCTGCTCGCTGAAGTCGCCGTCGATGATCCCCGCCGGCTCCAGCCCCGCATCGGCGAGAGCCGACACGAATCCGTCCCGCCGGTCCACGCTCACCGCCATGGTCAGGGTGCCGGTGATCGTGGCGATGCGACGCCGTCCGAGCGCGATCAGATGCTGGGTGGCCTCTCGGGCCGCCTGCACGTTGTCGACGTCGACGATGAGGTCTCTCTCGCGCACCCGCGCCGGGCGACCGCCGAAGACGACGGGCACGGAGTCGGCGATGCGCTCGACGAAGGAGTCGCTGGCGTGGTGCGAGACGATGATCGCGGCATCCACACCCCCGTTGCGCACGAAGCTCGTCATCTTGTCGCCGGGGTCATCGCTCGCGATCAGCAGGTTGAGGATGTAGTCCGACGAGGCGAGTCGGCTGCTGATCCCGGCGACGACGGATGCCAAGAACGGGTCGCCGAAGAAGCGCGTGGTGTCTTCGGGGACCACCAGACCGATCGCGTGGGTCTGCCTGCTGGCCAGCGAGCGCGCAGCGCGATTCGGGGCGTAGTGCAGATCGGCGATGGCCTTCTGCACGGCGGCGAGCGCTTCCGCGCTCACTGCCGTCGATCCGTTCACGACGCGCGAGACGGTCGAGCGCGAGACACCGGCGACCGCGGCGACCTCTTCGATCGTGGAACGGGGCATCGTCCAGGCCTTCTCGGGTGAGCTCAGATCGCCCGGGCGGCGATGATGCGAGCGTACTCTCGTCCGCTCTGCTTGATCGTGCGCTGCTGGGTCTCGTAATCGACGCGCACGATGCCGAAGCGCTTGTCGTATCCCCACGCCCACTCGTAGTTGTCCATCAGCGACCAGTAGAAGTAGCCGCGCACATCGGCGCCCTGTTCGATGGCATCCAGTGTCGCTGCGATGTGATCGCGCAGGAACTCGGTGCGATCGGCATCCGCCACCTCGCCGTCCGCGCCGACCACGTCGTCGTATGCGACACCGTTCTCGGTGACGTACAGCGGCACATCGGGCGCGTACTCCTCACCCACACGGACGAGCAGGCGGGTGAGCCCCTCGGGCTGCACCTCCCAGTCCATGCCGGTGCGCGGCAGACCCCGTTCGACCCAGTGGATGCCCTCGTGCGACGGGAACGGTGACGCCGTCTGGCGCTGCTGTCCCTCGGTCTCGTGCGGGTTGGCTTCAGCGCCCGGCTGCGCGTGCCCCGACAGCAGCTCGCCGTGGTAGTAGTTGATGCCCAGCGCGTCGAGCGGCGTGGAGATCGCGTCGAGGTCCTCCGGGCGCACGGCCTCCTGCCAGTCGGCGACAGCCGACGGGTCGACCTCGCGGATGTCGCGCACGATGTCCGCCGGGTATGCGCCGCGGAAGATCGGGTCGAGGAACCAGCGGTTGAACTGCCCGTCGATGCGGCGTGCTGCGTCGACGTCGAGCGGGTCGGCCGGATCGGCGGCATCGGCCACCGTCAGGTTCAGGGTGATGCCGAGATCGAGCCCGGGCGCGCGCTCGCGCAGCGCCTGCACCGCACGCCCGTGCGAGAGCAGCAGGTGGTGCGATGCGAGAAGGCCGTCGCGGATGCTGGTGCGACCCGGCGCGTGCACGCCGGCCGTGTAGGAGAGGAACGATGAGCACCACGGCTCGTTCATGGTCGTCCAGTGCTGCACACGGTCGCCGAGGGCGTCGTGCACGCTGAGCGCATAGTCGACGAAGCGATCCGCGATGTCGCGGTTGGTCCAGCCGCCCTGCTCCTCGAGCGCCTGCGGCATGTCCCAGTGGTGCAGCGTCAGCCACGGCACGATGTCGGCGGCCAGGAGCTCATCGACCAGGCGCTTGTAGAAGTCGAGGCCCTGCGCGTTGACGGGGCCTCCGTCCGGACGCACACGCGACCAGGAAGTCGAGAAGCGGTACGTCTGCAGGCCGAGCTCCTTCATGAGCGCGACGTCGTCGGCGTAGCGGTGGTAGTGGTCGCAGGCGACATCGCCGTTGTCGGCGTTCACCACGGCGCCGGGCACGCGGGAGAAGGCATCCCAGATGGATGCCGTGCGGCCGTCTTCGAAGGCGGCGCCCTCGATCTGGTACGCAGCCGTGGCGGCGCCGAACAGGAAGGCGTCGGGAAGGGAACGGGTCATGGTCCCATCATGCCATTTTTTCGCGTTGCATGGGAGCGCTCCCACGATGCCTGCGCGCCGAATCGGGTCCGGTAGCCTTGGCGGGTGAACCCCGAACTGGTCCGTGCCGAGTCACTCATCCGCTCGATCCCGGACTATCCCGCACCCGGGATCCTGTTCCGCGACATCACGCCGCTGCTGGCGGATGCCGCGGCGCTGCGCGCCACCACCGAAGCGCTCATCGACCCGTTCGCCGGCACCTTCGACGTCGTGGCCGGTGTGGAAGCGCGCGGATTCATCCTCGCCGGCGGCGCGGCTCTCGCGGCGGATGTCGGTCTGGTGCCGATCCGCAAAGCGGGCAAGCTGCCCCAGCCGGCGGCATCCGTCGACTACGCGCTCGAGTACGGCACTGCGACCATCGAGATGCACGACGACCTGCCCGCGGGAACCCGCATCCTGCTCATCGACGACGTGCTCGCCACCGGCGGCACCCTCGCCGCCGGTCGCCAGATCATCGAGCAGCTCGGCTACACGGTCGCCGGCGTCAGCGTGCTGTTCGAGATCGACGGTCTCGGCGGGCGCGACCTGATCGGCGACGTGCACACCGTCTTCCGCTCCGCCTGACGCTCAGCGCGCCGGCGGGGGCATCGCGATGTCGGCAGGAGCGTCTCCCCGCTCGATCGCCGATCGGATGGATGCTGCGGCGTGCGCCAGACTGCTGACCGCGACGAGTTGACGCGCGCGGGCGTTGACGGCGAGCAGCATCCGCCTGGCCACCTCATCCGGCGATCCCATCGGACCGAGCGCCGCGACATTGCGGCCGGCCAGCGGCTCCAGCGCGTCCGCATACTCCATCAGCTCGTCCACGTCGTAGTCCAGGCCGACATCCGCGGCCTGGGCCAGCGCAGAGGCGAGGCCTCGCTCCGCCGCTCCGGGATAGCCGCGCCAGTCCCTCCGACGCATCAGCTCGAAGGTGCGCTCACGGTAGTCCGCGAGATCCGGGTCGGTCGCCACATGCTCGGGCACACCCAGTGCGAATGCCTGGCAGGCATTCATCACCTCGAGGGTCGTCGTCCCATCGCTGTCGATGACCTCCGTCAGGGAACGGATCTCCGCGGTGGAAGCCCGGTAGACGTCGCGCAGCACGAGGATCAGCCGGGCCCGATCGAGGTGGCGCTGCTCGTAGATCGCGGTGGTGCGATTGCGCAGTCGTCCGGCGGGCAGGATCCCCACCCTGATCCAGTGCTTGAGCGTGGTCGTGCTGACCCCGCTGCCGTCGGCGAGTTCGCTGAGTTTCACGTCCTTCCCCTCCCTCGGGACGTGGCGCGACCTCATCGTGTTGGAGAGCGATCCTCCGTCCTGCTCTCCACGATGCGTCCGCTGATCGAAGACTCTAGCCTGCTTGTTTGGGGACTGCTCTCGACGCGGGGGGCCATGCCGAGAGCTCGAGGACTGGGGATGCCTCGACGGGCCGGGGCGGAGATCCGAGGGATGCGTGATCCACCCGGCCCGTTCACCGCGTTCACCGCGTTCACCACGTCGGAGTGCCGTCCGCCCGGGCAGTAGACTCGGAGTGATCCCGCCCGCGACTCCCAGGAGCCCGCTATGCCCACAATCGTCGTCGACGTCATGCCCAAGGCCGAACTGCTCGACCCTCAGGGCAAGGCCGTCTCCGGAGCCTTCGCCCGTCTGGGCGTGGAAGGCTTCAGCCAGGTGCGCATCGGCAAGCGCTTCGAGCTCACGGTCGACGGCGAGGTCACCGACGAGGTGCTCGCCGAGGCCCGCCGCCTGGCTGAGGACGTACTCTCCAACGCCGTCATCGAGGACGTCGTGGGCATCGAGGTCGCGCAGTGACCATCCGCATCGGGGTCATCACCTTCCCCGGTTCGCTCGATGACCGCGACGCGCAGCGCGCGGTGCGCATCGCCGGTGCCGAGCCGGTCGCGCTGTGGCACGGCTCGCATGACCTCGAGGGCGTGGATGCCCTGGTCCTGCCCGGGGGGTTCAGCTACGGCGATTACCTGCGCTCCGGCGCGATCGCGGCACTGTCGCCGATCATGGCCGAGGTGAAGGATGCCGCAGCAGCCGGCATGCCTGTGCTGGGCATCTGCAACGGCTTCCAGATGCTCGTCGAGGCGCACCTGCTGCCCGGCGGCCTGATCCGCAACGATCACCAGCACTTCGTGCGCCGCGACCAGAAGCTCACCGTCGAGAACGCCGACACCGCCTGGACCAGCGCGTTCGAGAAGGGCCAGGAGATCGTCATCCCGCTGAAGAACGGCGAGGGCGGCTACATCGCCGCGGACGACACGCTCGACCGACTCGAGGGCGAGGGCCTGGTGGCCTTCCGCTACGCCGGAGTGAACCCGAACGGATCGCTGCGCGACATCGCCGGCCTCACGAACGAGCGCGGCAACGTGGTGGGGCTCATGCCGCATCCCGAGCACGCGACCGAGCCCGGCTTCGGCCCCGACACCGCGGATGCGATGCGGTCGGGCGTCGACGGCCTCGGCTTCTTCACGAGCGCGATCGCCGCCGTCGCCCGCGTCGCCGCGTAGCGTCCGCGCCCCGTACCCCGTACTTCTCCCGGGCGACCCGGGGAACCGCGCGACCCGGGGAACCGCGCTCAGATGCCGGCCGGCGGCCAGACGCCGATGACCACCGCCATCACCAGCACGGTGATGAGCTCGTGCGCGATGTTCAGTGTCGTCAGCTTCGTCGACCGGCCCTCGAAGGCGTCGTGCGTGATCAGGCGCGCCGCGGTGAAGCCCGCCCAGAGCGTGACCGCCGTGACGATGGCCGCCCAGAAGTAGGACCCCTCGTAGAAGTGCCAGGCGATCGATGAGGCCCCGGCCAGCACCCACGCCGTGATGAACGTGACGATCACCGTGGTGATCATCGGCCACAGCGGACTGCGCGTCGGCCGGTCCAGGTCGACGCCGGCGAGCGTCGCCCATCGCGTGCCCATCACACCGCGGGCGTACCAGATCGCCCCCACGATCATGCTCGCGACCGTCGCGATCAGCACAGCCCAGTAGTTGATCTCCGGAATCGTCATGGGAGCCTCCTTGCCCTGCGCTCAGGCTACCCGTGCGCTCTCCCGCGCGACCACCCCCTGGTGCGGATCGGGCTAGGGTCGAAGGGTGAGCCTCCTCGTCACCGTCCCCACCGATCGTGTCGCCGCCAACGTCGGCGCCCTGCCCGCGGGCGTCGAGCTTCGCGTCTGGGACATGAAGTCGCCCGCGCCGGCGGAGCGCATCGACATCGTGGTCCCCCCGTACATGGGGGCCACCGGATCGCTGGACGCGCTGGCGGGTCTGAGCATCGGGCTCGTGCAGAGCCAGTCGATCGGGTACGACGGCGTCGCCGACATCCTGCCGTCCGGCATGCCGTTCGCGAACGCCGCCAGCGTGCACGAACCCTCGACGGCCGAGCTCGCCGTGGGCATGATGATCGCCGCGCAGCGGCAACTGCCCCGATTCGTGCTCGCGCAGGATCGCGGCGAATGGGCACCGGTCTTCGCCGACAGCCTCGCCGACCGGCACGTGCTGCTCGTCGGGTTCGGCGGCGTCGGCAAGGCCATCGCGCGCCGCCTGGAACCCTTCGAGGTGACCATGACCGCCGTCGCGCGCAGCGCGCGCACCGAGCAGGTGGACGACCTCGGAGACATGGAGGTGCGCGGCATCGACGAACTGCCGGCACTGCTGGCGGATGCGGAGATCGTGGTGCTGAGCCTGCCGGGCACCGACGAGACCCATCACCTCTTCGACACCGGCATGATCGCGCGCATGGCTTCCGGCGCACTGCTGGTCAACGTCGGACGCGGACCACTGATCGACACCGACGCTCTGCTCGCCGCCCTGCAGGACGGTCGCATTCGCGCCGCGCTGGACGTGTTCGAGCAGGAGCCGGTGCCGACCGGGCATCCGCTCTGGTCCGCTCCGAACCTGCTGATGACCCCGCACGGCGGCGGAGCGTCCACGGCGATGAACCCGCGAATGGCGAAGCTGATCCGCAGGCAGGTGGAGCGGATGCTGGCCGGCGAGCCGCCCGTGAACGTGGTCATCCCGGCATCCTGACTCGCAAGGCCGGATGCAGAACGGCCTAGCCGGATGCAGAATGGGGGCCGACACGCCAGATGTCGGACCGATTCGCGGGAAGCGTCCTGAATCTGGCGTGTCGGCCCCCGAAGTGCATAGACGCTCGGGCACCTGATCGAACCGATTCGATCCCTGCGCTACCGCTGCTGCAAGCGCTTCCAGTAGCCTGGTCGCATGGCACAGCTCGAGCAGGTCGCGTCCCCCGGTTCCGAATGGTGGCGCAGCGCCGTCATCTACCAGATCTACCCCCGTTCCTTCGCGGATGCGTCCGGTGACGGCATCGGCGACCTTCCCGGCATCACGAGCCGGCTCGACGATCTGAAGAGCCTGGGCGTCGATGCGATCTGGCTGAGCCCGTTCATGACCAGCCCGCAGAAGGACGCCGGTTACGACGTGGCCGACTACCGCGATGTCGACCCGCTGTTCGGCACGCTCGCCGATTTCGATGAGATGCTGAACGCCGCGCACACCCGCGGCATCCGCGTGATCGTCGACCTGGTCCCCAACCACTCCTCCGACCAGCACGTCTGGTTCCAGCAGGCGCTGAAGGCGGCCCCCGGCAGCCGCGAGCGCGCCCGCTACGTGTTCCGCGACGGCCGCGGCGAGAACGGCGAGCTGCCCCCGAACAACTGGGAGAGCGTGTTCGGCGGCGGCATGTGGCAGCGCGTGACCGAGGCAGACGGCACGCTCGGACAGTGGTACCTGCACATCTTCGACGCCACCCAGCCCGACTTCGACTGGACCAATGAAGAGGTGCGCGAGGAGTTCCGCAGCATCCTGCGCTTCTGGCTCGATCGCGGCGTCGACGGCTTCCGCGTCGACGTGGCTCACGGCATGATCAAGGAGGCCGGGCTTCCCGACTACGCTCCCGTCGCCGATGCCGACTCGATGGGCGGCGGCGAGCAGAACGTGCCGTACTGGGGCCAGGACGGCGTGCACGACATCTACCGCGACTGGCACAAGGTCATGGCCGAGTACGACGGCGACCGCGCACTGTGCGGCGAGGCCTGGCTGCCGACGCTGGAGAAGACCGCGCTGTGGGTGCGTCCGGACGAGATGCACCAGACGTTCAACTTCCCCTACCTGACGACCCCGTGGGATGCTCAGTCGCTGCGCGACGTCATCCGCGAGTCCCTCGACGAGTTCGGCAAGGTCGGCGCCCCCAGCACGTGGGTGCTCTCCAACCACGATGTGATCCGGCATGCCTCACGCCTGGCGCTGACTGCGGACAGCCCGCAGGGCGAGGGCATCGGGCCGAAGTCGGCAGGCAAGCCCGACCCGGCGATCGGACTGTCCCGCGGCCGCGCGGCGACCACCGTCATGCTCGCGCTGCCCGGTTCGGCATACCTCTACCAGGGCGAGGAGCTCGGCCTGCCCGAAGCCATGGAGATCCCCGACGAGTTCCGGCAGGACCCGACCTGGTTCCGCACGAACGGCGAGCGCTACGGGCGCGACGGATGCCGCGTGCCGCTGCCCTGGACGGCATCCGGCGCAGCCTACGGCTTCAACGACACCGGTGCGTCCTGGCTGCCGCAGCCGGAGGAGTGGGCGCGCTTCGCGCGCGACGCCGAAGAGGCTCAGCCCGATTCGACGCTGAACCTGTACAAGGCGCTGCTGGCCGAGCGTCGCGCGCGCTCGCTGGGCTCCGGCTCGCTGGTCTGGGACGATGCGGATGCCGCGGCCGTGGCCTTCCACCGCGGAGACCTGCACGTGGTGGCGAACCTCGGAACCGAGCCGATCGAGCTCGGTGACGACGTGACCTTCGTCATCCAGAGTGAGCCGTTCGCCGGCACCGCGCTGCCGCCGAACGCCGCCGCCTGGTACACCCGCGCCTGACCAAGACCGTCTGTGGGGCGCAAATGTCGAGTTCACGAGGCTGGAAGCCGACGTCTGCGCCCCACAGACGGTCCTGCATGGGAGGACTGACGTGGTGAGCATCGACGAGGTCGCGAAGCTCGCGGGGTTGTCGACCGCCACCGTGTCGCGCGCGCTGAGCGGGCGAGGGCACGTC
>JBARWR010000539.1:0-1572 GCA_049646915.1 Microbacterium sp.
TGCCGGCTCCGCAGCCGAACACCCAGGTGTCGCCGCGCCGCACGAGAAGCGTGCCTATGCGTCCTGCGGCATACATCGGCAGCCGGAGCAGCTTGGCCGCGTTGCCGGTTCCGAAGGAGAAGGACGCCACCCCGTGAGCCTATCGCGGGGTGGCGTCCTTCTCCTGAACGCGAGACGGCCGTCAGAGCTTGAGTGTGCCCAGCGTGGCCTCGGCCGTGTACGTCTTGCCGGAGCGCACGTAGACGATCTCCGCGGTGCTGCCGGCCGCGGCGGCGCGCACCTGGGCAGTGAGGTCGCTGGCGCTCGCGATCGGCACGCCGTTGAACTCGGTGACGATGTCGCCGCGCCGCAGGCCTGCCTTGTCGGCTCCGCCTCCCGCAGTCGGCGTGTCGATGACCGCACCGGCGACGGTCGCGTCCTGCAGGGAGGAGGCGTCTCGCACCGTGGCGCCGAGCAGCCCGTGCGTGGCGGAACCGTCCTGCATGATCTCCTTCGCCACGCGCTGGGCGATGTCGGAGGGGATCGCGAAGCCGACGCCGATCGAGCCGGGCTCGCTCGATGACGAGGAGGACTGGCCGGCCGTCGCGATCGCGACGTTGACGCCGATCAGACCGCCCTTGCTGTCGACCAGCGCACCACCGGAGTTTCCGGGGTTGATCGCGGCATCCGTCTGGATCACGGCGATCGAGATGGACTGCTTGGCCTGCTGGGCTCCCATGCCGGGGATGTCGAACTGGAAAGGACCGCCCTCGCCGTTGCCGTCGCCCTGGTCGTCCTGATCCTGTGGGGTGCCGTTGTCTGGCAGTGCCGACGAGGCCACCTGGATGCTGCGGTTCAGCGCGCTGACGATGCCGGTCGTGACGGAGTTGGACAGGCCCAGCGGAGCGCCCACGGCCACCGCCGTGTCGCCGACGTTGAGCTTGGACGAGTCCGCGAAGGTCATCGGCGTCAGGTTCTTCGCGTCCTTGAGCTTGATGACCGCGAGATCGTAGACCGGGTCGGTGCCGACGACGGTCGCGGAGTAGATGTGGCCATCGGACGTGGTGACGCGGATCGTCGGGTCTGCGACGGCGCCGCCGAGCGTGACGACGTGCGTGTTGGTCAGCACGTAGCCGTCCTTGTTCAAGACGATTCCGGAACCGCTGCCGGATGCCTGTCGGCCGGCGACCTCGATGGTCACGACCGAGGGCAGCACCTTCGATGCGATCGCGGTGGTCTCGTTGACGGAGCCGGGATTGTTGACCGTGACCGTCTGCGGTCCGGTCGCCGACTGCGAAGTGGGCTGGTCGAACACCACCCCGCCCAGTGCGCTGCCGCCGAAGCCTGCGACACCGCCCACGAGCGCTGCGGCCAGGAGAAGGCCCGCGACCTTCACCGATGTGCCGTTCCCCTTTCGCGGGGAGTTCGCCGTCGTGTGCTCGGTCTCCGCGGGAGCGGCGAGCAGTGCCGGATCGAGCGGCAGCGTCTGGGCCGTCTGCGACTGCGCCGCGGCACCGAACGATGCTCCGGTGATGTGCGGAGCGCTGTGCGTGTATGCGGGCGCTGCATAGCCGGCGGGCTGCTGGGGTGCAC
>JBARWR010000540.1:0-2372 GCA_049646915.1 Microbacterium sp.
GGACTCGGACCACGGGCGGCCATCACCGGCGGGGTCGCCGCGGTGTCCGCCGGTGTCGCGGCACTCGCCGCCCTATTGGCATCCGGTTCCATCGGTCCAGGACGCCTCGCCGACACGGGTCCGTCCATCGGCTGGTTCGCGCTGGCCGTCGGCGTCGAAGTGCTGATCGGATGCGGCATCCTCATGCTCACCCCTCGGCATCACGACGAACTGGCGGAGGAGCGCACCGACCGCTGGAATGAGGAGATGGCGGCGCTCTCGACGCCGGTAGACTGACCGGGTGCTGACGGTCGCGGTTCTCATCTCAGGTGCCGGCTCGAATCTTCGAGCACTGCTCGAAGCCGCCAGTCACCCCGATTTCCCGGCACGCGTCGTCGCAGTCGGCGCTGATCGGGAGGCGGACGGCCTCGCGCACGCCGAGGAGTTCGGCATCCCCACCTTCACCGTGGCCTACTCGGCCTTCCCGAACCGGGAGGCGTGGGGCGAGGAGCTCGCCGGGCAGCTGGACGCGTGGAACCCCGACCTCATCGTGCTCAGCGGGCTGATGCGCCTGCTGCCCGCCGCGGTCGTCGCGCGCTACGCGCCCCGGATCATCAACACGCATCCCGCCTACCTGCCCGAGTTCCCCGGAGCACACGGCGTGCGCGACGCCCTGGCCGCCGGAGTCCAGAGCACCGGCGCCAGCGTGATCGTCGTCGATGACGGCGTCGACAGCGGACCGATCCTCGCCCAAGAGCGCATCCCCGTGCTGCCCGGCGATACCGAATCGACCCTGCACGAGCGCATCAAACCCGTCGAGCGGCGACTGCTCATCGACGTGGTGCAGCGCGTCGCCACCGGCGAACTCACCCTCTGACTCTTCCTGGCCCGTCTTCTCCCCGACCCTCACAGAACCCACGAACGAAGGAGCATCATCATGGCCGGCCCTCGCCTCGATCCCTCGCTGTACCGTCACCGCGACCTGGTGCCGATCCGGCGCGCGCTCGTCTCGGTGAGCGACAAGTCCGGCCTGCTCGAGTTCGCCGCGGCGCTCACCGCCGCGGGTGTCGAGATCGTCTCCACCGGTTCGACCGCGCAGACCATCCGCGATGCCGGCCATGCGGTCACCGATGTCGCCAGCGTCACCGGCGTCGCCGAGATGCTCGACGGCCGAGTGAAGACACTGCACCCGAAGATCCACGGCGGACTGCTCGCCGATCTGCGTCTGGAGGACCACGAGCGCCAGCTCGCAGATCTGGAGATCGAGCCGTTCGAGCTCGTCGTCGTCAACCTGTATCCCTTCGTGGAGACCGTCGCGTCCGGCGCCGAGCCGGATGCCATCGTCGAGCAGATCGACATCGGCGGACCGGCCATGGTGCGCGCGGCCGCGAAGAACTATGCGAACGTCGCGATCGTCGTCTCACCCGAGTCCTACCCGGCCATCATCGAGTCGGTCGAGGCAGGCGGCACCGATCTCGCGCAGCGCCGCGAGCTGGCCGCCCGCGCCTTCTCGCACACCGCGACCTACGACACCGCCGTGGCACAGTGGTTCTCCGAGGGCACGCTCAGCGACGGCGTCGACCTGCCCGCGCACCTCACGATCAAGGCCGAGCGGCTCGCGACGCTGCGCTACGGCGAGAACTCGCACCAGCGCGCCGCCATCTACACGCGCGCCGGCGGCCACGGCATCGCCCAGGCCACGCAGCTGCAGGGCAAGGAGATGTCGTACAACAACTACGTCGACGCGGATGCCGCGCTGCGGGCCGCCTACGACATGATCCTGCCGGCTGTCGCGATCATCAAGCACGCGAACCCGTGCGGCATCGCGACCACCGCCCCGAACGCACTGGACCCCATCGCCAGCGCCCACCTGCGCGCACACGAGTGCGACCCGGTGTCGGCCTACGGCGGCGTGATCGCCGCGAACGGCACCGTGACGCTGAAGATGGCCGAGAACCTCAAGGACATCTTCACCGAGGTCATCGTGGCGCCCGACTTCGAGCCGGCCGCGCTGGAGGTCTTCAAGGCCAAGAAGAACCTGCGACTGCTCAAGCTGCCCGAGGACTGGCAGCAGGAGCGCATGGACGTGCGCCTGGTCTCAGGCGGCCTGCTGCTGCAGGACGCCGACCGCTTCCCGGACGACATCGTCTCGGTCGCGAAGAACTGGGAGCTCGTCTCGGGCGAGCGTCCCGATGACGCGGAGATGGAGAACCTCATCTTCGCGTGGAAGGCCTGCCGCGCCGTCAAGTCCAACGCGATCGTGCTGGCCAAGGGCAATGCCACGGTCGGCGTCGGCATGGGTCAGGTCAACCGGGTCGACTCGTGCCGCCTGGCCGTGGAGCGCGCCGGTGAGCGCGCGGCCGGCTCCGTGGCGGCATCCGACGCGTTCTTCC
>JBARWR010000541.1:0-3466 GCA_049646915.1 Microbacterium sp.
GTGCCGACCGGTGCGCCGATCTTGTGCCCGGCGACGCTCATCGCGACCAGTCCCGCCGCTGCGGGGGCGTCTGCGCGCAGCGTACGGAACGACAGCGGCACATGCCCCCACGCCGCCACCGCATCCAGGTGCAGCGGCACCCCGGCATCCGCCGCGTCGCGTGCCAGGGTCCCCGCGTCGTTGATCGTACCCGCCTCGTTGTTCGCGACCAGCGCCGTCGCCAGAGCCGCACCGTCCAGAGCCTCCCGGAACGCGGTCGCGTCGATCCGCCCGACGGCATCGACCGGCACCGCCCGCACTCTCGCGCCGTCCTCCGCGAGCGCCGTGACTGTGTCCATCGTGGCGTGATGCTCGGCATCCGGGAGCACCACCGTATCCGTCTCCGCGCGCCGGGAGCGCCAGAGTCCCTGCAGCGCGGTGTTGATCGCTTCCGTGCCGCCGGAGGTGAAGACCACCTCGATCGGATCGCACCCCAGAGCCGAGGCAGCCCGCTCGCGGGACTCCTCGAGTACACGGCGCGCGTCCTGCCCGGCGCCGTGCGTCGAGGACGCATTGCCGAGCACCTCTCCAGCGGCGAGCCAGGCGTCGCGAGATTCGGGCCGCAGAGGGGACGTCGCCGCATGATCGAGGTAGAACAGCATCTCTCCATTGTCGCGCGTGCACGATCCCTCCGGCACGCGCAGGACTCAGGATCATGCGCGCGCGCACGGGGATTCACCCGCCTGCGGGGTGCACGCATAAGCTGTACCCCATGCCTGCGCCGACGACCCCATCCTTCGATGGCCCCGCACTCGACAATCTCGGCGTCCGTCTGCAGGACGGAATCGGCACGCTGCGCGTCTGGTCGCAGAATGCATCATCCGTCGAGCTCGTGGTATTCGACGCCGACGACCTGGACTGGGAGACCGCGCAGGCCCCGCTCGAGCGGCGCCCGGGCGGCGTGTGGGAGGTCAGCACCGATCTGCTCCAGCCCGGCACCCGGTACGCGCTGCGGGTGGACGGACCGCACGGCCCCGGCCACACCTTCAACGCGGAGACCCTGCTGCTGGACCCGTACGGACGAGGCCTCGCACAGGGCGATGGGTACGAGGAGTGGCGCTCCGTCGTCATCGAGGACGGGTTCGACTGGGGCGGCATCGCCAAACCGCGCACTCCCCTGGACCGCACGGTCATATACGAGGGGCACATCAAGGGGCTCACCAAGCGGCATCCGGACGTCACGCCGGCGCTGCACGGCACCTACGCGGGTCTCGCCCACCCGGCGATGATCGAGTATCTCAAGAGCCTCGGCGTCACCGCCGTCGAGCTTCTCCCCGTGCAGGCGTTCATGCCCGAGCCGCGCCTGCTGGAGCGGGGGCTCACGAACTACTGGGGCTACAACACCCTCAACTTCTTCACGCCGCACACCGCCTACGCCACCGAGGCCGCCCGCAAGGGCGGGCCTGAGACCGTGCTCACCGAGTTCAAGGGCATGGTCAAGCTGCTGCACGAGGCGGGTCTCGAGGTCATCATGGACGTGGTCTACAACCACACCAGTGAAGAGGGTCTCGGCGGGCCGCGCTCGAGTCTGCGCGGCATCGACAACGCCTCGTACTACCGCCAGCAGCCCGACGGCACCTACATCGACACCACCGGCGTCGGGAACACCCTCAACACGGCGACGGATGCTGCCGCACGCCTGGTTCTGGACTCGCTGCGCTATTGGGCCACCGAGATGCAGATCGACGGGTTCCGATTCGACCTCGCCACCGCTCTCGGACGCGATGCGAAACACGAATACGACCGCGAGCACCCGCTGCTCGCCGCGATCCGCGAGGATCCCGCGCTGCAGGACGTCAAGATCATCGCCGAGCCCTGGGATGTGGGCCTGGGAGGCTGGCAGACCGGCAACTTCCCGGACGGCTGGAGCGAGTGGAACGACCGCTACCGCGACCGCGTCCGCAACTTCTGGCTCAGCGACATCGACTACGCGCGTCGAGCGTCGGCACCCGTCGGGATCGGCGGTTTCGCCAACCGTCTGGCCGGCTCCGCGAACACCTACAGCGAGCAGCGCGGACCGCTGGCCAGCATCAATTTCGTCACCGCCCACGACGGGTTCACCCTGCACGATGTGGTCGCATACGACGGCAAGCACAATGAAGCCAACGGTGAGGGCAACCGCGACGGTGCAGATATGAATCGCTCGTTCAACCACGGTGTCGAGGGACCCACCGACGATCCGACCATCCTCGCGCAGCGCCGCAAGGCCATGCGCAACCTGATGGGCACCCTGCTGCTGTCCGCCGGCATCCCGATGATCACGGCCGGTGACGAATTCGGGCGCACGCAGCGCGGCAACAACAACGCGTACTGCCAGGACTCGCCTCTGAGCTGGCTGAGCTGGGAGCACGAGCCGTGGCAGAAGGACCTGACCGCGCACGCGAAGCTGCTCACGCACCTGCGTGCGCAGAACCCCGCACTGCGACCAGGCCGCTATGCGCGCCTCGGCGAGCACATCCCGGAAGCCAGCGTGATGGACTGGTTCGACCAGGACGGTGCCACCATGGAAGTCGAGCAGTGGAACGATCCGCGCAACCGCACCCTGCAGTACGCCGCGGCAAGCGTTCCTGAGAACGGCGAGTCCAATCGCATCCTGCTGATCGTGCACGGCACGGAGGCGCCGATCGACGTGCGCCTTCCCGACTCCATCGACGGCGCCACCGCTTTCGTGGAGCTCTGGTCGAGCGCAGACGAGGCTCCCTCTGCCGAGCAGCGCCGCTACTCGCCCGGCGACGTGCTGCCCATTCCGGGCACCTCGATGCGGCTCTTCCGGGTGGACTGAACGCCAGCGCCCCGCGGAGAGACCCGCATTCGCTGCTGAGTCGCGACCCGCACGGCGTGGGGCTGGCACAGATCGTGCGGAGCGGTACATTCAAGGTGTGGCAACACGAACCGCTCAAGAACCCGCGGGGCTGAGAAGCCCCGCCAGGATTCCTCTGCGGCCTGCCGCCGAGACCGACTCGCCCGGACGCACGAGAGCGGGCCGCATCCCACTCTTCCTGCCCACTCCGCATGTGCCGCAGGGCTACCCGCCCAAGGCGTTCGCCGGTGAGGTCGTCCCGTTCGGCGTCGTCGCATTCCGTGAGGGGCATGATCTGATCGGGGCGCACCTGAGGCTCACCGATCCGACCGGCGGGGTCTCCCTGCACCGACTCACGCCGCTCGCCGACGGCACCGACCGCTGGAAGGTGGAGATCGCACTCGATCTGGTCGGCGAGTGGTCCTACCGCTTCGAGGGCTTCGCCGACGATTTCGCCACCTGGGCGCACGCATCCGAGGTCAAGGCCGCGGCCGGTGTGGACATCGCCGTCATGAGCGCGCAGGGCATCTCGCTGCTCACCGCGGCGGCGACGGAGAAGGATCGTCCGGCGGCGGAGCGCACGCTCCTGCGCGCCGCTGCGAAGCGGATGCAGACGCCGGATGCCGC
>JBARWR010000542.1:0-4858 GCA_049646915.1 Microbacterium sp.
GTGCAGGCCCGAGCGCCCGGACTGGGCTCGGGAGCCGCTGCGGATCGCGGGCGGCGGGGTCACCGGCGTGTACTACGACTACGGTGAGCATCTCGCTGCGGCGCTGCGGAGCGATCTGGATGCCGACGCGCAGGTGATCGCGACGAACGGCTCAGTCGACAACCTGCGCCTGATCGGCGAGGGGAGCGCGCAGCTCGGGTTCGCGCAGAGCGACGCGATCGCGGATGCCGTGGCGGGTGCCGGCGATTTCGACGCCCCGCTGCCGATTCGTGCGGCCGCCCGGCTGTATGACGAGTACGTGCATGTGGTGGTGCGGGCGGATTCCGGCATCCGAGCGGTCTCCGACCTCGCCGGACGCAGCGTCTCCCTGGGCGGGCAGGGGTCGGGGGTGAGCGTGGTCGCACGCCGGATCCTGCAGGCGTCCGATGTCCCGATCGGCGACGTCGACGATGTGGGACTGGGCCTGGACGCCTCCATCGCGGCGCTGACGGACTCCCGCATCGATGCGCTCTTCTGGGTCGGAGGTCTTCCGACCCCGGGTATCGAGAGGCTCGCGGCCGGGCTGCCCATCCGGCTGCTCTCGATCGATCCCGATGTCGTCGACAGGGCGGATGCCGCGCACGCCGGCGTCTACCGATCCGCCGAATTCCCGATCGGCACCTACGGCAGCGACGAGCCGACCCTGGCGATGACGGTGCCGAACTATCTCGTGACTTCGGTCGACGTGCCCGATGCGCTCGTGCGGGACGTGTTGGCCGAACTGTTCACGACGCGATCGGAGATCGCCAGGGAGGTGCCGGCCGTGGCTCTGCTGGATCGGCGGCTGGCGATCTTCACCGATCCGATCGAACTGCATCCGGGGGCGCGCGACTACTACCGGGACTCGCACCGCTGATCCCGCCATGCGATCATGCCGCTCGCGCCAGACTCAAGAAACACTCAAGGGACTGGTTCGCGGACGGATCCGTGCATAGTCTGAACGGGTCAGCGGATTCGATGGGGAGCGCTGAAGAAGACGTGCTCCCCGCGACCGGCAGGTCCTATGGGAGGCGCACAATGAGCACAGCCGAATCGTTGGTCGTCGTCGAGAACGTCCAGAAGCACTACGGCGAGTTCCAGGCGCTGAAGGACATCGACCTCACCGTCGACAAAGGCGAGGTCGTCGTCGTGATCGGCCCCTCGGGTTCGGGCAAGTCGACCCTGTGCCGCACGATCAATCGGCTGGAGACCATCACCAGCGGCACGATCAGCATCGACGGCAAGCCGCTGCCCGCCGAGGGCAAGGGTCTCGCGGAGCTGCGCGCCGAGGTCGGCATGGTCTTCCAGTCGTTCAATCTCTTCGCCCACCTGACGATCCTCGAGAACGTCACGCTCGGGCCGATCAAAGTGCGCGGCCTGAAGAAGGCGGATGCCGAGAAGGAGGCGATGGCACTGCTGGAGCGCGTCGGCGTCGCACAGCAGGCGTCCAAGCTGCCCGCTCAGCTCTCCGGCGGCCAGCAGCAGCGCGTGGCGATCGCCCGCGCGCTCGCCATGCACCCGAAGGTCATGCTCTTCGACGAGCCGACCAGCGCACTGGACCCCGAGATGATCAACGAGGTGCTCGACGTCATGGTCGGCCTCGCCAAAGAGGGGATGACGATGATCGTCGTCACCCACGAGATGGGCTTCGCCCGCAAGGCCGCCAACCGCGTGGTCTTCATGGCCGACGGGCAGATCGTCGAGGAGGCGACGCCCGAGGAGTTCTTCCTGCACCCGAAGAGCGACCGCGCCAAGGACTTCCTGTCCAAGCTCCTCACCCACTGACCCCTGTATCCAGAACACAGCAAACAAGGAGACGCACATGCGACGTACGAAGACTCTCGCGGCGATCGGCATCGCCGCCACAGCACTTCTCGGCCTGACGGCGTGCAACAGCGGCGGCCCGGCCTCGTCCGGCGACGATGTGCCCAAGCAGGATGTCGCCGATGACGTTCAGCTCGAGGGCAGCCCGACCTACGACGCCATGGTCAAGCGGGGCGGGCCCATCATCGGCGTCAAGGAGGATCAGCCCAACCTGGGCTACCTGGATGTCACGACCGGTGAGCGCAGCGGTTTCGACATCGAGATCGCCCGCTGGATCGCCGCTTCGCTCGGCTTCGAGGAGAGCGATATCAAGTACGAGCCGATTGCCTCCGCCAACCGTGAGCAGGCGATCATGAACGGCGACATCGACTACTACGTCGGCACCTACTCGATCACGGACGGACGCAAGGAGAAGATCGACTTCGCCGGACCCTACTTCGTGACCGGCCAGGGCTTCCTGGTCTCTTCCGACAGCGACATGACCGAGGTGAAGGACGTGTCGGACTTCAACGGCAAGACGGTCTGCTCGGCGACCGGGTCCACCCCGATCGAGAACATCAAGAGCAATTATCCCGAGATCAACACCGAGGAGTACGACATCTACTCGCAGTGCGTCGAGGATCTGCTCAACGGCAAGGTCGACGCCGTGACCACGGATGCCGCGATTCTGATCGGCTACGCGGCGCAGAACCCCGACGAGCTGAAGGTGCTCGACGGACTCTTCACCGAGGAGCGCTACGGCGTCGGCATCCCGAAGGGCGACACCGCGCTTCAGGAGCACATCAACACGCTGTTCACCGACGGTGGTGACAAGTGGCAGGAGATCTTCGACGCCACTCTCGGCCAGTCGGGGATCAAGGTCGATCAGCCGGCCGTCGATCCGGTCGGCTGATCCGCATCGGTGAGGGGGCCAAGGGCCCCCTCACCGATCGATTCATTGAGAATTCGAGCTATTGAGAAGGAGGGCGCGTGGACGCCATCTTCGGCAACCTCGACCTGTGGCGCGAGGGCATCTCGTTCACTCTTCTGGTGTTCTTCTTCGGCGGTCTGCTCGCACTGGTGCTGGGCATCATCGTCGGCGCCATGCGCGTCTCGCCGGTGCCGATCTCGCGCGCCGTCGGCACCGTGTACGTCAACCTCGTGCGCAACACCCCGCTCACGCTGGTCTTCTTCTTCTTCGTGTTCGGCTACGGCGCGCTCGCACTGCCCAAACTGTCGAACACCGTGCTCGGTATTCTGGCGATCGGCATCTATACGGCGACCTATGTCGCTGAAACGCTGCGCGCCGGCATCAATACCGTTCCGGTCGGACAGGCGGAGGCAGCGCGAGCGATCGGGCTGTCCTTCGGTCAGGTGATGACGAACGTGGTGCTTCCGCAGGCCTTCCGGTCAGTGGTGCCGCCGATGATGAGCGTCTTCATCGCCCTGCTGAAGAACACGACGGTCGCAGCCGGGTTCTCGATCTCGGTGCTGCCGGCCCTGCAGTCGACCATCTCCAACTCCCACACGCGACCTGGCAGCCCGATGGAGGTGCTGCTCTGGGTGGCGGTGATCTTCGTCGCACTGGTCATGCTGTTGACCTGGTTGCAGCGCACACTTGAGAACCGATGGAGGATCGCACGATGACTTCCGTCCTCTACGACGTCCCGGGCCCGAGAGCCCGCCGCCGCAACGCCATCCTCGCGGTCGCGACCGCCGTGGTCGTCGTCGCGCTCATCGCATTCGTCATCTGGCGAATGACTCTGACGAACCAGTTCAGCGCCGCGAAGTGGAACGTCTTCACCTATACCGCCGTGTGGGCATCCATCGGCGAGATGCTGGTGAACACCTTGCGCGCCTTCGCGCTCGCTGCGGTGCTCAGCCTCGCACTCGGTTTCGTCCTCGCCATCGGCAGGCTCTCCGATCACAAGTGGGTGCGCGTGCCGGCGTCGGTGATCACCGAGATCTTCCGTGCGATCCCGGTGCTCGTGTTCATGATGATCCTGTATTACGGGCTCCCCTCTCTCGGGATGAAGGTGGATCCGTACTGGGCGGTCGTGCTCGCGCTGATGGTGTACAACGGGTCGGTGCTCGCCGAGGCACTGCGCGCCGGCGTCGAATCGCTGCCGAGAGGGCAGAAGGAGGCCGGGTATGCGATCGGCCTGCGCAAGAGCGGCGTGATGATGCTGATCCTGCTGCCGCAGGCCGTGCGCGCCATGCTCCCCGTCATCGTCGCCCAGCTCGTCGTGGCGATGAAGGACACCGCGCTCGGATTCATCATCACCTACCATGAGCTGCTGTATTACGCGAAGCTGCTCAGCGCTCAGCAGGGGCGTCCGATTCTGCAGGCCGCATTCATCATCGGCGGTATCTACATCGCGCTCTGCCTGATCCTGTCCGGCGTCGCGAAGTGGCTCGAGATCCGCACGCGGCACTCGCCGAAGCTGAAGGGCTACACGCCCGATGCCGGCGGCGGAGACCCGCGCATCCACGACGGATCGACGGTCACCGAAGTGATCGCCATGCAGCGCGGCGGCGGCAAGTTCGATCAGGGTAACGCGCCCAGCATCTGAACGAGTCCGCATCATGCCCGGAGGGGGCGAGGGCCGAGGCATCCATTGGATGTCCCGGCCCTTCGCTGTCAGTCCGCGATCACCGCGTCGTACAGGTCGCTGAAGCGCGCGCGCAGGTCGTCGTAGTACGGCTTCTGAGCCTCATCCGGCTCCGTCAGCGCCGTCTCGGGGATCTTCGCGAGCGGATGCTCCGGCTGCAGCACCGACAGGGCGAGAGCCGCCGCGCCGCGCATGGTCACGCGCTTGACCTCCACCACCTGCACGGGAAAGCCGAGGGCCTGTGCGACGGGGCTCATGAAACCGGGGAAGGCCCCGGTCACGCCGCCGGATGCGATCACCCGGGCGATTCCGGGGTTCACCTCGATGAGCTGGTCGAACACGCGAGCGTACGACACCGCGATGCCCTCGACCGCCCCCCGCCACAGTTCACGCGGGCCCGACGCCGAGGAGACATCGGCGAGCAC
>JBARWR010000543.1:0-3439 GCA_049646915.1 Microbacterium sp.
CGCGATGCGCAGCATCCCCGCAACGGCGGCATCGGGGTCGGGCGCGCTCATCCCATCGGCGAGCTCGGCGCGCTCGATGCCGGTCAGCTCCGAGAGCTCGGTCAGGTCGGCCGACGCCGCCGCCAGCTCGACGAAGCCCAGTCGAGCCAGCGCCGACAGCGAAACGGACGCATCAGGTCGTGCCATGGGTGCGACTCAGAGCAGCCCGAGATTGTTCTGCAGCTCGAACGGGGTGACCTGACCGCGGTACGCCTCCCACTCCTTGCGCTTGTTGAGCAGCACGTAGTTGAAGACCTGCTCCCCCAGCGTCTCGGCGACGAGCTCGGATTCCTGCATGAGATCCAGTGCGTGATCCAGACTCGCCGGCAGCGGCGCGTAGCCGAGTGCCCGACGCTCGGAGTCGCTCAGCGACCAGACGTTGTCCTCAGCCTCGGGCGGCAGGTCGTACTCCTCCTCGATGCCTTTGAGGCCGGCAGCGAGCATGAGCGCGTAGGCGATGTACGGGTTCGCCGCCGAGTCCAGGCCCCGGTACTCGACCCGGGTGGACTGGCCCTTGTTGGGCTTGTACATCGGCACGCGGATGAGGGCGGATCGGTTCGCGTGCCCCCAGGTGACGAAGCTCGGAGCCTCGTCGCCGCCCCACAGCCGCTTGTACGAGTTGACGAACTGATTCGTGACGGCGGCGATCTCGTTGGCGTGGCGCAGCAGACCCGCGATGAACCGGCGGCCGGTGAGCGAGAGCTGATACTCCGCGCCCGCCTCGTAGAACGCGTTCACGTCGCCCTCGAACAGGGACAGATGCGTGTGCATGCCGCTGCCGGGGTGGTTGTTCAGCGGCTTGGGCATGAACGTCGCGTACACGCCCTGCTCGATCGCGACCTCCTTGACCACCGTGCGGAACGTCATGATGTTGTCTGCCGTGGTCAGCGCATCGGCGTACCGCAGATCGATCTCGTTCTGACCGGGACCGCCCTCGTGGTGGCTGTACTCGACCGAGATGCCCAGGTCCTCCAGCATCCGGACGGCACTGCGGCGGAAGTCGTGCGCGGTGCCGCCGGGCACGTTGTCGAAGTAGCCCGCGTTGTCCACCGGCACCGGCCCCTCGGGGCCGAACTGCGCCGACTTCAGCAGGTAGAACTCGATCTCGGGGTGCGTGTAGAACGTGAACCCGGCATCCGCTGCCTTCTCCAGCGTGCGACGCAGGACGTTGCGCGGATCGGAGACCGCCGGGCGCCCGTCGGGCGTGGCCAGATCGCAGAACATCCGCGCGGTCGGGTCGACCTCGCCGCGCCACGGCAGGATCTGGAACGTCGACGGGTCCGGCTGCGCCAGCAGGTCGGACTCGAATTTGCGGGACAGACCCTCGATGGCAGAGCCGTCGAAGCCGATACCCTCGGCGAAAGCGCCCTCGACCTCGGCCGGCGCGATCGCCACCGACTTGAGCGTGCCGATCACATCGGTGAACCAGAGGCGCACGAACTTCACGCCGCGCTCTTCGATGGTGCGCAGAACGAAGTCGCGCTGCTTGTCCATGCTCATTCCTCTTCGTCGTCTCCCGCGTCGGACAGGCTGGTCGTGCCCCACGAGTCTTCGGCGGCGTCGTCATCCGCCCAGGCACGTGAGCGCTCGCGCAGCTTCTCGGGAGCGTTCGCGGCCTCCTCAGCCGTATCGAACGGGCCGACACGGTCGACCGCGGCCGATTGCATGCCGAACTCCACCTCGCGGCTGCTGAGGTTGAACCAGTACTTCTCGTCACCGTCGGACATGTCGGCTCCTTCGTCGGGATCTGTCACGATCCTAATCGGGTCCGACGACCTGGATAGGCTAATCGGCATGGCACAGCAGGCAATCGGCGTCGATATCGGCGGCACGGGCATCAAAGCAGGAATCGTCAACCTCGAGCACGGCACGCTCGACTCGGATCGCGTCCGCATCCCGACGCCGAAGGGCGCCCGGCCCGCCGACGTTCTGGAGACCGTCCGCGAGGTGCTGGACAAGCTGGACGCGGCCGAATCGCAGCTGCCGCTGGGCGTCGCGTTCCCCGCGATCGTCAAGCGCGGCAAGACCCTGTCGGCGGCCAACATCGCCAAGGAGTGGGTCGACTTCGAGGCTGAGAAGTTCTTCGAGGACGGCCTGAGCCGGCACATCAGCTTCGTCAACGATGCCGATGCCGCCGGCGTCGCCGAGGCGCGCCACGGCGCGGCGCGCGATGTAGAGGGCCTCACGATCATGACGACGCTCGGCACGGGCATCGGCTCCGCCTTCCTGTACAACGGCGTGCTCGTCCCCAACACCGAGCTCGGCCACCTGGACCGCAACGGCGAGTCCATCGAGCGCTGGGCGGCGTCCTCGGCGATGGAGCGCGAGAACCTCTCCTGGGAGGACTGGGCCGCGCGCCTGCAGAGCTTCTACAGTCACGTGGAGTTCCTGTTCACCCCCGACCTGTTCGTGGTCGGCGGCGGAGTCTCCAAGAACCCCGAGAAGTTCCTGCCTCTGCTGGAGCTGAACACCCCGATCATCAATGCCGTGCACCGCAACAACTCCGGCATCATCGGCGCCGCATCCCTCGCCGCTGACTGATCTCCGCCCGCGTCCGGCAGACACCCGCACGACGACACAGAAGGCCCCGATCACGGCTGGAATCCCAGCCATGATCGGGGCCTTCGGTCGTTCTGGTGCGAGCGGGCCGGCCTGTACGCCGGGTTCTGTTCAGGAGCTTGCGCTCCCTTGACGGCCATCTCTCTCGGCGACACGTTGCCGTGCCGCTCCAGCAACCTACCCGAGGACTCGGCGGGCCGCGTCTACGTCCTCTGTCTGGTCTTGCTCCGGGCGAGGTTTACCTGGCGGGACATGTCACCATGCCCCCCGGTGGTCTCTTACACCACCCTTTCACCCTTACCGCCGCCCGAGGGCGACGGCGGTCTTCTCTCTGTGGCACTGTCTCGCGGATCTCTCCGGGTGGGTGTTACCCACCGCCCTGCCCTGCGGAGCCCGGACGTTCCTCGGTGCGCTCTCGCGCCACGCGACCGTCCGGCCGACCCGCTCGCCCTCCGATTCTAGCGTCGCTCGACCGCGGATCACTTGCTCGCGTCCTCGCTGACGTGCAGGTCCAGCGGCACGTCGATGTCGAATCCGGGGAACAGCCGCGCTGTCGCCGCGGCGGCCGCCTCGCGCACGGCATCGGACACGGCATCCGCCTGATCGATCGGGCAGTGCACGATCACCTCGTCATGCAGGAACATGGCGAGGTGCGCGCGGGCGCCGAAGACGGGTCCGGATGCCGGAGCACGCACGGATGACGGGGGCAGCGCCATCAGACGATGCCGGATCTCGGCGAGCCAGAGCAGCGCCCACTCCGCAGCCGTGCCCTGCACGACGAAGTTGCGTGTGAAGCGCCCCCGGTCGCGGGCCCTGCTCCTGGCCCGCGAATGCTCGACGC
>JBARWR010000544.1:0-3046 GCA_049646915.1 Microbacterium sp.
GAGCAGGGGGGCGTGCCCGGCGAGTGGTTCGAGCGACTGCCGCACTTCCGGCTGGCGTTCACGCCGTCGGCCGGCGCGGAGATCCAGAGCGAGTACCTCGTGCCGCGAGCGGATGCGGTCGCGGCGATCGAGGCCGTCCGCTCGCTCGCCGACCGTATCGCCCCGCTGCTGCTGGTCAATGAGATCCGCACCGTGCGCGCGGATGACCTGTGGCTGAGCATGGCGCACGAGCGGGATGCCGTCGCCCTGCACTTCACGTGGAAGCCGGACGAGCCCGCCGTGCGCGCACTGCTGCCCGACCTGGAGGCGGCACTGCCGGCATCCGCCCGTCCGCACTGGGGCAAGGTCTACACACTCGACGGTGCCGAGGTGCGCAGCCGGTACCCCCGCTGGGACGACTTCGCGGCCCTGCGCGCGCAGTACGACCCCGAGCGTCGGTTCGTGAACGGATACCTGGAGCGGCTCGGGGTCTGAGCTCGGGAGCAGAACGACGGATGCCGGGCCGCGATCAGTCCAGGATCGCGTCGGCCTCGACCTCGACGAGCACGTCCGGCTCGAAGAGATAGTCGACGCCGATCACCGACAGCGGCGGCAGCGGGCGCGGGATGCGCAGCTCATCCATGACGCTCTCGAGTCCTGCGATGAAGTCGTCGTACATCTCCGGCTGCCAGCGTGCGACGAAGAACCGCAGCCGCACGACGTCACTGAAACCGGCGCCAGCACCGGCGAGGCCGGTCGCGGTGTTGCGCAGCGCCTGCGCGAGCTGGCCTGCCAGGTCGCCGGGGAACAGCCGGTTCGCGTGCTCGTCACGCGAGATCTGCCCGGCGACGCTGATGAACCGGGTGCCGGACGCGACGGAGACGTGGTGGTAGGGAACAGGTTGGAACATGCCTTCAGGGGTGAGGAGATCGACGGTCACGTGATGTCATCCTTTGATCGAGACGGGTAGGTATCTCGGTTATACCTAGTCTTCTCAGGTGACTTCAACGAGACTAGGTTGCATGAGTGATACCGCCGTCCCCGGACAGGTCTCCGATGCGCACCGCGAGCTGCTCGACCAGGTGCTCGACAAGTGGTCGCTGCTGATCCTCGACAAGCTGTGCGAGCAGCCGCGGCGCTTCAACGGATTGCGTCGGGCGATCCCCGCGATCTCGCAGAAGTCGCTGACCGCCGCATTGCGGCGGCTCGAGCGCAACGGCATGATCGAGCGGGTCGTCGTCGGCACGCGTCCGCTGGCGGTGGAGTATCGCATCGCCGCTCTCGGCGAGACTCTGCAGGATCTGATCGATGCGCTGCTGCTGTGGACCTCTGCGCACATGCACGAGGTCAGTGCGGCCCGAGATCGCTTCGACACCGAGACCGGCTGATCGTCGTCACGGTCGCCCGGTTCAGGCCGCCGCGAGGATCGCCTGTGAGAACCATGCGCCGAAGCCGCTCAGATCGATCTCGTTGCGGGCGGATGCGGCAGGGCCGGGGGTGCCGTTGATGATCGCGACCAGGTCGAGATAGCGGCCCTCTGACGCCTGATAACCCTCGTGCTCGAGAGCCTGGGTGAGAAGCTCGTCGACCTCGCGATATCGGGCCGCCAGTCGGCGGCGCAGATCATCGTCGACGATCGCCCCGCCTGCCGCGGCCGTCTGCTGCACGAACTGCTCGGCCAGGCTCGCCGCATGCGGATCGTCGGGGGAGAGTCCGGCGGCGTATGCGGCGGTGAGCTTCGGCATCAGGTCTTCGCCGGCGCTGTGGATGAAGTCCTGGATGTCGGGCTCGGCCATCCGTCGTCCGATCTCGGATGCGTAGGTCTCCCGCAGGTACTCCCGAGTCACCGTGCGATAGTCGTCGTCCTGCAGCAGCTCGGACAGGTCGATCCATGCCTCGAGCTGCTCCGGCGAAGGGTCGGCGGGCAGCTGCGGGTGGGCCTCCCGCAGCCGGTCAGTGACATCGGCTGGCATGCCCTGCGAGACCTCGGCGAGGAAGTCGTCGACCAGGCCTTGGCGCTGCATATCCGACATCGTCACGAGCCGCCGCAGCAATCGCGCCCGCTCCTGGGTGCTCTCGTTGCGCACGAGCGCACGCAGCACGGCGCGCGTGGCCTGCAGATCGTGCGAGCGGGTCTCGATCAGCTCGAGGTGCTCGGCGAGCAGATCGCGCAGTTCGGTCGTGCCGGTGAGGACGCGGCGCACCTGGTCCAGGCCGGTATCCAGATCTCGCAGGGTGCGGATGAACTCCAGCCGTGCGATGGCTTCGGCATCGTAGAGCCGGTGTCCGCCGTCGGTCTCGTCGGTGGGCTGGACCAGGCCCTCGTCCGAGTAGTACCGGATGGCGCTGACGCTGAGTCCGGTGCGGCGCGCGACGTCGCCGATGAGGTGCAGTTCTTCTCGTGTCTCGTTCATGTGCTCCACACTGGGACCTCAAGCGGCTTGAGATGCAAGTCGCCGATCTCGCCATGGTCGCAGACGTCCCGATCCAGGGGCTTAGACTCGTGCGCGTGACCGGTCTCAGTACACGCGTCGTCGGGGTGCGCGATGTCGCCGCTCGTGCCGGCGTCTCGCGTCAGACTGTATCGCGTGTGCTGAACGAGCATCCCGACGTGGCTCCGGAGACACGCGAGCGGGTGCTGGCGGCTGTCGCCGAGCTCGGCTACCGCATGAACAACGTCGCCCGGGCCTTCGGCACACGGCGCTCGCGCACCATCGGCGTGCTGGCCCAGGCCGCACTGCACTACGGGCCATCGCGCAGCATCGAGGCGATCGAGTCCGCCGCGCGCGCCGCCGGGTACTGGGTCTCGGCCGTCTTCGCCGACTCCACCGGCGATGACACCGTGCGCGAGGCCATCGAGCATCTGCTCGGCCAGGGCGTGGACGGTCTCGTGGTCGTCGCCCCGCACGCGCGCACGCTGCAGACGCTGGATGCGATGGACATCGGCATCCCCACCGTGACCCTGCACTCCGCGGGGCGCGACGGGCGTGGGCTCGCGGTCGATCAGGTCGCGGGTGCACGGCTGGCCACCGCGTGTCTGGCCGATGCCGGGCACACTCGCATCGCT
>JBARWR010000545.1:0-4191 GCA_049646915.1 Microbacterium sp.
GGACTCGCGGACGTCGCATCGCGGCGGGTGGTATCGCGGCCGCCGCCATCGCGTCGATCATCGCGCTCGCCGGCGCGCAGAGCATGTCTGATCCCGCGGATGCACCGGCGCAGACGGTCGTTCTCGAACCGGCCACGTCGTCGCCCGCACCGGTGGTCGAAACGGCTCAACCGGAACAGCAGAGAGCATCGACAGCCGTCACGGAGGGCGACAGTTCGGGCGGCGCCGGCACGACCGCGGCCAAGAACAAGGCGGGTAAGGCCAAGGCCGGGCCGGCCGCTCGGGACAATTCCGGGCCGGGCACCCAGGACAAGGCCAAGAGCGCGTCGAACCCCAACAAGGGGCCGGGCAACGCCGGCAAGGGGGCCGGCAACGCCGACAGGGAGCAGCCGCCGAAGGGCAAGAAGAAGTAGGCGGACGGCGAGCCGTCAGGCGCCCCTCCTGCTCAGGCCGGGTAGGGCGCCCCTCGGAGACTCCTGGCCAGGTGGGCGGCATTCGCCGCGGCGGTGGCGGTCGCCTGGGCCACCTTCTCGGGCACCGACTCCAGATCCTTGTAATCGGTGCCCTGCATGGCCTCGCCGTTCCAGTACACCGAGCCCTGCGCGGGGATGGTGAAGCCCACATCGTTCAGAGCCTGGAAGAGGATCGCGGCGATGTGATGGGCGCCGTCCTCGTTGCCGACGACGACGGCGAGAGCCACCTTGTCGAACAAGATCGGTCGCCCCTGTGCATCCGTCTCCGAGAGCTCGGCGTCCAATCGCTCGAGAACGCGCTGCGCGACGCTGGAGTGCTGACCCAGCCAGGTCGGCGTGGCGAACACCACGATGTCGGCGGCCAGCACCCGCTCCCTCAGCTGCGGCCACTCGTCGTCGGCGCCCATATCGGTCTGGACGCCGGGAAGGATCCGGTGGTCGACGGCGCGGATGCGGTCGGCGCTGACGCCGTGCGCCGCCAGGGCGTTCAGCACCTGCTCGCCCAGCACATGGGTGCTCGATCCCGCCGGCGACGGCTTGAGGGTGCAGTTGATCAGAAGCGCGCTGAGATTCTCGTCCATACCGTCAACGTAGGCAGGGGCCCCGACCGCAGCCGAGGGGGTTCCGCAGGCCGGGAGGATGCGCTACGCGCCGCCTCAGCCCCTCCGGTGCTCCCGGTAGTACGCCAGCAGCGCTCTCGTCGACGCGTCCTGCGCCTCAAGCGCATCGTCGTCGCCCTCGATGGCAGGGGCGATCTGAAGGGCGAGCTGCTTGCCCAGTTCCACGCCCCACTGGTCGAACGAGTTGATGCCCCAGATCACTCCCTGGGTGAAGGTGATGTGCTCGTACAGCGCGATGAGCTGTCCGAGCACAGCGGGAGTCAGCGCCGGCGCGAAGATCGACGTGGTGGGGCGGTTGCCGCTGAATGTGCGCGCCGCCACCAGCGCACCGGTGGTGCCCTCGGACTCCACCTCCTCGGCGGTCTTGCCGAATGCGAGAGCCTTGGTCTGCGCGAGGAAGTTCGCCAGGAACAGCCCGTGCACGTCGCGTCCGTCGTCCTTCAGCGGATACGCCGGGTTCGCGAAGGCGATGAAGTCCGCCGGGATCAGGCGCGTGCCCTGGTGGATCAGCTGATAGAACGCGTGCTGGCCGTTGGTGCCGGGCTCGCCCCAGAACACCTCACCGGTGTCGGTGGTGGCGGGCGTGCCGTCCCAGCGCACCGACTTGCCGTTGGACTCCATGGTGAGCTGCTGCAGGTATGCGGGGAACCGGCTCAGCTGTTGGGCGTACGGCAGCACGGCGTGCGACTGGGCACCCAGGAAGTTCGAGTACCAGACGTTGAGCAGGCCCATCAGCACCGGCACGTTGCGTGCGAGCGGGGTGGTGCGGACGTGCTCGTCGACGGCGTGGAAGCCGGCCAGCAGTTCGCGGAACGCCGAGGGCCCGAATACGACGGCGAGCGACAGGCCGATCGCCGAGTCGACGGAGTACCGGCCGCCGACCCAGTCCCAGAAGCCGAAGGCGTTGGCGGGGTCGATGCCGAAGTCGGCGACCTTGTCGAGGGCGGTCGAGACGGCCACGAAGTGATGCGCGACCGCATCCGTCCGGCTCTGCTCATCGTCTCCGATCGCGCCGGATGCCGCCAGGCCCGCCCACATCCAGTCCCGTGCGAGGCGCGCGTTGGTCAGCGTCTCCAGTGTCGTGAAGGTCTTCGACGCCACGATGAACAGCGTGGTCTCCGGGTCGAGATCGGCGGTCTTCTGCGCCAGATCGGTCGGGTCGATGTTCGACACGAACCGCGCCTGGATTCCGGCATCCGCGTACGGCTTGAGCGCCTCGTACACCATGACCGGTCCCAAGTCCGATCCGCCGATGCCGATGTTGACGACGTGCGTGACCTTCTTGCCGGTCACGCCCGACCACTCGCCCGTGCGGACGCGCTCGGCGAAGGCCGAAAGCGCGTCGAGCACGGACTGCACGTCGGCATCCACATCCTGACCGTCCGCCACCAGCCCGGGGGAGGCGTCAGCAGGACGGCGTAGGGCGGTGTGAAGCACGGCCCGGTCCTCGGTGGTGTTGATGTGCTCTCCGGACAGCATCGCCGCATACCGCTCGGCCACGCCGGTCTGCTCCGCCAGGCGCACGAGCGCTGCGAGGATCTCGTCGGTGACGAGGTTCTTCGACAGGTCCACGTGCAGGTCGGCCAGTCCCAGGCTCAGTCGCTCGACGCGGCCGGGGTCGGAGGCGAACCAGTCGCGCAGGTCGGGGGAGAAGCCGTCGCGGGCGGAGGCGAGTTCGGCCCAGGCGGGAGTGGAGGTCGCATCGATCGGAGCGGTCATGCAAGCAACGTTAGCGTCAGCCGCACCCGGTGGCGTCGTCGAAGACGAATCTCGACGGCGGTGCCCTTGCCATGACCCGGGGTAGCGTTGGCGGAGAGCAGCGTCGGCATCCACCCAGGAGGAACCATGAAGACAGTCCCCTTCTCAGGCGGAACCGCCGCCGCCGTCATCGCCGGAATGATGCGCATCGCCGACAAGACGGATGCCGAGGTCCGCGAACTGTACGACACCGCCCGCGGCGCCGGGATCGACTTCTTCGACCATGCGGACATCTACGGCGGCGCGATGCACGTCTGCGAGGACCGCTTCGCCTCCGCGCTGGAGCTGTCGTCCTCCGAGCGCGCCGAGATCGTGCTCCAGACGAAATGCGGCATCGTGCCCACGGAGCAGATGTTCGACTTCTCGTACGAGCACATCATCACTCAGGCCGAGGGCTCTCTGCAGGCGCTGCGCACCGACTACATCGACGTGCTGCTGCTGCACCGGCCCGACGCGCTGGTCGAGCCCGACGAGGTCGCGCGTGCGTTCGACGAGCTGGAGGCCGCGGGCAAGGTGCGCGCGTTCGGCGTCTCCAACCACACCCCGCGGCAGATCGACCTGCTGCGCACGGCCGTCACCCAGCCGCTGGTCGCCAACCAGCTGCAGCTGTCGATCACGCACTCGCCGATCATCGCGCAGGGCACCGCGGCGAACATGTCGGGGGAGGAGCAGAGCGTCGTCCGCGACGGCGGCGGCATCGTGGACTACTGCCGCATCAACGGCATCACGATCCAGGCCTGGTCCCCGTTCCAGGGCGGCTTCTTCGACGGCGTCTTCCTCGGCAACGACAAGTACGCCGAGCTGAACGGCGTGCTCGACCGGCTCGCGGCGAAGTACGACGTCGCCCCGATCGCCATCGCCACCGCGTGGATCACCCGCCACCCCGCGCACATGCAGGTCGTGCTCGGCACGACCACACCGCAGCGGGTGACGGATGCCGCAGCCGGCGCGGACGTCGTGCTGACCCGCGCCGAATGGTACGAGCTGTTCCGCACCGCCGGACACATCGTCCCGTGAGCGAGACCGCAGAGGTGAGGGCATCATGAATCCGCTGAGCGTTCCGAACCCGCTGATCTCGGTCGCCGAGCTGCGGGAGCGCCTCGGCGAAGTGCGAGTGCTCGACGCACGCTGGCAGCTCGGTCGGAGTGACGGCCGCGAGGAATACCTGGCCGGGCACATCCCCGGCGCGGTGTTCATCGACGTGGAGAGCGAGCTGTCCCGTCACGGTGAGCCCCGTGAAGGGCGGCATCCGCTGCCCGATGACGCGGCGCTCGCCGCTGCGGCGCGACGCTGGGGAATCCGCGCCGGTGTGCCGGTGGTCGTGTACGACGACCACCGGA
>JBARWR010000546.1:0-6685 GCA_049646915.1 Microbacterium sp.
GCACCCGTGAGCCGCTCGACCCGGTGCGCTTCCTCGGCAACCGCTCCAGCGGTCGACAGGGTGTTGCGCTCGCGCTCGCCGCGGCAGATCGCGGCGCCCAGGTCGTGCTGGTCGCCGCGAACATCGACGACGGCGTGCTGGCGGAAGCCGTGCAGCATCCGCTCATCCGTATCGAGCATGCCGGAACCGCAGCCGAACTCGGCGAGGCCATGCGCGGGGCCGCCGAGGATGCCGCCGTGATCGTGATGGCCGCGGCCGTCGCCGACTATCGGCCCGCCGAGGTCGCCGAAGGCAAGCTCACCAAGGAATCCGGCGTGCTGGAGAGCATCGACCTGGTGCAGAACGAGGACATCGTCGCCGCGCTGGCCGCACGGCGGCATCCGGGTCAGGTCGTCGTGGCCTTCGCAGCCGAGACGCCGCAGGATGGTGAGGAGCTGCTCGCCCGCGCTCGTCGCAAGCGCGAGCGCAAGGGCGTCGACCTGCTCGTGGTCAACGAGGTCGGCTGGGATCGCGGGTTCGAGTCGGCGGAGAACACCGTGCAGGTCATCGGCGAGGGCGGGGCAGTGCTCGCGAAGGCGACCGGTTCGAAGCGCGCCGTCGCCGACGACATCTGGGACGTGATCGCCGCGAATCTCGGGTGACGCTCAGGCGGTCGCCCGCTCCAGCAACTGCTTGCGGCGAGCATGATCGGGCATCACCCGGTCGAGCAGCGCGACGAATCGAGGCGAGTGATCGGCGATCAACAGGTGTGCGAGTTCGTGGGTGAGAACGTAGTCGATCGCATCGGTCGGTGCCCGCAGCAGGTCAGGATTCACCGTCAGTCGGCCCGTGGGTGACATCGACGCCCACCGAGAAGTCATGGTGCGGATCGTGACAGCAGACGGATGCAATGGAGAGTCGAACCGCCGTCCGCAGCACGGCAGCAGGCGGGCGATGACGACGTGCGCCCGCGCCCGGTACCAGTCGCGAATCGCACGTTCGGTGCCTGCGGGGTCATCGAAGGCTACGCCGTCGATCAGCAGGAAGCCGCGGGTGAGACGAACACACGGAGTGGATGCTGTCGCATCGGCGATGCGCAGGCGGTACTGGCGACCGAGATAACGGTGAGTCTCGCCGGACACCCACCGACGTGCCGGAGTGCGTGGCCGGAACTGGGCGAAGTAGCGCTGCTGCTCGAGGATCCAGCGTGCTCGTGCCCGCAGGCGCCGGGCTAGGTCCTCCGGCTCGAAGCGCGCCGTCGCCGACAGCATCTGGGACGTGATTGCCGCGGACCCGGGCTGATGCGTTCAGATCCATTGTTCGGCTCTGGCCTGACCAGCTTTCCGTGAATGTCGGACGCCGGTGTCATGGTTATTTCTGACCGGAGGAGGCTCGAATGAGCAGTGCGACAAGCAAGCGACAGCAGCGAGAGACCAAGCGTCCAGAGTTCCCGGACTGGGCCGTCGGGCCGATGCTCCTCGGTGTCTACTCGCTGACTCCCGTCTTCGTGATCTTCGGCATTTCGTCGTCGAATATTGAAAGCTTCCCGCTCATCATGGGTGCGACAGCATCAGTTCTACGACCGATTCTCGATGCTTTCTACCCGGCTACCGGCGTGATCGTGACGGTTCTGTTGACGTTCGCTGCCGCGACGGGGCTAGGCAGCCGGACAAAGCAGTTCCCGCGACGGGCGAGGGGTCTGATGGGAGCGGCAACGATAGTGGGCGCGATGCTCATCACGTTGATGGCTGCCGCCACGGTGACGATCGCACTTGCGCGCCCTGGAGAGTGGCCCACGGTGATCGTCATCATCGGGGTGGCGTGGGTGGCTGTTCTGGGAGCTCAGATGGTGCTGGGGATCGCGTCGCCTAAGCGACGTGCGCGGGAGGCGAATCGCGTGTGGCGAACAAAGCGCGACCGAGCAGCCGCTGTTGGGGTCGACCGAGTCGATGGTGTACCTGGCTGGAAGAGGCGGCTCAGCTCCAATGCTGTGCTCTGGCTCGGTGCGCCTCTGCTCTGGATTGTGGCAGCTGTCTTGGAATCGTCGCGGATCGGATCGAATGCGCAGGAATGGGCACTGACCGTCGCTTTCTGTGTGGCGGGAGCGTTCGGGATTCTTGTGTCGACGATCGGGTGGAGGTCAGTGGCGGACCTCTCGCTGTCACGGCGTGTGGCCGGTGCGATTCGTTGGGCGGTCGTGAGCACAGGCGCATCTATCAGCGTTGTTCTTGGTCTTTCGCTGATGCAGATGGACGGCTATGCGATGTTGGGAGGGTTGCTGATTCTTCTCAGCGCAGCTCACGCCGCCACTCTCCTCGTTCGAGTCCGTGGACGAGGGCTGGGAGTCTTCTCGGCCATCGAGGATGCAGTCACGGCTCGATCGCTTCGAATGGCGCGTGACTTTCGGGACGAGACGCGAAGGCTGGCCCACGGTTAGGTCGGCCTTTCTGGTAAGGCTTGATTCTGCTAAAGTTGAGTCATCACCACTCAACTTTGAAGGAGTCTCCTCAGGAGGAAACAGATGAGCAACCCCGCCCAGAACGAAGAGCAGCAGAGCGCCCTCGAGCAGTTCGGCATCAACCTCACCGATCGCGCCCGCCAGGGCAAGCTCGATCCGGTGATCGGCCGTGACAGCGAGATACGTCGGGTGAGCCAGGTGCTCACCCGACGCACCAAGAACAACCCCGTGCTGATCGGGGAGCCCGGCGTCGGCAAGACCGCCGTGGTCGAGGGCCTCGCGCAGCGCATCGTCGCGGGAGACGTCGCTGAATCCCTGAAGGACAAGGACCTCATCACCCTCGACATCTCCGCGCTCGTCGCCGGAGCGATGTACCGCGGCCAGTTCGAAGAGCGACTGAAGAGCGTGCTCAAGGAGATCACCGAGTCCGAGGGCAAGGTCATCACCTTCATCGACGAGCTGCACGTCCTCATGGGCGCCGGCGGCGGCGAGGGATCGGTCGCGGCATCCAACATGCTCAAGCCCATGCTCGCCCGCGGTGAGCTGCGCATGATCGGCGCCACCACGCTCAACGAGTACCGCGAGTTCATCGAGAAGGACGCCGCACTCGAGCGCCGCTTCCAGCAGGTCTACGTCGGCGAGCCCACCGTCGAAGACACCATCGCGATTCTCCGCGGACTCAAGGGCCGCTACGAAGCGCACCACGGGGTGACGATCTCGGACAGCGCACTGGTGGCATCCGCCGCGCTCTCCAACCGCTATCTGCCCAGCCGTCAGCTGCCCGACAAGGCCATCGACCTGATCGACGAGGCCATGTCGCGCCTGAAGATGGAGATCGACTCCTCGCCCGTCGAGATCGACGAGCTCAAGCGCCAGGTCGACCGGATGAAGCTCGAAGAGCTCGCCCTCAAGCGCGAGAAGGACGCCGCCTCCAAGGAACGGCTGTCCACACTGCGCGAGCAGCTGGTGGAGCTCGAACGCGACCTGGCCGCACTCGAAGAGCGCTGGGCGCGCGAGCGCCAGGGGCTGAACCGCGTGGGCGAGCTGAAGAAGAAGCTCGACGACGCCATCACCCAGCGCGACCTCGCCATGCGCGAGGCCGACTACACCAAGGCATCCAAGCTCGAGTACGAGACCATCAAGCGGCTGCAGGCCGAGATCGCCGAGGCCGAGCAGGCCGAGGCCACCGTCTCCAGCGAGGGGCGGATGGTCAACGAGCAGGTCACCGACGAGGACATCGCCGCAGTGATCGCCGCGTGGACAGGCATCCCCGTCGGTCGCCTGCTGCAGGGCGAGAGCGAGAAGCTGCTGCACCTCGAGAACGAGCTCGGCAAGCGGCTGATCGGGCAGAAGGACGCCGTCAAGGCCGTGTCGGATGCCGTGCGCCGCTCCCGCGCGGGCATCAGCGACCCCCGCCGCCCGACCGGCTCGTTCCTGTTCCTCGGGCCCACCGGTGTCGGCAAGACCGAGCTGGCCAAGGCGCTCGCCGAGTTCCTCTTCGACGACGAGCACGCCATGGTGCGCATCGACATGAGCGAATACGGCGAGAAGCACTCCGTCTCGCGACTGGTCGGCGCCCCTCCGGGATACATCGGCTACGAGCAGGGCGGTCAGCTCACCGAGGCCGTGCGCAGACGCCCGTACAGCGTGGTGCTGCTCGACGAGGTCGAGAAGGCGCATCCCGAGGTCTTCGACGTGCTGCTGCAGGTGCTCGACGACGGCCGTCTCACCGACGGACAGGGCCGCACGGTCGACTTCTCGAACGTCATCCTGATCCTCACGAGCAACATCGGCTCGCCGATCCTGATCGACCCGGTGATGTCGACCGACGACAAGCGGGACGCGGTGATGACCCTCGTGCGCCAGTCGTTCCGTCCGGAGTTCCTGAACCGTCTCGACGACATCGTGATGTTCTCGGCCCTCAGCCAGGACGACCTCGCGCAGATCGTGGAGCTCTCGGTCGACCAGCTGCAGCGCCGACTGCACGACCGTCGACTCACGCTCGCCGTCACCCCGGATGCCCGGTCGTGGCTGGCCGAGCGCGGCTACGACCCGATGTTCGGTGCCCGTCCGCTGCGCCGGCTCATTCAGACCGAGATCCAGAACCGTCTCGCCACCGCGCTGCTCTCCGGCGGCGTGCACGATGGCGACACCGTACGGGTGGACGTTGCGGCCGACGGCTCAGGGCTGGCGCTCACCAGCCAGGCCTGATCACCGGCATCCGTCCCTCGAGACTTCCTTTCCAGCACGAGACCGGTCGCGCTGCATCACTTCTCATGCTGGAAAGGAAGTCTCGTGAGGAGGCGGGGGGCGGGGCGGCGGGCGGAGGCTACGCGCCTTGCGAGGTCGCCCAGTCCGCCGGGCCGGTCGACCCCGCCGCGTACTCGTCCATCGCCACGTCGCCGCGCGCCCAGGCATCGCGGACGGGCTGGATGATGCGCCAGCACTGCTCGGCGGCATCCGACCGCACCGACAGGGCCACGTCGCCGTCGAGGATCTCGCTGAGCACCTCGGTGTAGGCCAGCAGCGTGCCCTTGCCGAGGTTGCTGGTGAGGACGTCGCGTCGCAGGGCGAACGGGTCGTTGCCGCCGTTGACGTTCAGCACCAGATCGATCTGGTCGGGGCCGAGAACGAACCGCAGGATGCCGCCGTCGGTGGGCTGCCCGGTGAGCCCGTCGGGGATGTGACGCACCGGCTTGAACGTCACGATGATCTCGGCGCGGCGCTCCTTCATCGCCTTGCCGCTGCGCAGGGTGAACGGCACCCCCGACCAGCGGGCGGTGTGCACCTCGCAGGTGATCTCGGCCAGCGTCTCGGTGTCACGGGCCGGGTCGACGCCGTCCTCCTCCACATAGGAGGGCACGTCCCTGGCATCCGTCTTGGCACCGATCCGCCCGGCGGTGTACCGGCCGCGGCGGGAGGAGCGCACGGGGTTGTCATCCCAGATCCGGGTGGCGCGCAGCGCGGCGGCCATGGCGTCTCGCAGATCGAGCTCATCCAGATCGTGCGGCTGCTCCATCGCCAGCACCGCCAGCACCTGCAGCAGGTGGCTCTGGATCATGTCGATCATCGCGCCGGCCTTGTCGTAGTAGCGCGCGCGGTTCTCCAACGCCAGGGCCTCGTCGTAGCGGACCAGCACGGACTGCACGTGATCGGCCGACCACACCGGCTCGATGAGCCGATTCGCGAAGCGCACGCCCAGCACGTTCAGCAGCGTCGACCGGCCCAGGAAATGGTCGACGCGGAAGATGTTCCGCTCGGGCACCAGGTTCTGCACCAGCTCGTTCAGTGCCCGCGCGCTGGCCTCGTCGGAGCCGAACGGCTTCTCCAGCGCCAACACCGTGTTCTCGGGCAGTGTGACGGTGCGCAGCACCTCGCAGGCCGCCTCGGTCACTGCGGGCGGGAGAGCGAAGTAGATCACCAGACGGCCCTGCACACCCTCCACGAGCGCCGCGAGCGCGTCGTGATCGGTGACATCGGCCTGCGTGTAGGTGGTGCCCGAGACACGGGCGACCTGATCCTCGGCATCCGATGCGGCGAAGGACGCCCGCACGCTGTCGGTCCAACGCTTGGCGCTCCAGTCGTCCGAGCCCGCGCCGTGCAGCGTGAGCCGCCGCTCCGGTTCGCGCTTGAGCAGCTGACCGATCGCCGGCAGCAGCAGTCGTGAGGTCAGATCGCCGGAGGCGCCGAGAATGAGAAGCGTTGTCTGCTGAGCCATGTCTTCACGATATGCCTCTGCTGTCGAGATGCGAAGATCGCTCGACGGCGGGCGGAAGCGGTGAAAGACTGCGGAACGTGGCCATGCGGATCGAGGACTATGCCCTGCTGAGCAACTGCCGGACGGCGGCGCTCGTGTCTCGGGAGGGGAGCATCGACTGGCTCTGCCTGCCGCGGCTCGACTCCGCGAGCACCTTCGGCGCGCTGCTCGGAGACGAATCGCACGGACGGTGGGCGCTGCGACCGGCGGATGCGGATGCCACCGTCACGCGCCGCTACGACCGGGACAGCTTCGTGCTGATCACGCGCTGGCAGAGCGCGGATGCTGTGGCCGAGGTGCACGATTTCATGCCGATCGACCCGGATCCCGACGTCGGCATCCGCCGCACCGATGTCATCCGCCGGATCGTCGGAGTCAAGGGGATCATGCGGTTCGAGCAGCGACTCAGCATCCGCTTCGACTACGCGCGGGCGATGCCGTGGGTGCGGCAGACCGGCACCGCGCACCATCCGCGGCTCGTGGCGATGGCC
>JBARWR010000547.1:0-5576 GCA_049646915.1 Microbacterium sp.
CGCCATCCGTGGGCCGAGGGCGGCGAGCCCTGCGGCGTTGCGCGCGACGAGACGGTGGTCTTCCAGGGTGCGCAGCAGCCGGTACGCGATCGAGCGATGCACGTCGAGCCGGGTGGCCACCTCGTCGATCGAGAGCGGGCCGTCGGCGAGGATCTCCAGAATCCGGATGCCACGGCTGAGTGTCTGCGAAGCGGGGGCGGGCATGCGACTCCTTCACGCGGCGGGCGCGCTCTTGTGGCAGCATCCGCTCTCGTATACGATCTGTTCAATAGTAGAACGTGCTGTTCGAATATAGAACACGCGTGCGTACGGCACAAGATCTGACGACAATGTTCAGCGAAGGACCCGATGATGCAGTTCCACCACCACGGCTACGTGTCCCACGATCCGAGAGTGCTTCCGGCCGAGGGACTGGGCATGGACCGCCCCGCCGACCTGCCCGACGAGGTCGACGTGCTGATCGTGGGCTCCGGCCCCGCCGGCATGCTCCTCGCCGCGCAGATGTCGCAGTTCCCGGGCGTGAGCACGCGCATCATCGAGAAGCGCGAGGGGCGGCTCGTGCTCGGCCAGGCCGACGGCATCCAGCCGCGCAGCGTTGAGACGTTCCAGGCCTTCGGGTTCGCCCCCCGCATCATCGCGGAGGCCTACAACATCGGCTGGATGAACTTCTGGGGTCCCGACCCCGACAACCGCGAGAACATCATCCGCACCTCGCGCACCGAGGACTACGGGCTGAAGATCAGCGAGTTCCCGCACTTGATCGTGAACCAGGCGCGCGTGCTGGACTACTTCGCCGAGGCCGCCGCACACGGACCGGGGCGCATCGAGCCCGACTACGGCGTGCAGTTCACCGGACTCACGGTGCACGAGACGGGGGAGCACCCGGTCGAGGTGCGCGTCGCGTACGTCGCCGGAGAGCGCGAGGGCGAGGAGCGCACCATCCGGGCGAAGTACGTCGTCGGATGCGACGGGGCGCGCAGCGGTGTGCGCGAGGCGATCGGCCGCAAGCACGTCGGCGTGATGGCGGCGCATGCCTGGGGCGTCATGGACGTGCTGGTGAACACCGACTTCCCGGATTGGCGCATCAAGTGCGCGATCAACGCCGAGGCCGGCAACATCCTGCACATCCCGCGCGAGGGCGGCTATCTCAGCCGTGTCTACGTCGATCTCGGCGAGGTGGCCGACAGCGACGGTCGCCAGGTGCGGCACACGCCGCTGGAAGCTGTCATCCAGAAGGCCAACGACATCCTGCATCCGTACACGCTGGACGTGAAGGAGGTCGCCTGGCACAGCGTCTACGAGGTCGGCCACCGCGTGACCGACGGCTTCGACGATGTGCTGGAAGGCGACCGTCACCCTCATGTCTTCCTCACCGGCGACGCCTGCCACACGCACAGCGCCAAGGCCGGGCAGGGAATGAACGTGTCGATGCAGGACGGCTTCAACCTGGGCTGGAAGCTCGGCCACGTGCTCACGGGCCGCGCTCCGGAAGAACTCCTGTCGACCTATGCCGCTGAGCGCCGCCCGGTGGCCCAGCAGCTCATCGACTTCGACAAGGAGTGGTCGAGCCTGATGGCCCGCAAACCCGAGGAGATCTCGGACCCGCAGGACCTGGCGACCTACTACCTGGCCACCGCCGAATTCCCCTCCGGGTTCATGACGCAGTACGAGCCCTCGATGGTCGTCGACGGCTCCTCGCGGCAGGAGCTCGCGACGGGCTTCCCACTCGGCAAGCGTTTCAAGTCCGCCGAGGTCACTCGGGTCGGCGACGGCAACGTCGTGCACCTCGGCCACCATGCGAAGGCCGACGGACGCTGGCGCGTGTACGCCTTTGCCGACGCGGATGCCACCAAGCTGGTCTCCTGGGCCGACGCCGTCGCGCCGCTGTTCGCCCGATACACCCCCGCCGACGGCGACGTGGACGCCGTGTTCGATGTGAAGGCGATCTACCAGCAGCGCTTCGACGAGCTGGAGTTCACCGACGCCCCGGCGCTGTTCCGGCCGGAGACAGGGCCGTTCGATCTCACCGACTGGGAGAAGGTGTACGCGGCGGCTCCGACGGTCTGGTGCCCCACCGACATCTTCGACGAGCGGGAGCTCTCGCGCGACGGCGTGGTCGTCGTGGTGCGGCCGGACCAGTACGTCGCGGCGATCCTGCCGCTGGATGCCACGGACGAGCTGTCCGCGTTCTTCGCGGGGAACCTGCTGCCGGCATCCTGACACGTTCGAATCGCTCGAATTGCGCCATTCCGCCCGGATATCGCACCATTTGCGCGATTCGAAAGCGGCGTCGGCGTGACAACTGTCACGCCGACTTCGTGACATCGCCCTCCGGCATCCGCAGCTCCGGGCCGCGAGGCTGGAAGCATGCAAACGACAGCTGCTCCCCAGACGCGGACGACACCCGCATCCACCACATCCGCAAGCGTCGCGACCGCATCCGGCCGCACGACGACCGACATCGCCATCGAACTCCGTGGCATCCGCAGGCGCTTCGGCGTCGGCGAGCACACGGTGAGGGCCGTCGACGGGCTGGACCTGACCGTCCGCCGCGGCGAGATCGTCGCACTGCTCGGGCCCAACGGCGCGGGCAAGACGACCACGCTCGACATGCTCCTCGGGCTCACCGAGCCCAGTGACGGGAGTCTCTCGGTCTTCGGGAACCGGCCGGCAGCGGCGGCCACGTCCGGCGTGATCGCCGGTGTGCTGCAGACAGGCGGTCTGCTGTCGGATCTGACCGTGCGCGAGACCGTCGAGGTCATCGCGAGCCTGCACGGCCGCGAAGCGCTTGCGCGGGTTCCCGGCGTGCTCGTCAGCGCCGACCTCGAGACCATCGCCCGGCGCCGGATCGCCAAGTGCTCCGGTGGAGAGCAGCAGCGCGTGAAGTTCGCGCTCGCCCTGGTCGCCGACCCCGACATCCTCGTGCTGGATGAGCCCACCGCCGGCATGGACGTGAACGCCCGCCGGCACTTCTGGGACGTCATGCGGGCGGATGCCGATGCGGGTCGCACCATCGTGTTCGCGACCCACTACCTCGAGGAGGCCGAGCAGTTCGCCCGCCGCACCGTGGTCATGAACCACGGCGTCATCGTCGCGGACGCCCCCACGGCTCAGCTGCGCGCCAACCTCGGCGGTCGGACCATCGCGGCGAACCTCCCGGCAGCCGGCGCCGACCAGCTCCTACGCGACCTCGAGAGCGCCGACGGCATCGCCGATGTCCGCGTCGACGGCGACCGGGTGAGCCTGCGCGCCGCGGACTCGGATGCTGCGGCATCCGCTCTGCTCGCCGCCGGCGCCCACGATCTCGAGATCGCCGCACCCACCCTCGAAACCGCCTTCACAGCCCTGACGGAGAACTGATCATGACCATCTCGATCTCACCCACCATGCTGCGCGTCGAAGCGATGCGCCAGGTCCGCAACCCCTACACACTCGCCTTCACTCTCGGCATGCCGGTGGCCATGTATCTGCTGTTCGGCGCCAGCATGGGCTACGGCGACATCTCCGCCGGCCACGGCAACGTCAAGTTCTACGTGATGGTGTCGATGGCCGCCTACGGCACCGCCGTCGCGATGAGCTCGCTGACCTCGCTCGCCGCGACCGAGTCGAAGCAGGGCTGGGGCCGTCAGCTCGCCATGACGCCGCTCGGCACCGCGGGCTATGCGGTGACCAAGCTGATCACCGCGGTCTCCTTCGCGGCCCTCGCCGTGCTCCTCGTCTTCGCCGCGGGTCTCGCGACCGGCGCCGAGACCAGCGACGCCTGGCGCTGGTGGGCAGCGGCGGGCATCATCCTCAGCACCGGACTCATCTTCGGCCTGTACGGACTCGGAGTCGGTCTGTTCTTCAACGCCGACTCGGCGGCGGCGCTGGCATCCATCTCGATGACGTTCTTCGCCTTCTTCGGAAACGTCTTCATCCCGCTCGACGGCGTCATGCTGGACATCGCCCGGTTCACGCCGCTGTACGGCTTCGTCTCGCTGAGCCGCTGGCCGCTCACCGACGGCGTGCTCACCACCGGGCAGGTCGACTCGCCCTGGATGGTCGTGGCGAACGTCGTCGTCTGGGCTGTGCTGTTCGCTCTGCTGGTGACGGCGGGCGTCAAGCGCTCGTACTCCCGCCGATAGGGTCGAGAGCATGACGCAGGAGAAGACCGTGCCGAGGGGGCGCCGCAGCAGCGGCGTCCCCTCGCCGTGGGAGCGGTTCGGCTGGATCATGGCGGCCATCTGGCTGGTGTTCCTCACCTACCCGGTGCTCGCACTGCTGGCGTCGGATGCTGCACCGGGCTGGGTCGTCACGGGCTGGGCCTCATTGATCGCCTTCGTGGTGATCTACGTCGCCGGCTTCGTGAACGGCATGAGCTTCGGTGGTGGCGGGCTCGTGGTGCCGCCGAAGCCGATCCAATGGGTCGTGTTCGGCGCGCTCATCCTCTGCGCCGGGCTGACGATTCCGGCTACGGGCGGCTCCGCATTGAGTTTCGTGCCGTTCATCATGTCGTTCGCGTCGTACGGTCTCACCCGCATCGCGCACTGGACCACGATCGCGGCGAGCATCACGATCACCGCAGCCGTGGTGTTCCTCACCCCGGACGGCGCGACGTATCTGACGGTGCTGGCGATCATCATCATGCTGGCCGTGGTCAACACGGTCTCGACGACGCTGATCATCCGCTCGGCCGAGGCGGAGCGCCTCGGTCTGGAACTCGCCACGAGTGAGGGGCGCGAGGCGGTCGCACGCGACGTGCACGACCTGGTCGGACACTCGCTGACCGTGGTGAGCCTGAAGGCGCAGCTGGTCCGGCGACTCATCGACAGTGATCCGGAACGCGCCAAGGCCGAACTCGCTGACATCGAGGCGCTCACAGCCGAGGCCATCTCCGGCGTCAGGACGACGGTGGCGGGAGTGCGCAGCGCGGCGCTCATCGAGCAGCTGGAATCGTGCCGCAGCGCGCTGTGTTCCGCTGACGTGGCGCTGCGCGTCGAGGGCGATGCTGCGGCGCTCTCGCCTGCCCAGTCGCTGACCGCGAGCTGGATCCTGCGTGAGGCGACGACCAATGTGCTGCGCCATGCGAGCGCGCGGACGGTGACGGTGACCATCGCACCGGGCAGCTTCACCGTGACCGACGACGGCCGGGGATTCGCCGGCGGTGAGGGCAACGGTGTTCGCGGGATGCGCGAGCGCGCCACGACCGGAGGGGCCTCGCTCGAGGTCACCGCGGCGAACGCGCGCGGCACGCGAGTGGCGGTGACCTGGTGACGCACAACGAGGCGATCAGCCTGGTGATCGTGGACGACCAGGCGATGCTGCGCGGTGCGCTCTCCGCGCTGCTGGAACTCGAGGGCGACATGACCGTCGTCGGCGTCGCCGGCACCGGCGAAGAGGCCATCGATGTGGTGTCGGCGACCCGTCCGGACGTGTGTCTGATGGACATCCAGATGCCCGGCATGGACGGCATCGCCGCGACCCGGGCCGTGCGCGCCGCGAGCCCGGACACGCGGGTACTGATCGTGACGACGTTCGCCCGACCCGGCTACCTGCGCTCTGCGCTGGATGCCGGGGCGAGCGGCTTCGTGGTGAAG
>JBARWR010000548.1:0-1502 GCA_049646915.1 Microbacterium sp.
GTTGTGCCTGGTGCCCGCGGCGGCGTGGGCGATCCTCGTGCAGCTCCACCACGGCGGCACTGCGATGTCGTGGACGTTCATCGCGCTGGCCGTGGTGGCCGGGGCACTCGGCTGGATGGCCGCGCGCCGACGCAACGAGGGCTACGCGTTCATGGGATACGCCGGGTTCGGCCTGTTCGGCGCGGGAGCGATCTTCGCCGGGCTGTTCCCACTGGTGCTGCCGTCGACGGTCGATGCCGCCTTCGACCTGACCGTCTGGAATGCCGCCAACGGCCCCTACACGCTGGGCGTGATGACCGTCGTCGCGGGGATCTCGCTGCCGGTGATCCTGCTGTACCAGGCGTGGAGCTATTGGATCTTCCGCAAGCGGGTCACCCCCGGCATGATCCCCGAGGTGCACATCGTGCTGCCCGCGGTGCTGCGCGCTCGCTGACGGTTCGCCGCGCGGGCACTGGTCTGCGCGGAGCGGTGTTCCGTCGTCTGGAGACTCTGCACTCGCGACGGCGTGCGCGCGCCGAAATGCCGCGCGCACGCGCGCTGGTCCGGGATCCGGCGCAGGATCCCGGCGAGCGGGCATCCGCCGGACTAGTCTGGCGGCATGATCTACGAGCACCTCGGGGCTCGGCCCCGCATCCACGACACCGCCGTCGTGGCGCCGACCGCAGTGATCTCCGGCGATGTGGAGATCGGACCGGACTGTCAGGTGCTGCACGGTGCGGTGATCACGGCCGAAGGCGGCCCGATCACCCTCGGCGAGCACGTGATCGTCATGGAGAACGCCCTCGTCCGGGCCACCACGGCCAACGCCGTGCACATCGGTGCGCACACCCTGGTCGGCACGTTGGCCAGCATCGCCGGCGCGACGGTCGGCGAGGAGGTGTTCTTCGCCTCCGGAGCCCGCGTGTTCAATGGCGCTCTGGTCGGTGCCCACTGCGAGATCCGCGTCAACGCGATCGTGCAGCGGCGTGCCGTGCTGCCGGAGGGCACGGTCGTACCGATCGGATGGGTCGCCGCGGGTGACCCGGTGCAGATGTTCTCGCCCGATCAGGCCGACGAGATCGCCGAGGCCATGCCCGAGCTCGACTTTCCCGGCCACGTGTTCGGCGTCGACAGGGACACTCCCGATCTGATGGTGCAGCTCACCGAGCGCTACGGAACCTCACTCGCGCGTCACGCCGACGACCGCCAGCTCTAGCATCCGCCCACCCTGGCATCCGCCCACCCCTGGCATCCGCATACCCCTGGCATCCGTTCGGGACGTCGCTCTGCGGCATCCGATTCCCTGTTCGCGCTGCTGTTCTCGTTCAGCGCTGCGCAAATAACCGCAGCACGAGCCGAGAGGTGCAGCGCGAGCCGAAAAGAGCAGCGCGAGCCGAAAAGAGCAGCGCGAGCCGAAAGGAGCAGCGCGGGCCGAGAGGAGCAGCGCGAGCCGCTGAACGGAGCACGACGGGGCCCATGCTCACCCCGGAACGACGAAGCGGGCGGCCGTGACACGGCCGCCC
>JBARWR010000549.1:0-3865 GCA_049646915.1 Microbacterium sp.
CTGCCAGGCAGCGCGTGCGGAGCGGGCGGCCGGGATGATGGCGCTCTGGGGAAGCGCCATCAGTGACCCGACGTCTTCCGGCTGACGGGAGCGGGGCTCCGCTCCCGCCACCGGCTCTCCAGTTCGCGCTCCGCCCGGGTGGGGATCAGTCCGGCGGGAGCGAACCGGCGAGACGCGACGGCGGGATCCTCACCGGCGTCATCGACCACACCCGTGCGGATGGCCTTGAGGCCGACCGCGACGGCGATCGCCATGACGATGACGGTGAGCACCACGAAGATGATCGACAGCGTGCCCTGCACGGCGGTGTTGCGGATGACCGCCTCGATCACCTCGGGGCTGCCCAGGCTGCCGTCCCCTGCCGCCTGCGCGGCACGATACTTGGCGTTGTTCGCCCAGTAGCCGATGCCGGGGACCGGCGAGAAGATCTTCAGCAGCGAGGCGCTGATCGTGATCACGGCGGTGAAGGCGAGCGGCACGCCGATGATCCACAGCCAGCGCACGTAGGACCGGCCGCGCTTGGCGACGATGGCGAACACCACGGCCAGGGCGATCCCGGCCAGCAGCTGGTTGGCGATGCCGAACAGCGGGAAGAAGGTGTTGATGCCTCCCAGCGGGTCGGTGACGCCGAGGATGAGGATGTAGCCCCAGCCGGCGACCATGATCGCCGTGCAGATCCACACACCGGGACGCCAGCTGACGTCGCGGAAGCGCGGGAGGAATGCGCCGATGCTGTCCTGCAGCATGAAGCGGGCGACGCGCGTGCCGGCGTCCACGGCGGTCAGGATGAACAGCGCCTCGAACATGATGGCGAAGTGGTACCAGAAGCCCATGATCGCGGGCCCGCCGATCAGCTGATGCATGATGTGTGCGAGGCCGAGCGCCAGCGTGGGCGCGCCGCCGGTGCGGGAGACGATGCTCTCCTCACCGACCGCGGCGGCCGTGGAGCTGAGCATCTCGGGCGTGACGTGCACCCCGGTCAGGCCGAGGGAGTTCACGAACGCCGCAGCGTTCTCGACGGTTCCCCCGGTGAGGGCGCCCGGTGCGTTCATCGCGAAGTAGATGCCCTGGTCGATCGAGATCGCGGCGACCAGCGCCATGATGGCGACGAACGACTCCATCAGCATGCCGCCGTAGCCGATGAACCTGGTCTGGCGCTCCTTCTCGATGAGCTTCGGCGTGGTGCCCGAAGAGATCAGCGCGTGGAAGCCCGAGAGGGCGCCGCAGGCGATGGTCACGAACAGGAACGGGAACAGCGTGCCGGAGAACACCGGGCCGAGGCCCGTCTCGGCGAACTCGGTGAATGCGGGCACGGAGATCTCCGGACGCACCAGCACGATGGCGCCGGCGAGCATGACGATCACGCCGACCTTCATGAAGGTGGACAGGTAGTCGCGCGGGGCCAGCAGCAGCCAGACGGGCAGGATCGCGGCGATGAAGCCGTAGACGATGATCGCCCAGGCGATCGTGGTGCGATCGAGCGTGAAGAGGGCCTGGCCCCACTCGGTGCCTGCCACCGCGCCGCCGCCGATGATGGCGGCGATGAGCAGCACGAACCCGATCAGTGAGACCTCGGTGACCCGACCGGGACGCAGGTAGCGCAGGTAGACGCCCATGAAGATGGCGATGGGCAGCGTCATGCCGACGCTGAAGACGCCCCAGGGGCTCTCGCCCAGTGCGTTGACGACGACCAGCGCGAGGATGGCGATGATGATGACCATGATCAGCAGCGAGGCGATGATCGCGGCCGTGCCGCCGAACTTGCCCAGCACGTCACGGGCCATCTGACCGATGGAGCGACCGCCGCGGCGCATCGAGAAGAACAGCACCGTGTAGTCCTGCACCGCACCGGCGAGCACGACGCCGACGATGATCCAGATCGTTCCCGGCAGAAAGCCCATCTGCGCGGCGAGCACGGGGCCGACCAGCGGGCCGGCGCCGGCGATGGCGGCGAAGTGGTGGCCGTACAGCACCCGGCGATCGGTGGGGACGAAGTCCTTGCCGTCCTCGAGCACCTCGGCGGGGGTGGCCCGACGGTCATCCGGACGCAGGATGTACTTCTCGATCACCTTGGCGTAGAAACGGTAGCCGATCAGGTACGTGCAGACCGCGGCGAAGACGAACCAGATCGCGTTGACGGTCTCGCCGCGCACGATCGCGAGCATGGTCCAGGCGACGGCGCCGAGCAGGGCTATCGCCGCCCAGAGCAGGATCTTCGGCAGGGTCCAGCGGGACTCGCGCTCGTGCTCCGCTTCGGAGACGGCGACGGGTGGAAGTGAGCGGTCCTGCGTGAGGGCGCCTTCGGCGCCTTCGCCCCTCGGGGAGACAGCTGTCATGGGTTTCTCCTTTACGCGCGACATTGCGTGTGGTCAGGATAGAAAGCGCGCTGGAGCCCGACGGGCCGGGTGAGCCGATCGGTCGGGCTGTGCGACGAACGGCGGCAGATCCGCGACGAACGGCATCTTTCCCGCATCCGTTCGTCGATCATTTCACTCTTGTGACGACCGCTATGAAAGTGATATTGTCGCGGAATGGTCACTGTAGCGAATGAGCGCGCACTCGAAGATGGCATCGTCACCGACCTCAAGGACAAGATGACCTACGGGTCGTATCTCGACCTCAACCGGCTGCTCGGAGCGCAGCATCCGGTCTCGACCCCCGAGCACCATGACGAGATGCTGTTCATCATCCAGCACCAGACCACCGAGCTGTGGCTGAAGCTGATGCTGCACGAGCTCGGCCGCGCACGCGACCTGCTGGCCGCCGACGATCTGCGCGGAGCGCTCAAGCCGGTCGCGCGCATCAAGCACATCCAGGACGTCATCACCCGGCAGTGGTCGGTGCTGGCCACCCTGACCCCCACCGAGTACGCCGAGTTCCGCGGATTCCTCGGCAACGCGTCGGGCTTCCAATCCGTGCAGTACCGCGGCGTCGAGTTCGCGCTCGGCAACAAGAACGAGAAGATGCTGTCGCTGTTCCGCGATCACCCCGAGAACCTGGCACTGTTGACCGCCGAGTGGGAGCGCCCCACCCTGTACGACGAGTTCCTGCGTCTCGCCGCGCGGCGAGGACTGCCGATCCCGGCATCCATCCTCGAGCGCGACGTGCGCCAGCCCTACCGCGAGACCCCGGAGCTGATCCCCGTGATCCGCGAGGTGTACGAGAACACGCACGACCACTGGGAGCTCTACGAGGCCTGCGAGGAGCTGGTCGACGTGGAGGACAACTTCCAGTTCTGGCGCTTCCGCCACCTGCGCACCGTGTCCCGCACGATCGGCATGAAGAAGGGGACCGGCGGCTCCACCGGCGTCGACTTCCTGCAGCGCGCCCTGAGCCTGACCTTCTTCCCCGAGGTGTACAGCGTGCGCACCGAGATCGGCCGGGCACCGACGGCAGGAGACGAGTGAGCGACATCCGCCGGGTCGACGGCGGTCTCGTCTCGGGCCGCTTCACCGACCATCACGTGCACCTGCAGCTGGTGGATCACACTCTGCTGCCCGGCTCGCGGCTCGGTCGGGTTGTCGACCTCGGCGGAAACCCGGCAGTGCTCCGAGACCTGGCGCACGCGGCCCGGGTGGAAAGAACCGGCGAGGGCGCCTCGGAACCGGCGAAATCCACCCGTGGGGCCGTCATCGAGTACGCCGGCCCATTCCTGACCGCGCCGGGCGGGTACCCCTCGGATCGCGTGTGGGCGCCGGCGGAGTCCGTGCGGGAGATTCCGGATGCCGCGAGCGCGGCCACCATCGTGGACGAGGCCGCTGCAGCCGGAGCGTCCTTCATCAAGGTGGTCATGAACAGCGATGCCGGCCCCGTGCTCGACGACGACAGCTTCCGTGCGGTCGTCTCGGCCGCCGCTGCCCACGGC
>JBARWR010000550.1:0-2593 GCA_049646915.1 Microbacterium sp.
GGCCGGATGTCGGCATCCGGCCCCTCTCTCGCAGCGACGATCAGCCGAGCAGCGCCTCGATCGGGCCGCGGGCGAAGAAGATCACGAACCCTGCTGTGACGATCCACAGCAGCGGGCTGATCTCCCGGGCCTTGCCCGAGAACGCGCGGGCGACGACCCAGCCGATGAAGCCGGCGCCGATGCCGTTGGCGATCGAGTACGTCATCGGCATGACAGCGACCGTGAGGAACACCCCGAACAGGGCCGAGAAGTCCCTCAGATCGATGAAGCGGATTTGGCTCATCATCAACGCGCCGACGATGACCAGCGCCGCGGCGGCGACCTCGGTCGGGACGATCGACACCAACGGGGTGAAGAACATCGCGATGAGGAACACCACACCGGTGACGACGTTCGCGAAGCCCGTCCGCGCGCCCTCGCCGATGCCGGAACCCGACTCGATGAACACGGTGTTCGACGATGCGGAGGTCGCGCCTCCGACGACGGCGCCGACGCCCTCGACGATCAACGCGGACTTCAGTCGCGGGAAGTTGCCCTTCTCATCGGCAAGGTCGGCCTCCTTGGCCAGACCTGTCATGGTGCCCATGGCGTCGAAGAAGTTCGTGAAGACCAGCGTGAAGACCAGCATCAGGGCGGCCAGCGCGCCGATGCGTCCGAACCCGCCGAACAGGTCGACCTGGCCGACCAGCGACAGATCGGGAAGGCTCACCAGCTGCTCCGGCAGTGCCGGGATCGTCAGACCCCACCCGCCGGGGTTGTCCTCGCCCTTGGCGCCGACGTGCCAGATCGCCTCGACGATCACGGCGATGACCGTGCCCGAGACGAGGCCGATGAGGATGCCGCCCTTGACCTTGCGCGCCACCAGCACGCCGGTCAGCAGCAGGGTGAGCACGAAGAGCAGAGTCGGCACGGTGCTGACCGAACCGCCGATGCCGAGGCTGACCGGCGGCGAGGCGGTCGCGGTCACGAAGCCGGCGTTCACGAAGCCGATGAAGGCGATGAACAGGCCGATGCCGACCGTGATCGCGATCTTCAGCTGCATGGGCACCGCGTCGAAGATCATGCGGCGCAGCCCCGTGGCGCTGAGCACCACGATGATGAGGCCGTTGATGACCACCAGGCCCATCGCCTCGGGCCAGGTGACCTCGCCGACGACCGAGAAGGCGAGGAACGCGTTGATGCCGAGACCGGCTGCGAATCCGAACGGCAGGCGGGCGATCAGGCCGAACAGGATCGTCATGACCGCCGCGGTCAGGCCGGTGACGGCGCTGAGCTGCAGGAAGTCGAGCGTGCTGCCCGAGATGTCCGTGGTGGACGAGAGGATGATCGGGTTCAGGATGACGATGTAGGCCATCGTCACGAAGGTGACGAGTCCACCGCGGATCTCGGCGCCGAAGCTCGATCCTCGCTTCGTGATCTCGAAGTAGCGGTCGAGCGCGTTGCGCGGCTGGTCGCGCGGCTCGGTGTCGGGGTGCACAGGGGCTGTTGTCATCGGGAGACCTCCGCTGGAGAATCTATCGTGTCCGATCCCTCTCGCGTGGCCCTCAGGCCGGTGTCGTGTGCGCATCGTAGGCTCGAATGGTCATGCAACGTGTCACTGTTGTGCTCCTCGCCGCACTCGACGCCGCGATCGCGGCTGCCGTGGGGCTCGCCGCCGTGCTCGCGCCCCTCACTCTGCTGTGGGTGCTGGCGTTCGGCCTGAGCGCTGATTGGGGCTCTCTCTGGCCCGTCAGCGGCACCCTCTGGCAGTTCGGCCACGCAGTCCCGCTCGTGGTGTCGCTGCCGGATGCGGTCCTCGCGAATCTGGGCATCCCGAAGGAGGCCTCGACCTTCGCGCTCTCGGTCCCGCCTCTCGCGATCCTGCTGTTCACCCTGATCTTCGCCGCTCGGTCGGGCAGACGGGCCGCCGTCGCCGGCGCCTGGCTCACCGGCATCGTCTCGGGCGCGGTCGCGTTCGCCCTGATCGCGACCGCGGTCGGACTCACCGCACACTCCGAGGTGCTGCGGGCTCCGCAGTGGGCGGCCATCGTCGTTCCGGCATCCGTGTACCTCGCCGGCCTTCTGATCGGTGCGATCAGACACGCATGGTCCGACGGAGACGGCGGCATCATCGACCGGCTGCACGACCTCGTCGACGGATGGAACGACTGGGCTCCGGTCCTGCCGGAAGCCCTGCGCGGTGCAGCCGTCGCCCTGGTCGCTCTCACCGGCGTCGCCGCACTCGGCGTCGCCGTCATGACGCTCCTGCGCGGGGGAGAGGTGATCGCGCTGTTCGAGGCGGCGCGGGTCGACGTGCTCGGCGCCGGGATGCTGACGCTCGCGCACCTCGTCTATCTGCCCACGCTGCTGGTCTGGTCGGCGAGCTGGCTGGCCGGACCCGGATTCGCGCTCGGCACCGGCACCTCGGTCTCGCCCGCAGGGACCGAGCTCGGAGTCGTCCCCGGCATCCCGGTGCTCGGACTCGTTCCCGAGAACTCGTCGATCTGGATGCTCGTGGCGGTGCTCCTGCCCATCGCGTGCGGCGCGCTGGCGGGCTGGATGGTCCGCTCGCGGCTGGTCTGGGAGCGCACCGGCGCGGGACTCGGACCACGGG
>JBARWR010000551.1:0-2086 GCA_049646915.1 Microbacterium sp.
GTGCTCAGCGCTCTGGTGCGCGGCGGTGCATTCGCCGCCGGCATCAGCCGGTACGGTGTCGCGGACCTGCGCATGCTGGCATCAGACACCCACGATTTCGAGAAGTTCTACTTGAACGGGCTGGTCGGTCCGCTCCCCGAGGCCGAGGCCGTCTACATCGAGCGATCGCCGCTCACGCACGCCGAGCGCATCGACGTGCCGGTGCTTCTGCTGCAGGGCGAGGACGACAGGGTGGTGCCGCCTTCGCAGTCGGAGGCCATCCGCGACGCGCTCGCGGCCCGCGGCATCGCGCACGAGTACGTGCTGTACCCCGGCGAGGGTCACGGCTTCCGGCGTGCGGAGACGATCATCTCGTCGCTGGAGACGGAGCTGCGCTTCCTCGGCGAGACGTTCGGCTTCGCCCCGGCCTGAGTCGGCGGTCTCTGGACCGAGCGCTACTCCCCCGTGCGGTTGCGCAGGCGCATGGCGCGTTCGGCCTCGCGAGTGTCCTGGCGCTCGCGCAGCGTCTGCCGCTTGTCGTACTCCTTCTTTCCCTTGGCGAGAGCGATCTCGACCTTCGCCCTCCCGTCCGAGAAGTACAGCTTGAGCGGGATCAGGGTGTAACCGCCGGCCGAGACGGCATGCTCGAGCTTGTCGATCTCGTCTCGGTGCAGCAGCAGCTTGCGGATGCGCTTGGCGGAGTGGTTCGTCCAGTGCCCCTGCGAGTACTCGGGGATGTGCACGGAGTCCAGGAACGCCTCGCCGCCCTTGATGAACGCGTAGCCGTCGCTGAGGTTCGCACGGCCCTGGCGCAGCGACTTGACCTCGGTGCCGGTGAGCACGAGTCCCGCCTCGTACGACTTCTCGAGGTTGAACTCGTGACGCGCGCGACGGTTCGTCGCGACGACCTTCTCCCCGCGTTCCCTGGGCATGTTCTTCTCCTGACGACAGACAGCCCACAAGTATATGACGGCTGCGGATGCTGCGCGCGCAGCGCCCGCGTGCGGCTGTTACGTGCGCAGCCACCGCCGGATGGCGAAGCCGGCTGACAGCGCGGCGAGCACCACGCCGATGCCGATCAGCACCGGGACGACGAAGGCCGCCTCCTGCATGCCGACCAGCGGCCGCATGAACGGCACGCGCTCGGCGAGGTATCCCTCGACGCCGAAGCGCACGCCGGCGAGCACCGCCGCGCTGGCGAAGACGGAGCCCAGCAGCGCGGCGAAGACGCCTTCGAGCACGAACGGCGTCTGAATCGAGCTGTTCGATGCGCCCACGAGGCGCATGATGCCGATCTCCTTGCGGCGCGCGTACGCGGACAGTCTGATGGTCGTCGCGATCAGCAGCACGGCGGCGATGAGCATGAGCGCCGCGACGCCGACGGCGATGTAGGTCGCCACGGTGAGCGCCGAGAACAGCGGGTCGAGCAGCTTGCGCTGATCCTTCACCGCCTCCACGCCCGCGACTCCGTGGAACGCCTCACTGATGACCTCGGACTGCTGCGGATCCTTCATGACCACGCGGAAGTCCACCGAGGTGTTCTCCACTCCGATCACGCTGGCCTGCTCCTCACCGAGCTGGGCGACGATGTCCTGGTAGGCGTCCTCCTTGCTCTGGAAGCGCACCTGGCTGATCAGTGGCGAAAGCGCATCGCCCTCGAGATCCTGCTTGACCTTGTCGATCTGCTCCTCGGTCGCCTCCCCACCCACGCAGGTCTCCGAGGTCGACAGCGGCGAGCACATGTAGACCGTCACCTCGGCCTTCTCACCCCAATAGGCGCGCATCGTGCTGATCTGCGTCTGCATGAGCACCGCGGCGCCCACGAAGGTGAGCGACACGAACGTGACGAGCACGACCGAGATCACCATGGAGAGGTTGCGGCGCAGGCCCAGCAGAGCCTCGCCGATGACGAGTCCGATCCTCACGAGGTGGGCCCCACTTCCTCGTCGTCGTCCGACAGGCCGAGCCGATCGGCCACTCCCAGCTCGTCGACCTGCACGTCCGGGATGAAGATCGGGTTGGTGCGCGGCGCGGCGGCGGGCGTCGGCGCTTCCTCTGCCGCAGGGGCCTCGACGGGCTCTTCTGCAGGGTCGGGCGGCCGGACGTC
>JBARWR010000552.1:0-6619 GCA_049646915.1 Microbacterium sp.
GCGTGATCCGGCGTGACGCCGTTGCGCTCGGCCAGCGCGCGCGCTTCACGCGGCATCCCGTGCCCGACGAGAGCCTGCGTGCCGGCGCTGTGCACGCGCACGTCGAGGTCGGTCAGTCTGGTGGCGAGCACGCTCTCGGCCAGTGCCGACCGGCAGATGTTGCCCGTGCATACCGTGAGGATGTTCGGCTGCGCGTCAGGCAGATCCTCGCGGGAGCTCTCGAACAGCGCCGCCAGCGAGAACTCGGAATCTGCCATGGTCATCTCCGTCGGTGTCGGCGGCCGGCCGTCGGAGACGAGAGCGGGCTGCGGCTGTTCGGGGTTCGCACGCAGCAGGCGACGCTCGCGGCGTGTTCGTGCCGCGGGTGCGTCGAGTCCGCTGCCTGGTCTCCCCAGAAGGCCGCGATCCTCAGATCGATGCATGGTGACAGCCTATGACGTCCGGCGCCTCCCGGTGCATCCCCGCGGGATACGCCCGATACGATGTACTCCGTGACCGCCGCCACCAACCTGCCGCTGTCTCCATACCGTGAGATCGACCGCGCCGACTGGGCGCGTCTGTCGGCGGGCCTGGACCAGCCGCTCAGTGAGACCGAGATCGTCGGCATCCGCGGCATCGGCGACAGACTCAACCTCGACGAGGTGCGCGAGGTGTACATGCCGCTCAGCCGCCTGCTGAGCCTGTACGCCTCGTCGATCCGGCGCCTGGGCGCCGCTACCAGCGAGTTCCTGCAGGAGGACGACTCCACCACGCCGTTCATCGTGGGCGTCGCCGGATCTGTCGCGGTCGGCAAGTCGACCATCGCGCGTCTGCTGCGCGAGCTGATGAGCCGCTGGCCAGACACCCCGCGTGTGGAGCTCGTGACCACCGACGGGTTCCTCTACCCGAACGCCGAACTCGAGCGGCGCGGTCTGATGGATCGCAAAGGGTTCCCCGAGTCCTATGATCGCCGCGCGCTGATCTCCTTCCTCACCGAGGTCAAGAGCGGCGCGGCCGAGGTGCGCGCGCCGTTCTACTCGCACATGCGCTACGACATCGTGCCCGACGCGCACGTCGTCGTGCGCCGCCCCGAGGTCGTGATCGTCGAGGGTCTGAACGTGCTGCAGCCGCCGCCGGCGCCCAACGACGTCGCCGTCAGCGACCTGTTCGACTTCTCGATCTTCGTCGACGCCGACAGCCGCAATATCGAGCGCTGGTACACCGACCGCTTCCTCGCGCTGCGCCAGGGGGCGTTCAGCAACCCGTCGTCGTACTTCAACGTGTTCGCGCACCTCACCGACGACGAAGCGGTGACCACGGCGCTGGGCTACTGGAACGAGATCAACATGCCCAACCTCATCGAGAACGTCATGCCCACCAAGCACCGGGCCACCCTCGTGCTGAACAAGGGCGCCGATCACGCAGTGGAGAGCGTGCTGCTGCGCAAGGTGTGAGGCCGGTTCCAGCGGTACCGTACCTCGGCTCAGCGAGCGGAGGTGTTGTGGTCGTCTTGACGAAGCTGATGCTCTGCTTCGTCAACCCACTCACGACGTAATGACGCAAGCTGGCGACGTCGCTGCTTGTTAGCTCTCGCCAAGGTGGGAATCAGCTCGAAGACCGTCGCAACGTACTCAGGAATCAGAGCGCGATCTCCGCCGGTCGCGTCCAGGAGCACAGCGACGGTCTTGACGGGGTCGGCTCCTGCGTCGAGCAGCCGATCGATCTCGCGCGCATCCTTCTCACCCTTCTCGGACTCCGGACGGTCGAGAATGGCCGCGAACTTCGTCGCGGTGTGTGCATGGAGGTCAAGTAGTCGCCAACCTTTCATGGGAGCGGGCTCCGTGTGGTCGACCAACTTTTCGACCTTCAATTGAAGCTTGTTCCCGAGTGCTGACTCCCATGGGATGTATGCGTCGACGTGCACTCCGGTGCCGCGACCTTTTCGTCCGCCGCTATGGATCGAGTTCTCGCTGTAATCGGGGAGGACGCTGCGCAGCGTCTGTCGCAGAGCCGGATCCATGATGATGAGATCGATGTCGCGGCTGACGTCCCCGCCCACGCGCATCTGGGTCGCCCAGCCTCCAATCAAGATCGATGGATCGAGATCGTAACCGAGGTGATCGAGCAGGCCTTGGACTCGCCCGAGTTCGTCTTCAGTGAGAGCTGTCATGGATCACTGCTGGTCCCAGTCTCGAGTGCCGAAAAATCTCTCATGAAGCGCCAGTCGGAATTCCGACGCCTGCCAGCCGGGCGTGACGAAGAGGTCGGCATAAGTCTGCGCGAAGGAGGCGTGACTTCGCCAGACCCGCGCGGCCCGTGCATCCAGCGAAAGGAACGTCACGTTGCCTCGATCATGCCCATACCCTGTGTGGCGTTCGGGATTCATCTCGCCGAGCATGTTCGTGCAGATCTCTACGGTGTCGTCATCACGGAGATAAAGCAGATGCTCCGAGAAATCGGACACGGTGTTCACGCCGCCTAGGAGCTCGACCGCAGCGGAGGCGCCGCCGATGATGATGTCTGGCCCCAGAGCCGCTTCTATGCTGTCGCGATCGCTCGGCGAGAGTGTGACCACAGCGATGGCATCCGACATGACGCTGCGCGCAGCGCACAGCGAGGTGAGCGCCTTGTGTGGGTTCACCAGCGTGAATCCCGCGTGATGTTGCTGAACCGCGCCGATCTCGACGAGTCGGCGCAACGCGTACGATGCCGTCGTGGCGGGGACGCCGGCACGGAATGCCAGATCGTCGATGTTCTTCCAACGTCGCTCGCCTTTGATGACAGCGGCGTCGACGAGCTCTCGCCATACCAGCTCATTCTTCTTCATGTGATCACCCTGCCGACGGCTTTTCCTGCGACCGAGTCTAGAGGTTTTCTTGTGAACGTATCTACAAGTTTTGTCGTTGATAGGCGCCGCTCATCTATTCCGACGCAGGGCGCACGTGCGCCCAGAGGCGGCTTCGGTGTGAGGTTCGTTCGGCGTCCTCGCAAACTGCGGCGCTTATTCTGGAACTCATGTGTGGAATCGTCGGATACGTGGGCCCTCGCCCGAGCCAGGACATCCTTCTCGCCGGGCTCGCCCGCCTCGAGTATCGCGGCTACGACTCGGCCGGCATCGCGGTCATCGACTCGGATGGGCACCTGGGGATGCGCAAGAAGGCCGGCAAGCTCGCCGTGCTGCGCGACTCGCTGGCGGATGCTGCTCTTCCGGACGGCACGACCGGCATCGGGCACACCCGCTGGGCCACCCACGGCGGCCCCACTGACGTCAACGCGCACCCGCATCTGGCCGATGACGGCAAGCTCGCTGTCATCCACAACGGCATCATCGAGAACTTCGCCGCTCTCCGTGACGAGCTGACCGCCGAGGGCGTCACCTTCCTCAGCGAGACCGACACCGAGGTCGCCGCAGCTCTCCTCGGTCGCGAGTACCGCCGCACCGGCGACCTGCAGCAGGCGTTCCGCGCGGTCGTGAACCGCCTCGAGGGCGCCTTCACGCTGCTCGCCATGCACGAGAGCCAGCCTGGCCTCGTCGTCGGTGCCCGTCGCAACTCGCCGCTGGTGATCGGCCTCGGCGAGGGCGAGAACTTCCTCGGCTCCGATGTCGCCGCCTTCGTCGAGTACACCCGCAACGCGCTCGCGATCGGGCAGGACCAGATCGTCTCGATCACCCCTGCCGAGGTCACCGTCACCGACTTCGAGGGCAACCCCGTTCAGGCGCAGCCGTTCGAGGTGTCGTGGGATTCCGCCGCCGCCGAGAAGGGCGGCTGGCCGTCGTTCATGGCCAAGGAGGTCGCCGAGCAGCCCGAGGCCGTCGCGAACACCATCCGCGGTCGCATCCACGACGGTCAGGTCGTCATCCCCGAACTCGACGGACTCGACGACCTGTTCACCGGCATCAACCGCGTCATCATCACCGCCTGCGGCACCGCCTCGTACGCGGCGCTGGTCGGCAAGTACGCGATCGAGCAGTGGGCGCGCGTCGCGACGGATGTCGAACTCGCGCACGAGTTCCGCTACCGCGATCCGGTGATCGGCGACGACACCCTGGTCGTCTCGATCAGCCAGTCCGGCGAGACCATGGACACCCTGATGGCCGTCAAGTACGCTCACGAGCGCGGCGCCCGCACCTTGTCGATCTGCAACACGCAGGGCGCGACCATCCCGCGCGAATCGGATGCCGTCGTCTACACGCACGCCGGACCGGAGGTCGCCGTCGCGTCGACCAAGGCGTTCTCGGCGCAGATCACCGCGCTGCTGCTGCTGGGACTGCACATGGGCCGGGTGCGCGGCACCTTGGCATCCGATTCTCTGGAAGCCGCAGCCGAACTGCAGGCGCTGCCCGAGAAGGTCGCGCAGGTGCTCGCGGAGGAGAGCGAGCACGTCTCGCAGCTGGCCGGCTGGATGGCCGACACCCGCTCGGTGCTGTTCCTCGGCCGTCACGTGGGCTACCCGATCGCGTTGGAGGGCGCGCTCAAGCTCAAGGAGATCTCGTACATCCACGCCGAGGGCTTCGCCGCCGGTGAGCTCAAGCACGGCCCGATCGCGCTGATCGAGCCCGGTCAGCCCGTGTTCGTGCTGGTGCCGTCACCGCGCCATTCCGCGCTGATCCACTCCAAGGTCGTCTCGAACATCCAGGAGATCCGCGCCCGCGGTGCCCGCGTGATCGTCGTGGCCGAAGAGGGGGATGCCGCGGTGCTGCCGTACGCCGACGAGGTCATCCGCATCCCGCTCGCCTCGCCGCTGTTCGAGCCGATCCTCTCGGTCGTGCCGCTGCAGATCTTCGCCATGGCGCTCGCCACGGCCAAGGGTCTGGACGTCGACCAGCCCCGCAACCTGGCCAAGTCCGTCACCGTGGAGTGAGCTCGGGTCGGTGACCGCGCCGACAGGGCTCGCTCGCCGACACTTGTCGGCTCAGACGACGGATGTCGGACCAGATCTGCGGAATCTGCCGACATCCGTCGTTTCATCCGACATCTGAGGAGCTCGGCGTACTCAGTCGCCGATACGGGCGAGCGCCGGCAGGATGGCGTCCTCGACGACTTCCCAGTTGTACACGACCAGCGAGTAGTCGAAGCGCAGGGTCTCGTACCCCAGAGCGAATGCTGCAGCATCGCGCACCAGATCGTTGTGCCGACGTTCGGCGCCCGCGTGGTTCTCTTTGCCGTCCACCTCGATGATCAGGCGCCCGCCAGCGACGAAATCGACGCGGCCGACCCCATCGATGTCCACCTGGCATTCCAGGCTGATGCCGAGCAGGCGCAGTCGAAAACGCAGCAGTGATTCCAGTCCGCTCTGTGAGTCGGACCGTGCCAGGTCCAGCATCCAGGCCGCCTTCTTCGGCAGTTCCTGTCTGATGCGACGACGGTCGGATGCCGTGATGAGCCGCCAATTCCACGCGGACTCGTAAGCCGCGAAGAAGGCCTCTGCGGTCAGGCAGCGGTAGGCGTGGATCAACGCGGTGGCCACGGAGGCGTAGCCGACCTGGGCGGTACCCGCGGAGCGGTGCTGGATGCAGGCGCATCCGGCATGCGGGTGGCGTCTCCCGGCGCGGCCGAGCCAGACATGCACCTCTTTGTTCTCATCCGGCAGGAGCCAGACGCGGCGTGCTCGCAGAGCATCCGCGCAGGTGAGCTCTCCACCGTGGGCGGCGGCCGTCGTGACCTTTGCATTGCTCGAGGGCAGGGCGAAGACACCGGGGCGCACACGACGGATCTCACCGGCGTGCACGGCGGCTGCAAGGTGATCCCGGGTGCAGCCGTACTGCTGCAGGTATGTGCCGCGAGCGATGCCGCCGAACCGGCTGAGAAGTTCCTTCGGGGTGAGCATGCTTCGAGGATCCCTGGGCCGCGCGCCCCCGACCGACGCGATTCCGGGAAATGTGGAGAACTCATCGAAATTGTCGATTGTGCAGGGAGATGGCGGATCGAGTTCCCCCTTTCTCAAGTGGCTTCGCGACGGATGTCGGCTCAGACGACGGATGTCGGACCAGATCGGCCATCTGTGTCGACATCCGTCTTCTGAGCCGACATCTGAGGGAGCGCGCGACCCGCCCGAGTAGGCTGAACGGGTGATCATCGGCACCGGAATCGACCTCGTGGACGTCGCGCGGTTCGAGCGCTCGGTCACCCGCACACCGCGGCTGCTGCAGCGGCTGTTCACCCCGGCCGAGCAGCTGCTGCGATTGCGATCCCTGGCCGCGCGGTACGCCGCCAAGGAAGCGCTGATCAAGGCGCTCGGCGGCAGCGACGGCGTGTACTGGTCCGAGATCGAGATCGCCTCGGAGGCGTCCGGGCGGCCGCACTTCGTGCTCAGCGGCTCCACCGCCGAGGTGGTCCAGACGCGCGGGATCACCGCGCTGCACCTGAGTCTCACCCACGACGCGGGCCTCGCCGCCGCCTACGTCGTCGCCGAGCGAACGGATGCCGCGTGACCCGACCATTCCGCGAGGCGACGGTCGACCTGTCCGCGATCGCCGAGAACGTCCGCCATCTGCGCACCCTGACCGGCGTGCAGGTGATCGGCGTCGTCAAGGCGAACGGCTACGGACACGGTGCCCCTGCCGTCGCGACGGCTGCGCTCGCCGGGGGAGCGACCCGCATCGGCACCGCCACGCTGGAAGAGTCCTTCGCGCTGCGTC
>JBARWR010000553.1:0-3461 GCA_049646915.1 Microbacterium sp.
CCAGCGACGTGACCGCCTCGCCGCCCGAGGCGTGGGCTCCGCTGCTGGGCCGGTACCACGATCGCGAGGACGGGTCGGTGATCTCCATCGAGTTCCGCGGCGGCGGTCTCGTCTGCGTCCACTCGGCCACCGAGCCGCCGCTGCGCCTGGAGCGCACCGGCGAACCGGACCTGTTCACCTTCGAGCTCGATGAGTGGCGTTTCGTCCGGGATGCGTCCGGTCGGGTGATCGCCGTGAACGCTCACGGCTACCCACTGCACAAGGAGGAGTGATGAAGGTCTACATCTCCGCCGACATGGAGGGCGTCGGCACGGTCGTCCACCGGGAGGACGTCGACTGCGACCATCCTTCCAGCCATCATTACGCGCGCGCTCGCGACCAGCTCGCGCTCGAGGTCAACGCTGCCGCGCAGGCGGCGTTCGACGCGGGCGCGCAGACGGTGACGGTCAACGACTCGCATGGCAGCATGCGCAATCTCGTGCCGGCGGACCTGCATCCGCGCATCGAGCTCATCCGCGGGCCGGTCAAGGCGGGACTGATGACGGCGGGGATCGACGAGACCTATGACGCCCTCGTGCTGCTCGGCTACCACAGTCGCGCCGGCCGACCGGGTGTCCTCTCGCACACGCTCTCCGGCGCGAACCTGTTCGACGTGCTTCTGAACGGCGAGCCGATCGGAGAGATCGGGCTGTCCGCGCTCAGCGCCGCCGAGCGTGGCGTCCCCCTCGTCTTCCTCGCCGGTGATGCGCATGCCTGTGCGGAGGCGCGGGAGCTGGTCCCCGATGTCACGACGTTCGCGACGAAGCGGGCGCTGGACCGGATCAGCGCGGTGACGCTGTCGCCTTCGCTATGCCGGGAGGGCATCGCCGCGGGAGTGCGTGCCGCGCTCGCGGACCCTCCGCCGGCACCGGCGATCTCCGGTCCGCAGACTCTGACGGCGACGTTCCTCTCCGCGACGGCCGCCACGCTCGCGAACTGGATCCCGGGAGTGCGGTCGGTGGATGCCCGGACGGTGGAGTTCGACGCGCCGACGCTCTCCGCGGCGATCGACCTGCTCGTCGTGATGCTGTTCGCGGCGAACGGAGCAGCCGATGCGTGAGGCGCTCACCCTGACCGCGCGGCACGTGCGTCTCGAGCTGCGCGAGCCGTTCGTCATCTCCCGCGGTGTCGAGCACTGGTACGAGACGGTGGAGATCGGCGCGACGATCGGCGGCGTCACGGGGTGGGGGGAGGCGACCCCGATCGAGTACTTCCGCGAGTCGGTGCCGTCGGTGATCTCCTTCGTTCAGCACTGGAGCGGCCGGCTCGGCGACGATCCGTTCGCCTTCGAGCACATCGGCGGCCTGCTCGCGAGCGGCCCGGGTGATCGGGCGGCGCAGGCGGGGGTGGATGCCGCGTTGCACGACCTCTGCGGGCGCCTCGTCGGCATGCCGACCTGGCAGCTCCTGGGGCTGCCGCGCACGGGCCCGCTCACCGTGCAGACGATCAGCCTCGACGCTCCCGGCATCATGGCGGCGAAGGCCCGTGCGGCAGCGGAGCAGGGGCACCGCCTGCTCAAGCTCAAGCTCGGCGGCCGCGACGGGCTGGACATCACCCGCGTCGAACGGGTGCACGCGTCGAGCGGTCTGCCGATGATCGTCGATGTCAACGAGTACTGGTCCTACCGGGAGGCTCTCGAGTCGATTCCGCGGCTCGCCGATCTCGGGGTGACCCACGTCGAGCAGCCTCTGCCCGCCGGAGACGCCGACGGGCCCGCCCTCAAGGAGCGCTCGGCGCTGCCGATCATCGTCGACGAGGACTGCCACACCCTCGCCGACCTCGCCGGATGCGCGGAGCGGGCTCACGGCGTGAACATCAAGCTCGCCAAGTCCGGTGGCATGCGCGAGGCGATCCGGATGATCCACGCGGCGCGGGCCCTCTCGCTCACCGTCATGCTCGGCTGCATGGGGGAGTCGACACTCGGCATCGCGGCCCCGACCGCGATCGCAGGCCTGTGCGACATGGTCGATCTCGACGGCAACCTCGGCCTGGCGAGTGATCCGTGGACGGGTGTCGAGCTCATCGACGGCGTCCAGACGCCCTCCTCGGAGCCGGGGCTCGGGGTGCGACGGTGCCCGTGACGAGCACGCGTCTGAGCGAGGTGCGCACGCAGGCGGATGCCGACCGGCTCTGGGAGGAGATCGCCGAGAGCGGTGCGCCGCTGATCGAGGAGGACGGTCACCTGGTCACCTTCCTGTGGCGCGACGACGGCCGCACCCGCAATGTCGTCGTCGTCGGAGGCCCGGCCCGGTGGGATCCCCTCGGAGCCGACCTGATGCAGCGCCTGCCCGGCACCGACGTGTGGCATCGCAGCTACCATGTCGAGCCGCCCCTGATCGCGAGCTATCAGCTCTCCGTGAACGACTCTCTGGAAGCGCCCGATCAGATCACCGACTGGGCGCTGCGGGAGTTCACCTTCCGCGCGGACCCGCTCAATCCGCACGGCGTGGACTGGCCGGCGCACCCGAGCGACCTCGATCAGCCCGCCCGCCGGACATCGATCCTCGCCGCCGGGGCCGTCATGCCGGCCTCGCCGGCAGGAGCCGGGTCGCTCGATGAGATCCGGGTGACCAGCGAGCTTCTCGGCAACACCCGCACGGTGTGGGTGCATGCGCCGCGGGATGCGCGGGATGCGCAGCTGCTCATCGTGCTCGACGGCTGGGTCTGGGCGCAGGTGCTGCCCATCAGCGGCCCGCTCGAGGGCATTCGTGCGGCCGGTCGCCCGCTCGTGCTCGCCCTGGTCGACTCCCTCGACACCGGCACCCGGATCCGAGAGCTGGAGGGCAACCCCGATACGACCCGCTTCCTCGTCGAAGAGCTCGTGCCGCTGCTGCGCACTCGGTACCCGGTGTCGGGCCGGATCGGCGTCCTCGGTCAGAGCCTCGGCGGGCTGACCGCCGTGGCCGCCGCACTCGCAGCTCCGGAGGTCATCGCCGTGGCCGGTGCCCAGTCCGGTTCCTTCTGGTGGCCTCGCGATGACGCCGACGCACCGCAGGAGCACCTCACCGCTCGCGTGCTGGCGCAGCAGCCGGTCGACGTGCGGATCTGCCTCGAGGTGGGGTCGTACGAGGGCGCCGACATGATCGACACCGCCCGGCGCCTGCACGCCGCCCTCGCAGTCCGCGGCTACGACGCCGACCACCGCGAGCACAGCGGCGGTCACGACTGGCTGCGCTGGTGGTGTGATCTTCCCGCACTCGTTGCAAGAATGTTCGCGTGACGATGCGCACATTGACGTACCTGCTCGAGACGGCGGGCCTGACCCTGTCCCTGGTGTGCGCGCCCGCCGGTCTCGACAGGGAGGTCGGCGATCTGGTCGTGCACGACAGGCGCTCGCCGGTGCCCCCCGTCGCCGACGGGCTTCTTCTCGCGGTCGGCCTCGCCCCCGACGACGAGGAGTTCGAGGCGGTGCTGCAGGCGGC
>JBARWR010000554.1:0-6450 GCA_049646915.1 Microbacterium sp.
GACGTCCGCATCGCCCACCTGCACGGTGATGTCACGGCCCGCGACGTTGCGCACCTCGGAGTACGCGACGCGCTCCTGGATGCCGGCGTTGCCGCTGCGCGTGTCGGCGGCGTTGGCCAGGCCGTGCGCGGACGCCGCGACGATCTCACTCGCCACGCCGAAGAAGGACACCGGGGCGCGCATGGTGTCCACATCGATCTTGCTGAGGTACGGGTCGTCGCGGTTCACGACGACATGCGCCTGTGCGCGCTTCGAGGCCTCGAGCATCATGTCGGCCACCCGCTCGGTCTCGTAGAACCGGTACAGCTGATCGACCTGGACGTTCAGCGACAGGATCACCGCCGGAGAGAGCTTGTCGGCGAGATCCGCCGCGTACCCCTCGTCGACCTCGAGCACGGCGACGTCGGCACGGATGCGACCGGTGAGGGTCGCATCGGCCAGCAGCGCGCTGGTGACGCCCTGCGGCAGATTCGCACCCGTCGGGTTCGTGAACACGGTCAGCCCGTGGGCGCGCAGCACCTCGCTGATCATGTGCGTCGTGGTCGTCTTGCCGTTCGAGCCGAGCACGAACACCACGCCGTACGGGAACTGGTCAGCCAGCGTGGGAAGCAGCGACGGGGCCAGCCTGTTCGTGAGGTAGCCGGGGAACGCCGAGCCTCCCCCGCGCAGACGGGTCGCGACGCGCGCGAGCTTGCCCGCCAGCACAGGGAAGACGTACCGCAGGCCGGCCGAGCGGGCCTGCGGCGCCTTCGACATCATTCGAGATAGTCCCGCAGCGACTGCGAACGACTCGGGTGCCGCAGCTTCGCCATCGTCTTCGACTCGATCTGGCGGATGCGCTCACGGGTGACCCCGAACGTGTCGCCGATCTGATCGAGCGTCTTGGGCTGGCCGTCGCCGAGTCCGAAGCGCATCCGGATGACACCGGCCTCGCGCTCGGACAGCGAGTCGAGCAGCTGCTCGAGCTGGCGCTGCAGCATCGTGAACCCGACCGCATCCGCGGGCACGACAGCCTCGGTGTCCTCGATCAGGTCACCGAACTCGCTGTCGCCGTCCTCGCCGAGCGGCGTGTGCAGCGAGATCGGCTCGCGGCCGTACTTCTGCACCTCGACGACCTTCTCGGGCGTCATGTCGAGCTCGCGGGACAGCTCTTCGGGGGTGGGCTCGCGGCCCAGGTCCTGCAGCATCTGCCGCTGCACGCGGGCGAGCTTGTTGATGACCTCGACCATGTGCACGGGGATGCGGATGGTGCGCGCCTGGTCGGCCATGGCGCGCGTGATCGCCTGACGGATCCACCAGGTGGCGTACGTCGAGAACTTGAAGCCCTTGGTGTAGTCGAACTTCTCGACCGCGCGGATCAGACCGAGGTTGCCCTCCTGGATCAGATCCAGGAACTGCATGCCGCGACCGGTGTAGCGCTTGGCCAGCGAGACGACCAGACGCAGGTTGGCGCCGAGCAGGTGGCTCTTGGCGCGATGGCCGTCACGGGCCACCCACTGCAGGTCGAGCCCGAGCTGGCTGGACTTCTCGGCTGCCGACAGCGCCGAGAGCTTCTCCTCGGCGAACAGGCCCGCCTCGATGCGCATCGCCAGCTCGACCTCTTCGGCCGCGTTCAGCAGCGCGACCTTTCCGATCTGCTTGAGGTAGTCCTTGACCGGGTCGGCGGTCGCACCGGTGATCTGCGTCGAGTAGACCGGGGCGTCGTCGTCGTCGGTGGAGGAGATCACGATCGCGCCGGTGGGAAGCGGCTCGGAGAACGTGGGCTTCTTGTTCTCCTCCTCGTCCTCCGCCTCGGCCGCCTCGACGGCTTCGTCGTCGACCTCGGGGGCCTCTTCCTTCTTCTTGGACGCACGCTTCGCGGGCGCCTTCTTGGCGGGCGCCTTCTTGGCAGGAGCCTTCTTGGCGGGGGCCTTCGCCGCCGGAGCCGTCGCAGCGGTGTCTGCGACCTCGGGAGTCTCGACCTCTGCAGCTGCAGTCTTCTTGGTGGTCGTCCGGGTCTTCTTGGTCGTGGCAGGAGTCACGTTTCGCCTTTCACGGAGCGGTGCACACGCTCCGGGCCATTTCGGACACTAGTAAGACCCTTGTCAAGCGCGATCACGAAAATCGATGCTTGACAACGGGTCAGACCTCCATTATCACACACCCGAGAGCATCCGGCATCCTCGGACGGCGCACCGCGCGTCGCGTCAGGAGCGTCGGTCCTCGTCACCGGGGCGGCGGTTGGCGAGATAGCGCTCCAGCTCGGCCGCCAGCTCATCCGCACTGGGCAGATCACGCTCGTCGAACGCCTCGTCCGCCTCGCCGTCCTCTTCACGACCCGCCATGTACGCGTCATAGCGGCGCTCGAGAGTGTGCACCATCTGGGTCAGCTCCTCACTGCCCGTCACCTGCTCCTGCACGCGGCTCAGGTACTCCTCGGAGCGGGACTGCACCTCATCCATGCGCAGCACCAGCCCGGTCGCCGCCATCAGCTTGTCCGCCGCAGCCAGCACGGTGTCGGGGTTCTCGGTGTCGGCGAGGTAATGCGGCACCAGCAGGACGATTCCCGCCACGCGCACATCGTGCTCGACGAGGCGATACTCCAGCAGATGTCCGACCGTCGCGGGCACCTGCGTGCGCGGGCGCCACACCGAGTGCGCGGCGGCGAGGTCGCGGCGATTGCCGCTGATCGTGGTGCCCAGCGGCCGAGTGTGGGGCACGGGCATGGCGATCGAGTGGATCCACGTAACAGTCGACACCTGGAAGGCGTCGACGAAGCTCAGCACGGCATCGGTGAAGGCGTTCCAGGCGAAGTCCGGCTCATATCCGGAGAGCAGCAGGAATGGCTGACCGAGCGCGTCGTGCGCCAGCGAGAGCTCCAGCCGTGCCGGCCGGAACTCGGTCAGATGATCCTGATCGAACACGATCACGGGTCGTCGGGCCCGGTAATCCAGAAGCACATCGTTGTCGAAGGCGATCAGCGTCTGGGGCGACACGGTCGACTCCAGGTGGTCGATCAGACCCGACACGGCGTTGCCCGCATCGGTGAAGCCGGTGAGCAGAACGACCAGGGGCAGGCCCGTCGGCACGTCGGGTGCGCCGGCGAGCGACTCGTACAGGTCTGCGGAATGGGGCATGCCTCAATGCTACGAGTCAGTGACCCCGCCGGGTCGGCACCTCTCACGCTCAGGGCGAACACAGCGCACTCTCGCGGACGCGGCGGGCCCCTGTCCACGAGAGTGCGCGCCCGATCCCTAGGATGGAACCATGACGCTTCCCGTGATCACTCACACGACCGATCCGTTCCCTGGAAGTTCTGCCGCCGCCGCCGTGCTCGTCATCCCTGATCCCGACGGCGCAGCAGACGCACTGTCCGACCATGAAGGACTGGTCGAGACCCTGGCCGCCATCGGCTACAAGGGCTCGGCATCCGCCTTCGCGCGCGTGCACCTCCCCTCCTTCACGGACCTGCCGCTCGCCGTGGTGAGCGCAGGGGCGAAGCCCACGGCGCAGACCGTGCGGGATGCCGTTGCGACCGCGGTCCGCTCGCTGACCGGCTTCACCACCGTCTCGATCGGCTTCGCCGCCGGACTCGAGCAGTTCGCCGACGCGGCAGCAGAGGGCGCGCTGCTGGGCGGATACCGGTTCGACGACTACCGCTCCGAGAAGAAGCCGGCGAAAGCCGAATCGCTGATCCTGCATGCCGCGCAGGTCGGGGACGACGCACTGGATCAGGCCCGGGTCATAGCCGAGGCCGTCGCCCTGGTGAAGGACCTGGTGTCCGTTCCCGCGGAGTGGCAGAGTCCGGCGCAGCTCGCGCAGTCAGCGGTGGATGCGGTCGACGCGCTGCCGATCGAGGTCGAGGTTCTCGATGAGACTCAGCTCGAGGAGCAGGGCTTCGGCGGCATCATCGGCGTCGGACGCGGTTCGGATCGCCCGCCGAGGCTCGTCCGCCTGAGCTACTCCCCCGCCGACTCCGCCCGCCACATCGCACTCGTCGGCAAGGGCATCACCTTCGACACCGGCGGGCTTTCGCTCAAGCCGCCGACGGGAATGGTCGGCATGAAGTTCGACATGACGGGTGCGGCCACCATCCTCGCCGCCATCCGCGCCATCGCCGCCATGGAGCTCCCGGTGCGCGTGACCGCCTGGATGTGCATCGCCGACAACATGCCCTCGGGACGCGCCACGCGCCCGGGCGATGTGCTGCGGATGCTGGACGGCCAGACGGTCGAAGTCCTCAACACCGATGCCGAGGGGCGCCTCGTGATGGCGGACGGCCTCGTCGCCGCCAGCCGCGAGAACCCGGACGTCATCATCGACGTCGCGACCCTGACCGGTGCGATCATCGTCGCGCTCGGCATGCGCCACACCGGCGTGATGGGCGACGACGCCGTGGTCGCCGAGTACCTCGCCGCCGCCGAGCAGGTGGGCGAGCAGGCCTGGGCGCTGCCGCTTCCGGAGTACATGGAGGAATCCCTGGACTCGCAGATCGCGGACATGATCAACGCGAACATGTCGGACCGCTCCGGCGGTTCGCTGTTCGCCGGACTCTTCCTGCAGCGCTTCGTCGGTCGCACGTCGGATGCCGATGACGCGCCGCGCATCCCCTGGGTGCACCTCGACATCGCGGGCTCCTCGGAGCACAAAGGCTCACCGTACGGCTTCACCGACAAGGGACCGACCGGTGTCGCGGTCCGCTCGCTCGTCGCGTTCGCCCGCGCATCGGTCAAGGAGGCCTGATGGCTGTTCACGAGTTCGACCTCGTCATCCTCGGCGGCGGCAGCGGCGGCTACGCCGCAGCCCTGCGCGCCAGCGAGCTCGGCAAGAAGGTCGCCCTGATCGAGAAGGACAAGGTCGGCGGCACCTGTCTGCATCGCGGCTGCATCCCGACGAAGGCGCTGCTGCACGCGGCCGAGGTGGCCGATCACGTGCGCACCGCGGCATCCGTGGGGGTCACTGCGACTCTCGAAGCCATCGACGTCGCCGGCGTCACGGCGTACCGCGAAGGCATCGTGGCGAAGAAGTTCAAGGGTCTCGAGGGCCTCATCAAGGCGCGCGGCATCACGGTCGTCGCCGGCGAGGGACGCCTGCAGGCCGACCGCTCGGTGAGCGTCGGAGATGACCGCTACGTCGGCGCGGATGTCGTGCTGGCCACCGGCTCGTACAGCCGCACGCTGCCGGGGCTGGAGATCGGCGGCCGGGTTCTCACCAGCGAGCAGGCGCTCGCGCTCGACGAGGTGCCTTCGAAGGTCATCGTGCTCGGCGGTGGCGTCATCGGAGTCGAGTTCGCCAGCGTCTGGCACTCCTTCGGCGCCGAGGTCACGATCGTCGAGGCGTTGCCGCACCTCGTCCCCAACGAGGACATCGCCCTCAGCAAGGGGCTCGAGCGGGCGTTCCGACGCAAGGGCATCGCGTACAGCCTCGGCACCCGTTTCCAGAAGGCCGAGCAGGATGAGAACCAGGTGACCGTCACGCTCGAGGACGGCAAGACCTTCACCGCCGACTACCTGCTGGTGGCGGTCGGGCGCGGGCCCGCCACGGCAGGACTCGGCTTCGAAGAGGCGGGCGCCACTCTGGAGCGCGGCTTCGTGATGGTCGACGAGCAGCTGCGCACCGGCGTGCCCGGCCTCTGGGCCGTCGGCGACATCGTCCCAGGACTGCAGCTCGCGCATCGCGGATTCCTGCAGGGCATCGCCGTCGCCGAGCGCATCTCGGGCATGCAGGTTCCCGCACTACCGGAGACCCAGATCCCCCGCGTCACGTACTGCAGCCCGGAGGTGGCATCCGTCGGCATCACGGAGGAGGCCGCGATCGCGGCGCACGGAGCGGACGCCGTCATCGCCTACGAGTACAACCTGGCCGGAAACGGCAAGAGCGAGATCATCGGCACGTCAGGCACCGTGAAGGTCGTCCGCCAGAAGGACGGCCCCGTCCTCGGCGTGCACCTGCTCGGCGACCGGGTCGGCGAATTGATCACCGAAGGCCAGCTGGCCGTCGCGTGGGAAGCGCACCCCGAGGACCTCGCACCCCTCATCCACGCACACCCCACTCAGAGCGAGGCGCTCGGCGAGGCTTTCCTCGCGCTCGCCGGAAAACCGCTCCACGCACTCTGAACCGCACCAACCCGGCTCCCAGGTCACTAAGCTTGGGGCGTCACAGATTTCTGAAGGAGACTCCGTCATGAGCACACCCGTGGTCCTTCCCGCACTTGGGGAGAGCGTCACCGAGGGTACTGTCACTCGCTGGCTGAAGCAGGTCGGCGACACGGTGCAGGCGGATGAGGGCCTGCTCGAGATCTCGACCGACAAGGTCGACACCGAGATCCCCTCACCGGTCAGCGGCGTCGTCGAGGAGATCCTCGTGGCCGAGGACGATACCGTCGAGGTCGGCGCACTTCTCGCGCGCATCGGCGACGGCAGCGGTGCCGGCTCTGCAGGCGACGCGCCTGCCGCAGCAGCACCCGCAGCC
>JBARWR010000555.1:0-3232 GCA_049646915.1 Microbacterium sp.
AGGTCGACCGCCCCGTGCTGCCGATGCTCGCGGCGACCGCCACCACTCCCACCGCCGCGATGGAGATGACCGGACGCGCCTCGGTCGAGTACAAGCTCGACGGCGCGCGGATCCAGGTGCACCGGCACGGCGACGAGGTGGGCGTCTTCACGCGCAGCCTCGCCGACATCACGCACCGGGTGCCGGAGATCGTCGAGATCGTGCGCGGCCTCCCAGTGCAGGATCTCATCGTCGACGGCGAGACGCTCTCGCTCGATGAGGACGGTGCTCCGCGCCCGTTCCAGGACACCATGTCGCGCTTCGGGGGCGAGGTGTCGCGTCAACTCCTGCTGCGCCCCTGGTTCTTCGACGTGCTGCACCTCGACGGGCGGGATCTCATCGATGAGCCGCTCTCGACCCGGCTGACCGAACTGGAGCGCATCGCGGGCGAGTGGCGGATGCCGGGGATCGTGACCGACGAGCCGGATGCCGCGGAGCAGCTCTCCCACGAGGCCCTCGCTGCCGGGCACGAGGGCGTCGTCGTCAAGGCGATCGACTCGCCCTACACGGCCGGTCGACGCGGGAAGTCCTGGGTGAAGGTCAAGCCCGTGCTCACCTTCGACCTGGTGGTGCTCGCCGCCGAATGGGGCTCGGGCCGACGGCGCGGGATGCTGTCGAACCTGCATCTCGGTGCACTCGACCCGACCGGCGATTTCGGCGAGCCGGGCGGGCTCGTGATGGTCGGCAAGACCTTCAAGGGGCTCACCGACGAGCTGCTGCGCTGGCAGACCGAGACGTTCCCGGAACTCGAGACGCACCGCACGGCACACGCCGTGTTCCTGCGCCCGGATCTCGTCGTCGAGATCGCGATCGACGGAGTCCAGCGCTCCCCCCGCTATCCCGGCGGTGTCGCGCTGCGCTTCGCGCGGGTGAAGGGCTACCGCCCCGACAAGGGCCTCGCCGAGGCGGATACGATCCAGACTCTGCGCGCACTGCTGCGCGGATGACGCCGGCGCCGGTCCTGATCGAGGCGCCGCAGCAGGTCAGGCCGAAGGAGCCAGTCCACGGTCCTCTTCGATGACCGTGCCCTTGTACGACCAAGGGAAGTCGATCCACAGATCGGTGTCCTTCCACGCGTAATCGGGCTGGATGATCGTGGTGGGCTTGGTGTAGATCGTGACCGAGCGCACGTCGGCGCCCTTGTCCTGCAGCAGCTGCACGGCGAGCGCCAGTGTACGGCCGGAGTCGGCGACGTCGTCGACCAGCAGCACGCGGCGCCCGTCGAGGTAGGCCATGTCCAGCTCGGGCGGCAGCACCTCGGGGGCATCGAGCACAGTGCCGATGCCGGTGTAGAACTCGACGTTGATGGCGCCGCAGTTCTTCGCGCCCAGTCCGTACGCGATGGCCCCTGCCGGAAGCAGCCCGCCACGGGCGATCGCGACGACCACCTCGGGTGCGAAGCCGCTGTCGAGGATGCGCCTGGCGAGTTCCCGGGTCGCATCGCCGAATCCATCCCAGGTGAGCGTCTCGCGCTCGATCACATCCGTCATGCCCTCGATTCTCCCGCATCCGCGACGCAGACGTGAGCCGCCCGCGGCCCGCCGGCGACGAAGATGGGGTACAAACGAAGAGGACGCCCGCCGCACAGGTCGGCCGTCCGGCATCCGCAATCCGTTCCGAGGTTCCTCATGTGTCGCCTGTTCGCGTTCGTCTCTCCCGAGCTCTCCACCGCACGAGCGGCACTCGGGGCCGGCGGGATCGAGAGCCTGCTGTCGCTGGCTCGCCTGCACGGCGACGGCTGGGGCTGGGCGGGCGTGCGCGATCCTGGCGCGGACCCGATGGTGAACCGGTCTCCGCTCTCCGCGGCATCCGACCCCACCTTCGACGCCGCACTCGTGATCCCGGCACGCGCCGCCATGGTGCACCTGCGGTGGGCGACAGCCGGGCTGCCGGTGAACGAGAGCAACGCGCACCCGTTCGAGGCCGACGGCATCGCCTTCGCGCACAACGGCACCATCAAGCCGCTCGATGACCTGCGCGCACTGCTCTCGCCGGAGAGCAGTGCAGCGCTGACGGGCACGACCGACAGCGAGATGTACTTCGCGCTCATCCGCGAGCGGGTCGCCGCGGGCCTGCCGCTTCGGGAGGCGGCAGCCCACGTCGCACACAGACTGCGGGAGCTGTTCCCCCTGGCCAGCCTGAACGCGCTGATCCTCGACCGGGAGCACCTCGTGGTCGTGCACGCGAGCGCCACCAGCGTCCTCACCGACCACGATCGCGCACGTCTCGCACCGATGGCCGCGCAGCTGCCCGATGAGCACAACGAGGACTACTTCGCTCTGCGCACCCGCCGGGGCGCCGACGGCAGCATCATGATCGCATCCACCGGCGTCGCCGCCGAGGGGTGGACGGCGCTGCCGACAGAGTCTGTCATCGCGATCCGCCTAGAGGATCTGCACACCTCGACCATCGCGCTGGCGGACGTCACTGCGGCGCGCTCCTGATCACCGGCGGTAGAATCGACACGTCCGGCCACGGCCGGTGCCCGAAAAAGGGGCACGAAGCACTCTGCGACCTTGATGGTCGCCGCGATGACGCGTGAGCGGCGAGACACATACGGACCCCATCCGTTCCCGTCTTGGAAGGCTTTCGCATGCCCACCGTCTCCGCACACGTCGCACTCACCCTCGCCCAGCACGTCGATCACGTCTTCGGGGTGATGGGCAACGGCAACGCCTATTTCCTCGATGCCATCGAGGCGCAGACGGATGCCGTGTTCACCGCGGTCCGCCACGAGCAGGGCGCGGTCGTCGCGGCCGACGCCCACTATCGCGCCTCGGGTCGCATCGCCGCCGCGACGTCCACTTATGGCGCCGGCTTCACGAACACGCTCACTTCTCTGGCCGAGGCCGTGCAGGCGCACGTGCCGCTGGTGCTCGTCGTCGGCGACGAGCCCACCTCCGGCCCGCGCCCCTGGGACGTGGATCAGATCGCCCTCGCCTCCGCCGTCGGAGCGCGCACCTATACGACCGGACGGGCGGATGCCGCAGCCACCACCGTCATCGCCGTCGAGCACGCACTGACCTACCGGGTGCCGGTCGTCCTCGCGATCCCCTACGACGTCGCGTCCCTTGATGCCGGCCCCCTGCCCGAGGCGCCCTCTCCCCGCATCCCCGTTCCGCTCCGCCCGCGCGGAGAGTTCGCGGAGGGAATGCTGGACGACATCGCCGACGCGCTGCGCACGGCCGAGCGC
>JBARWR010000556.1:0-2613 GCA_049646915.1 Microbacterium sp.
ATGCAGGTCGTCCGCCCAGCGGGTGAGCGCGTGACCCCAGTCGCCGGTGGGCAGCGCGTCGGGGGAGCCGAGCGCCCGGTCCAGCATGAGGGCATCCAGCTCGGCTCGGCCGGGCAGATAGCGGTACAGGGCCATCTTCGTGGTTCCGAGGTGCGCGGCGACCTGTTGCATCGTCACCGCGTCCAGGCCGTGCTCGTCTGCGATCGCCACCGCCGCATCGGTGATCGCTTCCAGGGTGAAACGGGGCTTCGGCCCGCGCTTCGCGGGTGCAGTCGGCGTCCAGAGCAGACGTGCGGCGTCATCCATGAGATCTCCCGGTGGTAATTGCGTCCAGTGTAAGCGATTATGTATTGTGTCCAATGGACGCAATAACAATACTGAAGGAGTGACCATGAAGATCCTGATCTCGGGAGCGAGCATCGCGGGGCCCGCCCTCGCGCGCTGGCTCGGACGCAACGGCTTCGACGTGACCGTCGTGGAGAAGGCGGCGGCGCTGCGGCCCGGCGGCCAGGCCGTCGACTTCAAGGGCCGCACGCACCGGGACGTCCTCGACCGGATGGGAATCCTCGACGACGTCCACGCTCACCAGACCACCAAGACCGACTGGCGGCTGGTCGATGCGCGCGATCGGGTCAAGGCCACAGTGCCGGGGGAGTTCATCGGCGGCGACGTCGAGATCCTTCGGGGCGACCTGGCCGGCATCCTGCACGAGCACTCGCAGGCGGATGCCGAGTACGTCTTCGACGATGAGATCGTTTCGCTCGCCGAGTCGGAGTCCGGCGTCGATGTGGCCTTCGCCGCGCGGCCGAGCGAGCGCTTCGACCTGGTGATCGGTGCTGATGGTGTGCACTCCGCCGTGCGGCGGCTCGCATTCGGAGCCGAGGAGCAGTTCATCCAGGCTCGCGGTCACTACTACGCGGTGGCGAGCGGGGAGATGCCGCTCGACGGGTTGGAACGGCAGCTGCCGGACGGACGCGCGATTGCGTACGGCTACAACGAGCCCGGCCGTCTGGCTCTGCTCGGCGGGCAGAAGGCGCCGAGCCTGTTCGTGTTCCGAGCGGACCGGCCGGATTACGACCGACGCGACATCGCCTCGCAGCGGGCGTTCCTGGCATCCGCCTTCGCGGGATCCGGATGGCGGGTGCCGGATGCGATCGCGGCCGGTCGCGACGCGGACGACTTCTACCTCGACGTGCTGGCGCGTACGACGATGACCTCGTTCACACGAGGACGCGTCGCGCTCGTCGGCGATGCCGGATTCGCCAACACCCTGGGAGGGTTCGGCACCGGCCTGGCGCTGATCGGCGCGTACGTTCTGGCCGGTGAGCTGATCGCCGCCCGAGGAGATCACATCGCGGCGTTCGCCGCCTATGACCGGCGGATGCGGAAGCCGACGAACATCGCCCGCTCCGGCAACGTCGGTCCGTTCCTCGCGCCGCCGTCCGCCTGGCGCATCCGCACGCGCGACTGGACCTTCTCGAACCCGGTGATGTACCGCTCGATGATGTGGCTGACAGACATCTTCGCCACCGACGACAGCATCCCCGACTACCGCCTGACGTGACTCAGGAGTTCACCCGGATGATCTCCTGCTGGTACGGCGCGATGATCCGACCCGAGATGCGCAGGTCGAGCACGAGGAATCGGCGTGTGGCCGGATCCTCGGCCGTCCACGCGGCCAGCCGGTCGAGGTCCTCGAGTGTGCGGACGACGACGCCTTCCGCGCCGACGGCGGCGCCGAATGCGGCGAAGTCGACCTCGGGGATCAGCATCGGAGCCTCGGCGAGGCCCTTCAGCCCGTACAGGTTGATCTCCGCCCCGTACGCGGCGTCGTTCCAGATCACCGCGCAGCCATGACCGCCCGCGGCGCGCACCGCCGACTCCAGGTCGGAGATGGCCATCAGGCCGCCGCCGTCACCGGAGGTGAGCACGACGGTCGAGTCCGGGCGGGCGCGGGTGGCGCCGACGACGCTCGGCCAGCCCTGACCGATCGATTGGAATGCCGTGCCGATCATCATCATCCGGTCCGGCGCGGAGACCGGCCAGTACATGTTCGCCCAGCCGATGAAGTGCCCGCCATCCGAGACCACCACGCGGTCCTCAGGCAGCAGCTCGGCGATCCGGCGGGCCGCCGAGCGGGGGTCCAGACGTCCGTCCGGGGCCAGTGCATCGCCGGCTGGGTAGGTGCGGGCGGCAGTGACGTCGACGGATTCTCGCCAGCCCGCGCCGCGAGAAACCACATTCTGCGTGGGAGACCTGTCCTCACGTGGTTTCTCGTGGCCGATGTGGTTTCTCGCGGGCGCGAGCCGCTCGAGCAGAGCGGATGCCGCGACGCGGGCGTCGGCGCGCACGAACCCGCCGACGTGCGCGTGCGTGGCGGCGGGCACCACATCGATCTGGAAGACGCGCGTCCCGGGGGCGAACAGCTCGCCGAAGCGCATCGTGAACTGGTTCAGCGAAGCGCCGAACACGACGGCGACGTCGGCATCGCGGATGAGCTGCATGGCCCCGTCGGCACCGAACCCGCCGGTGACCCCCAGGTCGTAGCGGCTGTCGGGGAACACGCCCCGACCGAGGGCGGTGGATGCCGTCAGCGCACCGGTCGCCTCGGCC
>JBARWR010000557.1:0-4684 GCA_049646915.1 Microbacterium sp.
AGGATGGCCAGCCGCTGCCCGACCTCGCGGCTGGAGAGGTCGCTCAGCAGGTCGCCCTGCAGGCTGATCGTGCCCGCACGGGTGGCGAGCAGGCGCGCGCAGGCCTTGAGCATGGTCGACTTGCCGGAGCCGTTGGGGCCGACCAGGCAGGTGACGCCGCCCGCGGCGATGGCGAGATCCACCTGCTTGAGCACGACTCGGTGGAGGTATCCCACATCGATGCCGTGGGCGGCGACAGCCTCGACTGCCGCATCGTGAGGAGTCGGCTCGCCGGCGGAGCGGATCGCGGAATCGACAGTCATGATCTTTGTCTCCAGAGCAGTGATGCGAGGTACGGGACACCGAACAGTGTGAGGAGGACCCCCGCGGGAAGGGGCCGGGCAGCGAGGTCGTCGCCGAGGAATGCGAACAGGTTGCGGCTGTTGATGTTGCGCGCGATCATGTCGGCGATCATCATCATCGCCGCCCCCGCGAACGCCGCCGCCGGGATCTGCCTGCGCAGGTTGCTGCCCGCGAAGCCCCGGACCATGTGCGGCGCCATGAGGCCGATGAAGCCGATGCCGCCGAGCACCGAGACGACGCCCGCGGTCAGCGCCACTGCGGCGATGAGCACCAGCACGCGATCGAATTCCCGGCCCTGTCCGAGCGAGCGGGCGACATCGTCGCCGAGCTGCTGCGCGTTCGCGCGACCGATGGCGAACAGGGTGATGACGGCCGCGATGCTCAGATACGACGCGACGATGATCACATCGGTCCAGGTGCGCAGCTCCACCGACCCGGAGAGCCAGGCGATGACGTTCGTCGCCTGCGGCCCGAGGAAGAGAAGCCCCAGGGTCGTCGCGGAGGTCAGCACGCCCGCGACGATGACGCCGATGAGCAGCAGCCGCGTCGACTCCATGCCGTTGGATCTCCTGGTCAGCAGGTAGACGACCGCGGCAGCGGCGAGACCGCCGATGGTTGCGGCGAGCGGGCGGGCCCAGGCGCTGGTGAACACGAGCGCGGGGGGCACGAAGGCGATCCACGCGATCGCGCCCGCGACGGCGCCCGCCGTGACTCCCGTGAGCTCGGGCGAGGCGATGGGGTTTCTGGTGAGCGCCTGCAGCAGGGCACCGGCCGCGGCCAGCCCGGCGCCGGCCATGAGGCACAGCAGCAGCCGCGGCAGGCGATTGTCGACGGACACCCGATGCAGCACCGACACCTCATCCGGCGCGGTGAGCGCATGCCAGAACTCGGACGGGCTCATGATGTTCCCCGCCCCGAACAGCAGATAGGCGCCGCTGAGCAGCACGAGGCCGATGACGAAGACGCCGCTCCACCTGCGCCACCTGCGGGATCGGTGGTCGCGGGGAAGCACCCAGTCGGTCGCAGTCATTCCGCCCCCTTCCCGCTGCCGCCGAGCTTGTCCGCAGCGAGCCAGACGGCGGCCGGTCCGATGACGATCAGGGTCCACAGTCCGGCCGGCACTTCGACAGGGAAGAACAGCAGGCGACCGATCGTGTCGGCGGCGAGCACGGTGAGGCCGCCGACGGCGCCTGCCGCCGGCAGCACGAGGTAGGCGTTGGTGGTCTTCAGCAGCGGGCGGCACACGTGCGGCGCGATGAGGGCGACGAATTCGACCGGCCCGATCACGGAGACCGCAGGGGCGACGAGGAGCACCGCGACGAAGAGGAGCCCGAGACGGGTGCGGACGACGTTCATGCCGAGACCTGTGGCCGTGTCGTCGCCGAGCTGCAGCAGGTTGAGCGAGCGCCCCGTGAGCATGGCTCCGGGCACGGCGAGCGCCAGCCACAGCCAGACGGTGTGAAGGTCGCTCCAGGTCACGCCGGCGAGTGAGCCGATCTGGAAGCGGAAGAAGGAGGCGAGCTGGTCTCCGCTGTCCTGCGGGCCGAGCAGCGTGATGACCTCGGTGATGGTGGAGAAGAACATGGCCAGCAGGAAGCCCACCAGGATGAGGCGCACGGGGTCGCGCACGGCGCGGGCGATCACCGCGATGAGGGCGCCGGTGACGAGCCCGGCCCCGAGGAAGAGCACGGGACGGGCGAGGTCGGGGACAACCCCGGGGAAGAGCACGAGCAGGACGCCGACGAGGGCGACGGACTGGGAGATCCCGAGCAGGCCGGGGTCCGCGATCGGGTTGCGCAGCGCGTCCTGCAGGATCACGCCGGCGATTCCCAGCGCCGCACCGCCCACGATCGCCGCGATGATGCGCGGCAGGCGGATCTCGCGGATGACGAACGGCGCGCTGTCCCCGGTGTCGGCCCGAAGCGCACCCCAGACCTCCGCCAGGCTGAACGCCGTCGCACCCTGGGTGAGACTCCACGTGGCGAGGAGGACCGTGAGCGCACCGCACACGGCGAGGATCAGGACGAGTCGCAGCGGCAGCCAGCGGGGCTGGGCCTGGTCGGGCCCAGCCGCCGATGAGCCGTCGACGACGGGTTTCGTGAGTGTCAACTGCCGGACCGTATCACTGGACTGTCTTCAGGGATGTACGACAGCTCCGGCCCCGGATCCGGGACGCCGCTGTCGGGCCCCCATACGTGGTGCGCGTACTTCTGGAGCGTGTACTGCAGAAGCCTCAGGCTGCAGCAGTTGGCACGGCTGAAGTCGAAGACATTGCCCTCCTTCACCGCCGTGAGCTGATTCCACACCGGGTCGTCTCGGTCGGCGAAGGAGTCGGCGTCGTCATACACGGTGTAGAGGATCCATTCGGGGTCGGCGTCGAGGAACGCCTCCGAGTTGACGGCCCAGGAGCTCGGGTTCCACCCGGCGATATTGACGCACTCGCCCAGCTCGTGGGCCCGGAGCGCATCACAGAACGGGCTGAGCGGATCGAGCAGGCTGAACACTCCAGGGGCGTCGGCGGAGAGGTTCGCGACCTGCGTGTCCTTCGCCCCCTCGGGAGCGAGTGCTTGCAGCCCCTGCATGAAGGAGTCGAACCGCTCGATCGCAGCCGCAGCCTCCGCGGCGCGGTCGGTGATCTGCCCGATGAGCCAGAGATCCTCCTTCCACGCCTGGATGCCGGGCACGACGCGGTCGGGGTTCCAGACCTCGTAGGGCGAGTTGAGCAGGATGACCGGTGCGACCGGCGAGAGCGCCCGCTCGTCGTCGTCCCCGATCGGGCCGGAGAGGTCGATGATGACGTCGGAGCCGCTCATCGCCCATTCCTCCGGACTCACGGCGACGTCGATCAGGTGGGTGGGTTCTCCCACGGGGTAGAGGAAGGGGCCGACATCGCCGCCGGCGAGGGTGGCGTTGGGCTGAATCCCCAGATCGGCGAGGATCTCGTCGCAGCCGGAGTAGAGACAGCCGATCTGGGTGAAGGGCGCCTCGATGACGCGCTCCTGGCCGCTGCCGTCGACGACGGTCAGGGGGTATTCGATCGGCTGCACCGGGAGCTCCCACGGCGCGCTGTCGTCCGTGCTGCTCGGTTCTCCGGGCTGTGCACCCGGTTGTGTGGGGGCTCCGCACGCGGTCAGCAACAGCAGCGTTGCCGACGTCAGCGCCGTCGCCATCAACATCGATGACCTGGTCATGAGCTGTTCCTCCAGCTGGTTGGGTTGGAGCCAGTATTCTCGAGTCGCCTCTCGTTATCGTCATGCGATCCCACACTGATTTCGGCGAACCACCGTTCAGAACTACGACGCGAGTGCATCGCGATGGCTCCATCGGCCTGCGACGAGGGTTCCCTGCACCACTGTTCGCGTCAGCGTATCCCTCTCGAGGGTGCGATGCCCCAGAATCATGAGATCGGCCGCGTCTCCGGGCCGCGGCACGAGTCGACCTCGCGTGCTCGCGCCGAGTGCCTCGTCGAGGGTGAGGCACTCGGCGGCGTGCCAGGCGTCTCGCTCGTCGGCGGTGCGCGTGATCGCCGCGGCCATGCTCGCCCACGGATCCATCGGCACGACCGGCGCATCGCTGCCGAATTGCACCGTCGCCCCCGACCGCAGCAGAGATGCATAGCGGTACGCAGCACTCGAGTCGAATCGGCTCCACACCGGCAGGTCACGGTCCATGCACAGGTGCGTCGGCTGAACGCTCGCGATGACCCCCAGGTCACGGAACCGGCCGAGGTCCGCAGGGCGCAGCAGCTGCGCGTGCTCGATCCGGCCGCGAGCGCCTGTGGCCTCGAAGGCATCCAGAGCGAGAGCGGTGGCGCCGTCGCCGATCGCATGGAGCGCGACCTCGAGGCCGTGATCCGCGAGCCGCCCGAGGATCGAACGCAGTTCCTCCTCGGGGATCAGGGGCTCGGCTCCGGCCGCGGTCGAGGCCGTTCCGCTCGTGAGAGATCCGTCCAGGAACAGTTTGACGGGACCGACGGTGACCTGCGGCGCCACGGCGTCTCCCGTGCGCAGCCCTGCCGCCACCGTCGCATCGATACGGGTGCGCGGAACGGAGCACTCCACGCGCACGGGAAGGTCTGCGGCCTGGGCTCGGCGCCGCCAGTCCGCGACATTATCGGCCATCTCGAAATCGAGGATGCCCACCACTCCGCGGGACGCGGCGCGGTGCATCGCCCCGACCACCTCCTCATCACCCGACAGCAGCGGGTCGGCGCAGAAGCGGGAGACCGCCGCGAAGCACTCGGCCTCACGCAGAAGTCCGGGCGAATGCGAGCCTGTGCCGATGAGCCGCAGCGCCGCGGCGTTGAGCCATGCCGTATGCAGGTCGTGCGACTGGACGAGCA
>JBARWR010000558.1:0-1760 GCA_049646915.1 Microbacterium sp.
CGTGGTGCGTGTGGTCGCCCCGCAGCTGCATCCGGAGACGGCACGTCTGGTGCACGAGCACGGTGCGACCTGGCATCCGCGTCGCGTCCGCTCTCGCGATCTCGACGGAGCCTGGCTCGTGCACGTCGCCACCGGCGACGCGCGCACAGACAGCCGCATCGTCGGGCAGTGCGAGCGCCGGCGTGTGATCTGCATCAGCGCGGGTGACGGAGAGCACGGATCCGCGCGGATGACGGCGCAGCTGGATGCCGGAGAGGTGACCGTCGCCGTCACCAGTGCCCACGGGGCCGATCCACGGCGGTCGATGGCCGTGCGGGATGCGATCGAGGACATGGTCGCCTCGGGCGGCCTGCCGCTGCGGCGTCGACGTCCCGCACGCACCGGTCGGGTGGACCTGGTCGGCGGAGGGCCCGGGCCGGCTGATCTCATGACCGTGCGCGCACGTCGTCTGATCGCCGAGGCCGACGTCGTCGTGATCGATCGGCTCGGACCTGCAGCCGAGGTCGTCCGCGGACTCGACGCCGACGTGCAGGTGATCGATGTGGGCAAGCGACCCGGTCATCATCCCGTGCCGCAGGCGGACATCAACCGCATCCTCGTCGAGCACGCGCTCGCCGGCCGCCGCGTCGTGCGGCTGAAGGGCGGCGATCCTTTCGTGTTCGGGCGCGGCGGCGAGGAGATGCAGGCCTGCCTCGAGGCGGGTGTGCCCGTGGATGTCACCCCCGCTCCGTCCAGCGCCATCGCGGTCCCGCAGGTAGCGGGCATCCCCGTCACCCATCGGGGTACGGCCTCGGGGTTCCACGTCGTCAACGGGCAGGGGGTCATCGGCGCCGCGACCCTGGCTACGATGGCGGATCCCACCGTGACGACGGTCGTGCTGATGGGTGTCGGCGCGCTTGCTCGGATCGTCTCGGAAGCACTGCGGCACGGCGTCGCGATGGACCGCCCGGTCGCCTTCGTCGAAAGCGGACACACCCCGCAGCAGCGCACCACGCGCTCGACCCTTGCCCGTGCGGTCGCGGATGCTCAGCAGATCGGCCTGCGCAATCCTGCCGTGATCGTGATCGGCGACGTCGCACGTGCGGGGCTTCTGCTGCCGGACGAACCGCTCGTGCGGGCGGCTCCGGCGTGACGGTGCGCCCGGGCTCCGACCCCGTGCTCAAGGGCTGCGTGATCGTCGTGGCAGCCGACCGACGCTCCGCGGACCTGGCCGCCGCGCTGGAGCGTCGTGGGGCCGTGGTGAACAGCGCCCCGGCGCTCAGCATCGTCTCCGTGATGGACGACGAGCAGCTGATCGCGCGCACCCGCGATCTCATCGCGGACCCGCCGGATGTCGTCGTCGTGACGACCGGGGTGGGACTGCGCGGCTGGATGGAAGCCGTCGACCGGAGCGACCTGCACGGCAGCCTGACCACTGCCCTGTCGAGGGCGCGGTTCGTCGCACGTGGGCCCAAGGCGCACGGTGCGATACAGCAGGCCGGATTCACCGCCGACTGGGTCGCCGAGTCCGAGACCTCCGCCGAGGTGGCTGAGCATCTGATCGCAGACGGCCCGGCCGGACTCAGGATCGCCGTGCAGCATCATGGCGCGGGTGCGGACGATCTGGATGAGCAGCTGACCCGACACGGCGCCCAGGTCGTGCCGCTGACCGTGTACCGCTGGGGTCCGCCGCCGGATCCGGAGCTCGTCCGGCGGTCGGTGCTGCTGACCGCCGCAGGCGGGGTGGATGCTGTGCTGTTCACCTCCGCGCCCGGTGCGCG
>JBARWR010000559.1:0-13434 GCA_049646915.1 Microbacterium sp.
ACACTGCGCTGCCCGCAGGCAGGCTCTGCGCCGTGCCGTCGCTGCTCTCCAGCCGACGGGTCTCGGCGGGCAGGTTGTACGCGGCCCAGTGCCAGAAGCCCGAGCCGGTCGGGGCATCCGGGTCGAAGCACGAGATGGCGAAGCTGAGTGTGCCGGCCGGCGGCTGCGACCATTCCAGCGTCGGATGCTGGTCCTCACCGCTGCGGCTCGAGGACCAGGCGAAGCCCGGCAGCGCGCCGCCGGCGGTGAAGTCGGGGCTGGTCAGCTCGAGCGGCGGCACGGGGCGCAGCTCGGCGAGGGCGGCGTAGGGATCGTACGAGAACATGAATGGCCTCCTTCCTCTCCACGCTAGGCCAGCCCGTGGCATCCGGGTAGGGGACGCGGCAGCCGGCACGCGATCGGTCGGCGAATACACTGGATGCTGTGACCGATCTCGCCGCTGACCGCCAGGCCCTGCTCGACCTCATCACCGCCGAGGCGGTGTTCCACGGCGACTTCACGCTCTCCAGCGGCAAGAAGGCGACGTACTACGTCGACATGCGCAAGCTCACCCTCGACCACCGGGCCGCTCCCGCGATCGGGCGCATCATGCTCGACCTCATCAAGGACCACGACATCTCGGCTGTCGGCGGGCTCACGCTCGGCGCCGACCCGATCGCCAACTCGGTGCTGCACGCGTCGGTGGCATCTGACCGCCCGCTGGATGCGTTCGTCGTGCGCAAGGAGCCGAAGGACCACGGCCGCGGCCGTCAGGTCGAGGGGGCGGACGTCGCCGGCAAGCGCGTGATCGTGCTGGAGGACACCTCCACGACCGGCCAGTCGGCGCTGAAGGCCGTTGAGGTGCTGCGCCGCGAGGGCGCCGAGGTCGTCGCCGTCGCCGTGATCGTGGACCGCAAGACCGGCGCGCAGGCCGCGATCGAGGCTGAGGGCCTGCAGTGGCTGGCCGCGTACGACCTGAACGACCTGGGGCTGGCTCCGCAGTAGCGGAGACTTCCGGCCCGGGATCTCCGACGCTGCGCAGATCTCCCAGGATCAGGACCTGGGGCCTTCCATGCCGGTCAGATGCGTCCGCGACGGGCGCGCTCGGCGAAGTCGTCGAGTGCGGCGATGATCGACGGAGCCTGCCAGGTGCGGTAGCGCGCACCGCCCGATGCCTTCACGAGCACACCGGCATCAGCGAGACGGCTGATCGCGGCGCTCGCCGTCACCTCGCTCACCCCCAGGACCCCGGCTGCGGACTTCGCAGTGATGACAGGCTGGGCGAGGAGGACGTCCATCAGCCGGTGCACGGCGGAGTCGGAGCGCGCTCGCACTGATTCCGCCCACTCCCTCCGAACGCCGGTGATGTCGCCGGCCAGTCGCCTGCCATTGCGGATTGCCGAAAAGGTGGCGTTGGTCACCGCGTGCACGATCGCGTCGACATCCCCCGCACGGTACTCGGTCAGCGACTGGAAGTACGAGCGCGGATCGTGCAACAGGCCGGCGGAGACGGGCACGGTGACGTTGCGGGTGAGCCTGCCGCGCCGCAGCATCGCATGGATCAGGGCGCGCCCTGTGCGTCCGTTGCCGTCGGGGAAAGGATGGATCGTCTCGAACTGCGCGTGGGTGATCGCGGCCTGCACCAGGATCGGGACGTCATCCCGATCGGCGAAGTCGAGCAGGTCGTTCATCAGCGACGGCACCAGATCCTGATGCGGTGGCACGAACTCGGCGGAATGCGGTGAGAGGGCACCGCCACCGATCCAGACCGGCTCTCGCCGCCAGCCGCCGACGAAGTGCGGTGCCGATTCCCGCAGCAGGGCGTCGTGCATCGCGATGACCGCTTCCTCATCGAGCTGATCACTCAGCCGCAGTGCGGCCTCCATCGCGCGCGTGTTCGCCAGCACCAGCCGCGCATTCGTCGAGCTGGATGCGCTGAGCTCGGCAAGCGCCACCTGCTTGGCACCCGCAGTCAGATTCTCGACCTCTGAGCTGGAGGCGGATTCCGTGCGCAGCAGGATCGCGGCGAAGGGCGTGACGAATGCTCCGAGCTCCGCGTCGAAGCGAGCCAGCTCGTGGCTTGCTTCGTCGGCGGCGGCGAGGACGTCCGGTTCCAGTTCGACATGCGTGCGGCGGATGTCGGGCGGAACTGCCGACAGATATTCGCCGGTGATGCGCCTCCGTTGGCGGCGGGATGCGATCTCGTCACCTGAACGCGTCCAGGTACGGGATTCGAAGGCGATGGAGGGCCAGTTATCCGATGGCATGACTCATTCTAACCCAAGGCTGAGTATCTAACCTTAGGTTAACGGTTACAGGCTACGGTCTGCGGCCCTCGGCGGCATCCGCAACGATCTTCGCGATCCGCGCGGCACGGGTCTCGGCGCGCTTGGCGATCGCGATCTGCGTGAGGCCGAACTTCTTCACCGACTTCGGGAAGGCGTCCCAGGCCGCGCGCGCAGCAAGCACGGCATCCAGCGCCGCCGCGAACTCGGGCGGCTCGATCCCGGCCTCGGGCCCGTCGAGTATGGTCCACGATCCGTCGGCCTTCGCCGCCTCGATCACGCGCATGCCAGCAGGCGCCAGCAGCCCGGCAGCCTCGAGCTCGATCAGCCGCGCCTTGTTCGTCGCCGCCCAGCCGCTGCCGCGCCGACGCGGCGAGAACCACTGGCCGACCTGTTTTCCGCCGGCGACCGAGTCGTCTGTGAACGTGCGCACCGGTCCGTCGATCCAGCCGAAGCAGAGGGCGTGGCGCACGGCATCCTCATAACCGATGCCGTCGGCTGAAGTCCCGCGCACGTTCAGCAGCCAGACCCCGCTCGCCGACGCATGGTGGGTCTCCAGCCAGTCGCGCCAGGCCGTCGCATCCGCCGCCGTGACCCGCTCACCGTCGTCGAGAGCACCCATCCGCACCTCCATGTCGCACGTCGGGTTCAGCATAGGCAGGGTGTCCGACCTGGACTTGGCAACGTTTTCATGGGACTCTTCCCTGTGTGGCGAAGATGAGCGGCGAGAACGCTGACGCCGCGGGCCGGCCGACCATGAAGGATGTCGCCGCCCGTGCCGGCGTCGGTCTGTCGACCGTGTCGCGCGTCGTCTCCGAGAAGAGCGGTGTGAGCCGCAGCAAGCGCAAGGCCGTCGAGCGGGCGATCGCCGAGCTCGGCTACAGCCGCAACGACTTCGCGCACACGCTGCGCACGGGCTCGGCCCGCACGATCGGCGTCGTCGTCACGCGCATCTCCGACCCGTTCTACGCGCAGCTCGTCAGCACGGTCGAACAGCGTGCGCAGGAGCGCGATCTGCTCGTGCTGGTCGCGTCGGCCGGCGATGATCCGGTCGAGGGGGAGCGGGTGCTGCGGCGGATGCTGAGCCGTCGCCTGGACGGGCTGATCGTCGTCGCGCACGAGGAGGCGGACGTCTCCTTCCTCGCAGCCGAGCGCGCAGCGGGCACGGAGATCGTGTTCGTGGATCGCCCGCCGCGCGGGCTGGATGCCGACCTCGTGGTCATCGACAACGAGCGGGGCGCGGCGGATGCCGTGGAGCATCTGGTGCGGGCGGGGCATCGCAGCATCGCGTGCATCGCGCACACCTCCGGCCGGTTCACCTCCGAGCGCCGGCAGGCGGGCTTCCGTCAGGGCGTGCGGGATGCCGGACTCGATGCACGCCCCGAGCTGATCGTCGCCGTCGACGATGAGGTGGATCCGTGCGTCGAGGCGCTGAGCGAGATGTTCTCTCTCGCGGATCCGCCGACCGCGCTGTTCACGACGAACAGCCGCACCACCAAAGCCGTGCTCAAGGCGCTGCGCCTGCTGGACGCGCACCCGGCACTGGTGGGATTCGACGACTTCGAACTGGCCGAGCTGATGACGCCGCCCGTGACGACCATCGCACAGGATCCGTGGGCGATCGGCGAGGCGGCGGCCGGGCTGCTGTTCGATCGCATCGCGGGACTGTCCGGCCCGGAACGGCGGATCGTGCTCGGCACGCGCCTGGTCGAGCGCGGTTCGGGCGAGGCGCCGCCCGTCTGACGGCGCGCCCGCGAACGGGGCGTTACCGGGTTGTGACCCGCCGCAGTTGCGTTTGGCAACGTTTTCATATTCCATGGCAGAAGGCCCGCGGAACGCAGGCCGTCATCATCCAACGGAGGATCACATGCGCAAGGCACTCGCCGCAGTAGCGGGTATCGCCGTCACCGCGATCGCGCTCGCCGGCTGCTCCGGCAACGCCGACAACGGCGACAGCGGAAACAAGGGCGGCTCGGACGACGCCAGCCAGGTCGAGGTGTTCACGTGGTGGGCATCGGGATCTGAGAAGACGGGCCTCGATGCGCTCGTCAAGGTGTTCGGCGAGCAGTACCCCGATACGGAATTCGTCAACGCTGCTGTCGCCGGCGGCGCGGGCTCCAATGCGAAGAACGCTCTCGCGTCGCGCCTGAAGGCGAACAACCCGCCGGACTCGTTCCAGGCGCACGCCGGAGCCGAGCTCACCGACTACATCGAAGCCGACAAGATCGAGGACCTCAGCTCGTTCTACGCGGACAACGGTCTGAACGACGTCTTCCCGTCCACGCTGCTGGACCGCCTGACCGTCGACGGCAAGATCTATTCGGTGCCCAGCAACATCCACCGCGCCAACGTGGTGTGGGTCAACACCGACGTGCTCACCAAGGCCGGCATCGACCCGAAGACCGCGCCGGCCGACATCGACGCCTGGCTCGCCGACATGCAGAAGCTCAAGGATGCCGGCATCGAGACGCCGCTCTCGGTGGCCACCGACTGGACCCAGGTTCAGCTGTTCGAGAACGTGCTGCTCGCCGACCTCGGCGCCGAGGGCTACACCGGTCTGTGGGACGGCTCGACGAAGTTCGACGACTCGAAGGTCACCAAGGCGATCGAGGACTACACGAAGCTGCTGTCGTTCGCGAACACCGACGGCACCGGTCAGGACTGGCCCGTCGCGACCGACATGGTCATCGACGGCACCGCCGCCTACAACGTGATGGGCGACTGGGCGCTGGCCGAGTTCGACGCCAAGAACAAGACCTACGGCACCGATTACACGACCTGGCCGACCCCGGGCACCGACGGCACGTTCGACTTCCTCGCCGATTCGTTCACCCTTCCGGTGGGCGCCCCGCACGCCGGCGGCGCGAAGAACTGGCTGAAGACCATCAGCTCGGCCGACGGGCAGAAGGCGTTCAACCTCGCCAAGGGCTCGATCCCGGCACGGACGGATGCCGTCGCGACCGACTACCCCGAGTACCAGCAGGGCGCGATGGCCTCGTTCGCCAAGGACACCGTGGTCAGCTCTCTGGCCCACGGCGCCGCGGTGAAGGTCTCCTGGCTGAACGACATCACTTCGTCGATCGGGCAGTTCGTCTCCACCAAGGACGCGGGGACCCTGCAGGATGCGCTCGTTCAGGCGCAGGCCAAGGGCCTCGGCGAGTAACAGAACAACCACGTGCGCGGGGCGACGTCATCACGTCGCCCCGCGCGCATCCCCGTCTGAAGGAGGGCGTCGATGCGCAAAGGCATCCGCAACTGGGGGCCGCCGCTGCTGCTGATCTCACCGACGATCGTGCTGCTGGGCATCTTCGTCTACGTGATGATCGGCCTGAACTTCTCCACGGCCATGACGAAGGACTCCGCGCTGAGCGCTTCCGAGTTCGTCGGCCTGCAGAACTTCACCGACCTGCTGACCGAGCCGCGCTTCCTGCACTCGCTGGCCAACCTGGGCATCTTCACCGTGTTCTTCATGGTGGGCACGATGCTGTTCGGGTTCCTGTGGGCCTGGATGCTCGACAAGGGCGTGACGGCCGAAGGCGTGTTCCGCTCGATCTACCTCTTCCCGATGGCCGTCTCGTTCGTGGCATCCGGTGTCGTCTGGCGCTGGCTGCTCAGCTCCGCCCAGGGCGAGCGTGCCTCGGGACTGAACCGCCTGCTGGACTCCATCGGACTCGGCGCCCTGCAGAACGACTGGTACAACCAGCCGCTGTGGGGCATGGCGGCGATGGCCATGCCGGCGATCTGGCAGCTCTCCGGTTACGTGATGGCGCTGTTCCTGTCGGGCTTCCGCGGCATCCCAGAAGAGCTGCGCGAGGCCGCCCGTATGGACGGCGCCAGCGAGTGGAAGCTCTACCGCTACGTCGTCTTCCCGCAGCTGAGCCCGGTGGCACTCTCGGCCCTTGTGATCGTCGCGCACATGTCGCTGAAGGTCTTCGACCTGATCATGGCCGTCACCGGCCCCGTCTACATCACCGAGGTCCCCGCGACCTACATGTGGACCGCCCTCACCGGCGGTGAGTACGGCAAGGCATCCGCGATCGCGACCGTCCTGCTGCTGCTGGTCTGCATTTTCATCGTGCCGTACCTGATCTCCACGGCCCGCGCCGAGAGGAGGGCACGCAAGTGACCGTCGCAACCGGAATCGAGCGCCCCGCCACCACCGGCGGCAGCATCCCCACTGCGCACCGCACGCGGGCGCGCATCGGCCGCACCACCAAGTACGCGCTGCTGCTGCTGTTCGTGGTCATCGTCCTGATGCCCGTCTACGTGCTCGTCGTCACGAGCCTCAAGCCGCCGTCCGACGTCAGCGCGGTCACCTCATGGGCGTGGCCCGCGCGCTGGCCCTGGCAGACGGATGCCGACGGAAACACCGGCTTCGGCAACTGGGCCACCGCGTGGGATGCCCTGGCCGCACCGCTGGGGCGCACTTTCCTGCTGGCGATCCCCGCCGCCGTCATCTCGGCGATGCTCGGGTCGATGAACGGGTTCGTGCTCTCGCGGTGGAAGTTCCCGTACGCCAACCTCGTGTTCACGCTGATCCTGTTCGGCATGTTCATCCCGTACCAGGCGATCATGGTGCCGCTGGTTCAGTTGAAGACGACGCTCGGCCTGCCGAGCAACATCCTCACACTGCTGCTCGTGCACATCATCTACGGTCTGCCGATCTGCACGCTGATCTTCCGCAACTACTACGAGGGCGTCCCCGAGGAGCTGATGGAGGCGTCCCGCGTCGACGGCGCCGGAATGCTGGCGTCGTACTGGCGCATCATCCTGCCACTGTCGCTGCCCGGGTTTGTCGTCACGATCATCTGGCAGTTCACCTCGGCGTGGAACGACTACCTGTTCGCGCTGTTCCTCTCGGATGCCAATCAGGGGCCCGTGTCGCTGTCGCTGGTGAACCTGTCGCAGGGCGCGCAGCTGTCGAACTACGGCGCCTCCATGGCGGGTGCGCTGATCGCGTCGATCCCCACGCTGATCGTCTACATCCTGCTCGGCAAGTACTTCATCGGCGGGCTGATGAGCGGTTCCGTCAAGTCCTGACCCGAACCCGCTGTCAGTTCCGGGGGCCCCGCGGTCGATCGTCGTCGTCCCAGGGGCCCTCGTACCATTCGCCCTTGCTGTCGCGCTTGCGCGGCTTGAGCAGCTGGATCGTGAAGAGCGTCAGCACCGTCAGGATGATGACGACCGCCACCGCGAACAGCATGTCCTGTTGAGTCATCGTGATCCCTTCGCGTGAGGATCAGCCTACGCGGGGCGGCTGGGAGCTCAGGCTGGGAGCTCAGGCGGTGAGCCAGATGGCGTCCGCCGCGCCTTCCGGCAGCTCGATCGGTGCCCCGCGCAGCAGCAGGCCGGAGGAGGATGCCGTCAGTTGAGCCCCGACGGCGATGCCGGCATTCTCGACAGCCTGCAGCAACTCGGGGTCGCGGTCGCTCACCCGCAGCACGCGACCCGAGTGGCCGTCGGCGGCGTCCGCGAGCAGCACGAACGGCTCGCGCTCGACGTGCCCGTCGGCATCCGGGATCACATCGCCGTGCGGGTCGAAGCGCGGCCGCCCGAGGCGGACATCGATGCCTTCCAGCAGCCGGTCGCTGATGGTGTGCTCCAGCACCTCGGCCTCGTCGTGTACCTCATGCCAGGCGTAGCCGAACTCGCGCACCAGCCACGTCTCGATCAGTCGGTGCCGGCGCAGCATCTGCAGGGCGCGATCCTGGCCTGCATCCGTCAGGCGCACGGCGCCATAGGGCACATGCGAGACGAGGCCGGCGGCAGCGAGCTTCTTCACCATCTCGGTGACGCTCGACGGAGCGATGGCCAGCGCGGCAGCGAGCTGCGAGGGCGTGATGGGCGCGTCCTGCCACTCGGTGTGCGAGTAGACCGTCTTGAGGTAGTCGTCGAATGCGGGGGATGCCATCTCAGCTGCCCAATGCGACCAGGACCTTGAAGGCCGCGTTTCCGGCGAAGAAGAGAATCGCGAAGCCGGCCAGCGCGGCCAGCAGCGACAGGCGTCCGTCGTAATCGTTGACGCCGCGGGAACCGATGGTGCGCGCACGGAAGGCGAAGAACAGCGTCATCGCGCCGAGCGCGAGCTGCACCCACGGGCCGCCGATGGGCAGCAGATACGGCCAGGCGACGAGCACCACGCCGAGCGCGCCGGCGAACAGCGCGAACCAGGTGCTCAGCCGCGTCGCGCGACGCGCTTCGGAGTCGTCGCGATGCTTCTTGGCGGGGGCGGAGGGCATGCATCGAGCCTACCTGCGCCCTGCGCTCGGGCATGCTCAGGACGAAGCCGTCCAAGGCGAAAGACGGGCCGTGGTGCAGAAGCTCACGCCCCGGTCAGCACCAGCCAGAGCAGAACGGCGTTCAGAGCGATCAGCAGGACGGCGAACAGGACGCCGAGGATCGTGGTGATGCGGCGGTTGGCGTGCTCGCCGAGTGTGCGGCGCTGCGAGGTGAGGGCGACGAGCGGGACGAGGGCGAACGGGATGCCGAATGACAGCACCACCTGACTCAGCACCAGCGCCAGGGTCGGATCGAACCCGACCCCGAGGATGATGAGCGCCGGTACGAGGGTCACCATCGCGATCGTGACATCCCAGCGGGTCGCGGTGAGCAGGGTGCTGATCGACGGTCGCGTTCGTGAGTCGGTCTGGGCGCCTGGGCCTGTCTGAGCCCCAGAGCCTGTCTGGGTCCCAGAGGAGGTCTGAGGGAACCGGTCGCGGGCGAGCGCGCTGTGCGCGTAGATCGCGTGCGGCATGATCGTCGCACCGAGGATGGATGCTGCCAGCAGCACCGATCCGCTGTCGGTGAAGCGCGGCAGCATCCCTCCGGCGACCCCCGCCGGATCGGGGGGTGCGACGAACAGTCCGGCGACGAATCCGATGACGATCACCGCCATCAGCCCGATGATGACGAACTCGAAATGCCTCGGTCCGCGACGCGAGTGCACAGCCAGCAGGACGATCGACACAGCACCGGTGATGAGGCCGCCGTAGATCAGCGGGATGCCGAACAGCAGATTCAGCGCGACCGCTCCGCCGAGCACCTCCGCGATATCGGTCGCCATCGCGACGAGCTCGGCCTGCAGCCAGAACGCGCGCCGCGCCCAGCGGTTGCGGATGCGTTGGCCGAGCACCTCGGGCAGGCTGCGCCCGGTGACCAGACCCAGCTTGGCGGAGAGGTACTGGATCAGCCAGGCCATCACGTTGCCGGCAATCACCACCCACACCAGCAGGTACCCGTAGCGGGCGCCCGCGGACATGTTGCTGGCGACGTTGCCTGGGTCGAGGTAGGCGACCCCGGCGACGAGCGCCGGTCCGAGCAGCCACAGTCGACGCGTCGGAACGGGCTTCGACGCACCGTTCAAGACGGCATCCGTCTGTGCGGATTTAGGCATACCGAAATCCTACGCCTCGGCAGCGTCTTCGAGAGAACCGCTGGCCGCTCCTGCCGGTCGCGGGCGCGAGAGCAGCCTCGTCAGCAGACCGCGTCGCGGGCCGACAAGGTAGACGAGAGCGAACGCTGCTCCCTGGGTGACGACGACCAACCCTCCAGGGGAGGCGTCCAGCCAGTAACTCAGGTAGATCCCGGCGATGGAGCAGGCTGCCGAGATGGCCGGCGCGATGATCAGCATCCGACCGAAGCGATCGGTGAGCAGGTGAGCCGTCGCACCAGGGATGATGAGCATCGCGACGACGAGGATGACCCCAACCACCTGCAGAGCCACCACCGTCGTGAGTGCCAGCACTGCGAGCAGCAACGCCCCGAGCAGTCGAGGGGAGAGGCCGATGGTGAAGGCGTGCGCGGGGTCGAAGGCGAACAGGGTGAGGTCACGACGCTTCAGGATCAGCACGATCATCGCGACCCCGGCCAGCACGGCGACCTGCGTGAGATCCGCGGCGGAGACCCCGAGAACGTTGCCGAAGACGATGTGGTTGAGATCGGTATGGCTCGGAGTGACCGAGATGAGCACCAGCCCCAGCGCGAAGAGACTCGTGAAGACGATGCCGATCGCGGCATCCTCCTTCACTCTGCTGGTATCGCGGATGGCGCCGATCAGTGCCACCGCGATGAAGCCGAACACCAGAGCTCCCACGGCGAAGGGTACGCCGACGACGTAGGCGAGCACGACCCCGGGGAGCACGGCGTGCGAGACGGCGTCGCCCATCAGCGACCAGCCCACGAGCACCAGCCAGCAGGACAGCACAGCGCAGACGACTGCGGCGATGACGGTGGTCAGGAGCGCCCGGACCATGAAGGCATACTGCAGCGGCTCCAGCAGAAGGTCGAGGGGGATCATGATTCCTCTTCGCGATTCATCACATCGAGCCCGAATGCCCGGGCGAGATTGTCGGGATGCAGCGCTTCGGCGACCGTGCCCTGCAGGATCGTCCGTCTGCGAAGCAGGATGGCATCGTCTGCGAGCTGTGGCAGGGCATGCAGATCGTGGGTCGACACCAGGATGGTGCATCCGGCGGTGGCGGCGGTGCGGAGGAGCCGGACGATCATGCGCTCGGATCTCTTGTCCACTCCTGCGAACGGCTCGTCGAGGAGCAGTATCCGGGCACGCTGAGCGAGCCCCCTGGCGACGAAGGCGCGCTTGCGCTGTCCACCGGACAGCTGGCCGATCTGCCGGTCGGCCAACTCGACCAGTTCGACGCGCTCCAGGGCCTCTTCCACCGCGGCCCGATCCTCTCGGCGTGGAGTGCGCGTGAGTCCGAGGCCGCCGTACCGGCCCGTCATCACCACTTCGCGCACGGAGATCGGGAACGACCAGTCGACCTGGTCGCTCTGCGGCACGTAGCTGATGGTCCGACGTCGGCGTGCGACAGCCGGGGGATCTCCGTCCACCAGCACGCTCCCGCCAGTGGGCTGCACGGCACCGGTGAGCGTTTTGAACAGGGTGGATTTGCCCGAGCCGTTCATGCCGATCAGGCCAGTGACCGCTCCTGCGCGAATGCTCAGGGTGACCTCATCGAGGGCGAGCACCTCGCCGTATCGCACCGTGACGTCGTCGACGGCGATCGCCGCGGTCACTCCAGGCCCGCCGTCAGCGCGTCGACGATGACGGCGGTATCGTGACGAATCAGGTCGAGATAGGTCGGGACTGCCCCGTCGGGCTCTGACAGCGAGTCCACGTAGAGAACGCCGCCGAAGCGGACACCCGTGGCCTCCACGACCTGCTGCATGGGCTTGTCCGAGACCGTCGATTCGCAGAACACCGCGGGCACATCATCGGCAGAGACGAGAGCGATCACGGCGGCGATCTGCTGCGGTGTCGCCTGCTGCTCCGCGTTGACCGGCCAGATGTACGCCTCGCGGAGACCACTGTCCCTGGCGAGGTAGGAGAAGGCGCCCTCGCAGGTGACCAGGACACGACGGCGCTCGGGGACCTCTGCGAGCCTCTCGACGAGTTCGTCGTGCACGGTCTGCAGCGCGGCCTTGTACTCCGCACCGTTCTCAGCGAATGCGTCTACGTGCTCAGGGGCGAGCCGGCTGAAGGCTTCGACCATGTTGTCGACATAGATCTGGACGTTCACGGGGCTCATCCAGGTATGTGGATTCGGCTTGCCGGCGTATGCGTCGCCGGTGATGTCGATCGGCGCGATGCCCTCGGAGACCACGACGTGCGGGACATCGACGGCGTGCAGGAACTTCTCGAACCACGCCTCCAGGCCCAGGCCGTTGTCCAGGATCAGATCAGCCTGCGCCGCCTTGGCGATGTCGCGAGGGGTCGGCTCGTAGCCGTGGATCTCGGCACCGACCTTGGTGATCGAGGCGATCTGGAGGTGATCACCGGCGACTTCCGAAGCGATGTCCGCAAGAACCGTGAAAGTCGTCAGCACCGTCGGACGCCCGTCGGAGGAGTGGTCGCGGGGCTTCGCAGCGCACGAAGATGCCCCGACGAGCGTGGCCACCATCAGCAGGGCCGCCAGCATCGCGGCGGGACGCTTGCGAGGGGGAGGGAGAGATTTAGGCATGCCGAAACCGTAGCAATGTTTCGGTATGCCTAAAACCGATCAGTGGCAATGGCGCGGCTACGCTGAGAGAGATGGATGAGCACGCCCCCGAGGGGACACCCGAGCGCACGACCTACGGCGTCGGACCCTGGCAGGGGGAGTGGCCGGAGGGCGGACCCTACGACCCCGAGCTGCTCGAGCACGGTGACACTCGCAACGTCATCGATCGCTACCGGTACTGGCGGATGGATGCCATCGTCGCCGACCTTGATACTCAGCGGCATCCGTTCCATGTCGCGATCGAGAACTGGCAGCACGACATGAACATCGGCTCGATCGTGCGCAGCGCCAACGCATTCCTCGCCGACACCGTGCACATCATCGGGCGTCGCCGGTGGAACAAGCGCGGCGCGATGGTGACCGACCGCTACCAGCACGTCGTGCACCACCCGGATGTCGAGACGTTCGCGGCCTGGGCGGCCGAGGCCAGCATCCCGATCGTCGCCGTCGACAACGTCGGCGACGCCGTGCCCGTCGATCGGGCCGAGTTGCCCGAGACGTGCGTGCTGCTGTTCGGTCAGGAGGGTCCGGGGCTCTCGCCCGAGGCGCTCGACGCGGCATCCGGACACATCGAGATCACGCAGTACGGCTCGACCCGCTCGATCAACGCCAGCGCCGCGGCCGCCGTCGTGATGTACGAATGGTGCCGCCGGTACGCGTGACCGGGTTGCGGATGGCCGGATGCTGCGCGGTCAGTCGCGCTGGATGCCGAAAGAGTGCTTCATCAGTGCGTTGACGTCACTGTCGAGGCGATCGAGGCGGTGGTGCACACCCTGGATCTCGGTGCGGATGATCCGCACGAACATCGTGGACATCAGCGTCATCATGCCGAACAGGCCGGTGGCGAAGACGCCGATCAGCGTCCATACCTGCGGTTCCGTCATCGTCAGCACCCCTTCATCATCACCCGTTTCGCTCCACGATGCCAGGGGCCGTCGAATCGCGCCGGCGTCGACCCACGGTCTGTGGACGACTCATCCAGAAGTAGGAATGTGCAGGAACAACGATGCCGATGAGACCCAGTCTCGCGTATACTGGCTCTCAGTGTCAGCAAAGGAGTGCACGATGGCATCCGACTACGTCCCCCCGGTCGACGATTACCGCTTCCTGTTCGCCGAGGCATTCGGGCTCGACCTCGTCGCGCGCGGCACCGG
>JBARWR010000560.1:0-5217 GCA_049646915.1 Microbacterium sp.
GTTGTCGACCGCGAGCGTGGCGAGCCAGGTCGCGGCGTCGGCCTCGCTGCGGCCCGCCTCGACGAGCTGTTCGGTCCACTGCACGCGGGCGAGGTCGTCGAAGGGCGAGCTGTCGCCTGTGACGCTGAGCAGCTGGTAGGTGAGCACGGTCAGATCGGCGAGCGCGTTCGGGTCGTCGGAGACCTGATCATCTGCGGATGCCAGTGAACGCGCGGTGCGCAGCCACTGCTGTCGGATCGTGACCGTCGGCGCCAGCACGAGAGCCCGCCGCCGCTCGCGGGCGGCGAGGAGCAGGCCGAGCAGGGTCTTGCCCGATCCGGGAGGGGCGACGATGTGCATCGCAGCATCCGTGGGTGAGACGGGGATCTGCGCCAGCACCTCCGCCTGGTATGTGCGCAGCTCGCCGTCGTACCGCCAGTCGGCGAGGGGGAGGGGCGGCGAAGTCATCGAGGTCGAGCGTAGCCGGGGCCGAGCTGTTCGAGCGCGTTCCGAGCGTCGGGTAGACTGATCGACGGCTCTCCGCGTGACGGCATCCAGGCCAATTCCCCCAGGGCGGAAACGCAGCAAGGGTAACCGGGCTCTGTCGGGTGCGCGGAGGGTCTTTTCTCTGCCCCGGGCGATGCCGCCTGCGCGGCATGGGGTTCTCCGTGTTCTAGAATCTGTCCCGTTGATCGCTCTCCAGGACGGTGGTGCCCAGGCGACCGGCACTGCGGATTGCAGCGATGGGGAGTAGCGGATGACAGGTGTGCAGACCGACGTGCCACTGACGCGTCGAGCACGCCGCTCGCAGCCTGCGAAGCATCTGCGCACCGACATCCAGGGGTTGCGGGCGCTCGCTGTCGGCATGGTCGTGCTCGCACACGCCGGGATCCCCTTCGCGGCGGGCGGCTTCATCGGCGTCGACGTGTTCTTCGTCATCTCGGGGTTCCTGATCACCTCGTTGCTGCTGCGCGAGGTGCAGCGCAGCAGCACCATCAGCATCCGCGGTTTCTACGAGCGTCGCGCTCGCCGCATCCTTCCCGCCGGCACGGTCGTGCTCGTCGTGACGATGCTGTACGCCGCGTTCACATTCTCCGCCGATCGAGTCGGGTCGATCGCGGGTGACGCCATCTGGTCGTCGGTGTTCCTGGCGAACGTCCACTACGCGATCGACGGCACCGACTACTTCGCCGCGGGTGACCCGTCGCCGCTGCAGCACTTCTGGTCCCTGGCTGTCGAGGAGCAGTTCTATCTGCTGTGGCCACTGCTCGTGCTCGCGATCGTCGTCGTCGTCCGACGACGATCCAAGCATGTGCCGTTCACTCGCCTGGTCGCGGTCGCTGTGACGGCGATCATCATCGGTTCGCTGGCGTGGTCGATGATCGAGACGGCCGTCTCGCCCTCGACGGCCTATTTCTCCACGCCCGCTCGCGCGTACGAGCTGGCCGGGGGCGCGCTCGTCGCTGCGCTCACGGCGGCCGGGACGCAGGTTCCGGGATGGCTGAGCGGACCGCGGCGTGCCCTGCTGGGCTGGGCGGGATTTGCGGGTCTGATCGTGATGATGGCGGCGTGGGACGAGCGCACGCAGATTCCTGGGATCCTCGCCGGGCTGGTCGTGCTCGCCACCGCGGGCATGCTCGTATCGGGGATCGGTGACGTGCGCGGCGCGGGTCGGATGCTGTCCGTGCGTCCTGTGCGGTTCATCGGCGACATCTCGTACTCGCTGTACCTCTGGCACTGGCCGCTGCTCACTCTGGGACTGCTGCCCGGGTGGGGACATGCCCCGCGCGCGATCGTGCTCATCGCGGCATCCGTCGTCCTGGCAGCACTGAGCTACCGCTTCGTCGAGCTGCCCTTCCAGCGTGGTCGGGTGCGGATGCCCCGGCGCACCGGACACCTGATCCTCTGGCCGGTCGCGGCGGTCACCGTCATCGCCGTGTCGGTGGGTGCGACCTGGCAGACGCAGCAGCAGTTGCAGCAGGCGCAGGCTGCTGCAGCGTCGTGGTACGAGGAGCATCCGGCGACGGCGTCTCCCTCGCCCGAAGCCACTGAAGACGCGCCGGATCCATTGGAGACGGTGCACGCGCAGCTTTCCCGGGCTCTCGCCGATGCGGATGCCGGGGCGCCGGCGCCGCCGTCACTGGATCTGGCCGCGCAGAAGGACGACGTCTTCCAGAACTCGTACCCCTGCGTGGCCTGGTGGGGTTCGACCTCGACGAAGATCTGTCCCCAGGGCGACGAGAACGCCGCGCGCACCGTCGTGCTGGTGGGCGATTCGCACGCAGGCCAGTGGATCGCGGCTCTCGACAGGCTGGGCGCGGAGCAGGGATTCCGTCTGATTCCGCTGATCAAACCGGCGTGCAACGTCTACGACGTCGAGCAGTACTTCGCGCAGATGCCGAAGGAGACGTGCCACGCGTTCAAGAAGTGGGCGCGAGACGAGGTGGCCGAGCTCAAGCCGGATGCTGTGGTGGTCGCCGCGCGAGGATACGACGGCGTGCACGCCTCGGGTGCGGAGCGCGAGCGGATCTGGCGTGCGGGTGCAGAATCGGGCATCCGTGCGCTGGTCGGCCTCGCTCCGGCGGTCTACGTGCTCTCGGACATCCCCGCCCGTTCGTCGTCTGCGCAGGACTGTCTGACGGCGCCGGGGGCGACACTCGGGTCCTGCCTGGCCACCGAGACCGGGCGCGAGATCGACAGCAACACGCTCACCCGAGATGCGGCGCAGGCGGCTGGCGCCCGCTGGGTCGACACGAGTCCGCTGGTGTGCGAGGGCGGGCGCTGTCCTCTGGTGGTCGGCAGCACCCTCACCTATTTCGACGACAACCACCTGACGGTCTCGCGTGCCCGGGAGCTCGCTCCCGCTCTGGGGGAACTGCTCGGGTGGGTGGCGTCGGAGTGACCCGGGCCGAGCATCCGGACACCGTCGTGAGGCGATCCTCTCTTGCCCCTTAGGGCGCGAGCGCGTTCAGGAACTGCTGAGCTGAGACGACGACGTCGGAGCGAAGCTGATCCCCTTCCTCATCGTCGCCGGCTCTGAGGAGCTCGTCGATGACATCATCGACCCACTTTGACTGCGGAGTCGCCAACCGTTCGACAGCGGCTCTGACGTTCGGCATGGCCGGGTCATGATGCGCTGATGACGAGACCGTGCTGACCGCCGCGGCAGCCGCACGCGGACCACCGGGTGCGTACATCATCACGAAGGCAAGGTCATACCCATCCTTCCGCAGTCCGCGGCTCATGAATGCCGTGGACTTCGCCATGAGGTATCCGCCGAGGCTTGCGAATCGCAGCGACACCTGCGACGGTGCTTCTGGGAATTCTGCTCTCACCGTATCCGGGACTTGGAGCTCACGCTCGATCGGGTCATTCAACGCGGCCGCAGGTCCGCGCATGTTCTGTGCTGCAGCACGTGCGGTTCCGGGAAGCTCGACAGGCAGGCCCGGACTGTCATACACATCGCAGACAAGATCCAGGCGGACATGTGCATCGCCAAGGACACCGGTCCACTGCCACCCAGTGGCGTTGGCAACGAATCCGCCCGCGTCGAGGGCACGCTCAAGCCACCCGAAATCGAGTTCATCTCGGTCGTAGAACACGCCCAGTTCGAAGAGAAGGTCGACGTCTGTCGTCCCGAGATGCGGATGTGGTGCTCCTGGAGCGAGAAAGTCTGGGTTGAGCCCTCCGATGACGATGAAGTCTCGAGCGTGGGTGTCCGCAAGCAGCGCGAACCGGACGAGCGCTTCTTCAGCGCGTGCGCGCGCTGTACGGCTGCGTTGTTCAGAAGCCAATGGATACCTCGCGAAGATGCTCTGCTGCATCTGCCCCGCGCCCGCCGGCACGCACGAGGTCCGCGTAGATGCGGACCGGCGATGCCACAGGGATGTCTGCCTGCAGGTTCCGGGCAGCGATGACATGGTGTGGTGCCGAGTGCAGGTGGATTCGCGCGCCACGTTCGACCTCCGAGATATCATTTTGCGAGGTCAGCGCATCACGGGCATGCTCGAAGTCGGTTTCCTGCACATAGACGAGCAGGTCCGGGATGCTGGTGGCGAATGGTGCTACGGCGTCGGCTGCCAACCACCCTGATGTCACCCAGGGAACAGTGTCGAGCCGTGACCTGACGATGTCTATCCATGCGTGCGGGTCCCGCGAGAGTGTGTGCAGTTCTGCTCGCCGATCCTTCCGAGGCATCCTCGTGAAGTGGCCCGTCCAGTCGCTCAGCAGACGTCCGGGGTCCCTCAACTCGCGCGACGATGTCGGGCCCCTCTCCGGACCGAACTTGGCTGTGTAGCCCTCCTCATCGAAAGACACGAGGGTCTTTGCGACTTGTCCTTGCGAGATACCGGTCGCTTCCGCGATGTGCATGACCCGGTCGACTCCGTTCCATCCGCGCACGTGGCTGAGTGGCGGCATCGCGCGGCGAGACAGCACGTACTCGGCCACCGTTTGCGAACTGCGCGACCAGGAGACGCCCGCGGTCCGATGCGGCAGTCGTTGCGGTTTGAGGCGGTAGATGTGGATGCCGTCCGGCGTGGATATCTCCGCCTGCCCCTCGGCATCGGCCCAGGCGATTCCGCGGTCGCCGAGCAACTGGATCGCTCCCGGACTCATTCGTCTCGCGGTGACGACCGGTAGAGGCGAACCGGCAGGATCGTCGGTCTCCAGTGATTCAAGGACTCTGACGACGTCTGCGGGGAAGCCTTCACCAACCCAGACAGCGCGGAGCACGATCGATCGGCCATCAATGCTGACCGTGACACCGCTCGGGGTCGATTCCGGGTGCAGGCTGGTCGGGATCGCGTTCCGCAACACCGCCGTAGCCAGGTTCTCTCTTTGTCGCATGGTTTTCACCATATCAGGAAATAACTGAGTTTTATTGATATAATCCCATGGGTGCTGGATGAGGAAAGAACTCCGCCGCGCCGATCGTGTCAGGGGTGGGCTTGGGGCCAGGAGTCCCGGCATGAACAAGAACCGGGCCCTTGCGGCCTAACTGGAAGGAGCTCGCTGCCGCGCTCGGTGGACTGCCCGGATGGACGTTGATGTGCTGAGAGGCGTTGTCCGGGAGCTTCTTGCCCTCGATGCGGTTGGGCTTGAGGTCGGGTACTAGATGAGTGAGTCCGATTCGTTCTCAGTGGTCGTAGGCGATGAGTGATCTCTTGGTGGGGGCGTCGATGAGCCAGTTGTGCCAGATGCCGGCGGCGAGGGCGAGGAGTCGCGCGGCGACACGAG
>JBARWR010000561.1:0-5756 GCA_049646915.1 Microbacterium sp.
GCAGAAGGAGCTTAGGCAAGTGGTGCTGAAGCCGAATATTCGATGGCGCTCAAAGACGAGATCACGTCAACGATCATGCGGTGCTCACCCGCAATACCGGTGGCGCTCAGAAACGCTAATACTCACCGGGCTACCGCTTCGTTCCGGCAGACGGCTCTAGCTGCGCCACATCGACTCGGCGGTCGACGACGGCGCCCCGAGCGCTTCAACAGAAATACCGGTCGACCGAACGGCCTAACAACGATGTCGGTGGCACGCCCCAATATGCGACCCATGACGAACACTTCATTCAATCCGCTGCGTATCGAGCGCGGCAATCTCCGACTGGGTCGGCACTCCAGCGTGCTCGGCGTGATTGCGAACTCTCTCGCCGTCGTAGCGCCGCTTGTGAGCATCGGGCTCGGCATCTGGGTAACCAACCTGAACGCAGACGTTGCACACCTCAACGCCACCATCAACGGGCTCCATCAAGATGTGGCATCCGCCGAGGCGCTGCTCGCTGACCGCGAGGTGATCATCGAGGACCTCCGCGCCGAGAACATCGAACTCATCGCGGCGCTCCCGCCGAGCATCCCGCCCGAGCAGGTGCCCGACGCGCGCAATATCGGCACCGTGACTTTGGCCGCTGGTGGGGATTCGATAGATCTGAACTCGACACTCCCGAATTTCGGGAACGGCGCCGATCGGATTCAGAAGGACACTTTGCAGTTCGGGGATGGGGTCCTAACTTCACTCTGGGGTGTCGATGTGCTGCAGCTTCCCGAAGGAGAGGCTGCCTATGAGACATGCGCCATCGCCACCGGCTACGCCCCCACGAACACGATCGAGCCTCATCGCCTGGATGGGCGCGTCTGCATCCGCCTGCAGTCCGGGAACTATGCCCGCATTACAGTGAACACATTCGAGGAGGAGCGCGTCGAGCTCACGATCACGACCTGGGACGCTCCGCTCTGAAGCGTCCTGACAGGCGCACGATGACCCGAAGGAGCCGACAGAGTGCCACCGTCAGCTCAAGCAACCCCTACGCAGGCTTCTCGTACTCGACGTCGACGTCGACGTCGACGGGACCATTTCTCGGATCTACCGAGACGAGGAGCGCGTCTGTATCAAGACGAGCCGGGATGGCGTTCGTGGATGAGCGTTGATGATGACGTCGTCGATGCACTCGACACGCTCGTCGAGGGTTCTGATGTTGACGTTGCGTGGCTGACAACGTGGCCTCACGATCAAGTCGCTTGGCTCGTCCACGAACCTCTCCGCGGCAAGCTATCGGGCCCCTACGTGCCCTGGCAGAACTGGCCGAAACAGGGCTGGCGGTTGCAAAGCCTGATCTCATACATGCGAAAGGTGAAGCCCGCAGCCGTCGCCTGGGCGGACGATCGTGCGCCAGACGGTGCCGCACGACGGCTGATTGGAATGACAGAGGTGCCTTCGTTCGTCGTGAGGCCCAATAAGTTCGTGGGGCTCACGCTCAAGGACGTCGACCGAATCGCAACTGCGCTCGACCGCTCCGATGATCTCGGCCGCGCTTGACAATTTTCACCGTCCGAACCGGCCGCTTCCGAGCTCAGATAGATGCGGCCCAAGGCAGCGGCATTCCTGAAGACAGGCGACCGAGCAACCCCTCGAACTCTGCTGCCACTGCGAGCTGTTCGATCTCGGGAAGTAGCCGTTCAAGGAGCCGGAAGCTGCCGCGGATGATGCGTTCGATCGCGGCGATGGCCTGTGCGTCGGTGAAGTCGTCGGGGTCGAGGCTTTGTCCTAGGCGTTTCCAATACCGGCCGGGGATCAGCGGTCAAGCAAGCACCATCCGCCTGATGTCGCAAAAAGCTTTTGCTTTCACGTGATCAACTGTCGCACCGGGCGAGCGGTTCGGGATTCGGCGCTCGCATCGATATCTGCATGGCCGTGATGGCCGCTGCCGCTGCCCATGCTTGCGGGCGGCAGGCAGCCGGATAGGGCGCCGGCGCGCTTGTGATGGTCGAGCTGTCTCCCGAGTGCAGTTCCGGCATTCGGTATTCAAATCCTTCTGCGGCTGCGAGGAGCCCTTGTATGACCAGGTTGGCTTCCGTGTGCAGGCCGGCTCGCGCCATCCCGTGAGCGATGATGGCGGAGTCGTGGGTCCAGACGCTGCCGCCGTGGTAGCTGAGCGGCCAGAATCCGGTTGCCTCCGTGGACATGGTCCGCACACCGAACCCGGACAGCATTGTCGGTCCTGTCAGGAGGTCAGCGATCTGTGCCTCCTCATCGGGGTCAAGGATGCCAGTCCCGAGAAGGTGACCGATGTTGCTCGAGAGGGCATCAACGGGACGCTTGTGGGCATCGAGGGCGATGCCCGGGTAGCGACCTTCGGGCGTGTTCACCCAGTATGTGTCCGCGAATCTTGCCTTCAAGGCTGCAGCCCAGTTCCGGAGTTCCGGTGCTCCAGGCTCGCCGAAACGGTCGAGGATGTCAGCTCCGGCGAGGGCGGCTTCGTGCGCGTACCCCTGTACTTCGCAGAGCGCGATGGGGCCTTGAGCGAGGGTGCCGTCGCGCCATTGGATGGAGTCACCGGAGTCTTTCCAGCCTTGATTAGCTAACCCGTGCCCGGTGGTGTCGATGTAGTCGATGAAGCCGTCGCCGTCGCTGTCGCCGTGGTGCAGCAACCAGTCGAGCGCTGCACGAAGAGTGGGGAGCAGCGACCGCACCTCGTCGTCAGGCATGCCCGCCGTCCAGGCGTCGGCGAGGAGGCAGACCCACAGCGGGGTGGCGTCGACCGTGCCGTAGTAGAGAGGCGGAAGGAGGATGCCTTCAGCGGGCATGTCGATGGGTGCCCCGCGCATCTCGTGAAGGATCTTCCCGGGCTGCTCGGCGGTGTCGGGTTCGATGCTTCGCCCTTGGAGCCGTGCGAGCACTCGCAGTGTTGAGGCGGCGATACGCCAGTCGACGGGCAGCATCATTCGCGCCGCCCACAAGGAGTCGCGACCGAACAGGGTGAAGAACCAGGGTGCGCCGGCCGCAAAGAACTGATCCTCAGGGTGGTCAGGGAGCGCGAGCCGCAGAGCGTCGAGATCGCCGAGGGCACGCTGAACCCAACGTTCCAGTCGCTGATCGGTACCGTCGACGGGAGACGCCCATCCCGTGTCGCTGCTCACCCCTCGCACGACGAGCCCAGGGTCATGCATCGACAACTGCAAGGTGAGGTCCGTTCGCTCCCGCGGTCCAAGATCCACTGCCCATGTGAGCGTTACGTTGTCGCCGGAGGCCTCGATATGCGCGCCAGGCGCAGTAGCCACAAGAGTCATGTCGTCCGACGTTGCACGCACAGACGTCGGGTTCGCGCCGACGGTCATGGCGATGAAGCCGGACTGCGGGGCTCCTGCCTTGACGTCGGTGAGAGAAGCGAACTCCGGAGTGAGCGTCAGGGTCACCGTCGTTCGCAGAGGGACAGCGAGGCCGGAGACCACCGAGATCGTCTCATGTATAACACCATCGCCGACGGTGCGATCGCGGAGAATACGTACTTGCGGGTCGGGAGACCGGTCGTCAATCGCCCGGAGCAACCCGCCGAACACGACCCTGGAGGGCCCGTCAAACGATGTCGAGATCCACTCGGGATCGTGGCCCTCGTACGTGAGCGTGGCTCCACGCAGGAACCGCACATCGCCGTGATAAATGCCGTCGATCATGGTGCCGCCGATGTCGCCCGTACGGGCGGACCATGCCTGCGTCGGCGCTCTGAGCACGATGATGGAATCGTGCAGCAAGGGCTGCCGGGGAGTTTCGGGGGTGGCCTCCGCCGCGTTGGTCATCCTTTGACAGCTCCTTCAGTGTTGTTCATGATTCGTTTCTGGAAGATGAAGAAGAGGACCGCTACGGGGATGGTCATGATCGCCGCCGCCGCAAGCTTCAGCGGGTACTGCGTACCCTGGCTCAACTGCCCGGAGGCGAGACTCGCCACGCCCTTCGTCAGCGTGGTCAGCTCGGGTGACTGTGTCGAGACGATGAAATGGCTCAGCTCGTTCCACGATCCCTGGAACGACAGGATGATGATCGTGATGAGCGCGGGCCGCGCCATTGGAAGAACGATCGACCAGAACACCCGGAAGGTTCCGGCCCCATCAATGCGCGCCTGCTCCTCGACCGACACAGGGATCGATTCGAAGAAGTTCTTCATGATGAAGACTCCCGCCGCGTCCACGAGCAAGGGCAGAACCATGCCGGCGTAGGAGTCGTATAGGCCGATCTGGTTGAGGACGAGGAATTTTGGGATCAGCAGCACGACGGCTGGGACGGCCATGACGCCGACGACAAGGGCGAAGATCACCCCGCGGCCTCGGAAGGTCAGTCGCGCTAACGCGTATCCGGCAAGCGAGGCGAAGAAGACTCGGCCGATCGTGACGCACACGGTCACGATCGCGGAGTTCGCGAACCACAGCGGGTAGTCGCTCCTCCCGAAGAGAGCTTCGTAGGCGGCGAACGTGAATGTCTGGGGGACGAGGGAGAGGGCGCTGCTTGCTGCTTCTGCATCCGTCTTGACGGAGGTTGCCAGCTGCACGAGGAACGGGAAGATGTAGACCACGGCCAGGAGGACCAGTATCGCGTAGAGCGCCACCTGGCTGGCCGCGAGGCGGCGGGGCCGCCACCGTCGCCTCCTGGGAGAGGCGGAGCCCACCTGAGGGTCTTTAGCCTGTGACGGCGCCATTGCGGTCATCGTGTCGTCCCCTTGATCTCGTACTGGCGGGCGCGGCGTTTCGAGACCGGTTTGTCTCGAAGCACCCACCGCTGCAGCACGGTGAAGGCGATGATGATGAGGAACAGGATGAAAGCGATCGCGGATCCCTGTCCCCACTCCTGACCGACGAAAGCCGATTGGTAGGACAGATACGCGGGCGTCAAGGTCGTTTTGGCCGGACCGCCTTGCGTTCCGGTGTAGATCTGCTCGAAGACTTGCCAGCAGCCGATAAGACCGAGTGTCAGCACGGTGAACAGTGTGGGGCGCAGCTGGGGAAGGGTGATGTGCCGGAAGCGCTGCCACCCACTCGCACCGTCCATCAGGCCGGCTTCACCGAGGTCGGCTCCGATGTTTTGCAGGGCAGCGATGAAGAGCAGCATGAAGGTTCCGCTGGTGGTGAAGATCGCCATGAGCATGAAGGCGAACATGGCCACCGATGGCCCACCGAGCCATTCGTACCAGGAAACCCCGAGCGGTCCACCAGCGGTGAGGGCTTCGGGTGCCCCGGTGATGCCGACGGTGGCCAGCGCATTGTGGAAGATCTGACTAGGGTCGTTAAACCAGTTGGGTCCGCTGATGCCGAACCAGCCGAGGAAGGAGTTGACGACGCCCGTGGTGGAGAAGAGGAACAGCCAGAGGATCGTAATGGCGACCGAGCTGGTCACCGACGGAAAGTAGAACGCCGTGCGGAAGAATCCGCGGCCCCGCAGGATCGCACGGTTCACGAGGATGGCGAGAAAGAGCGACAGGATCGTCTGCAGCGGCACGACGAGCAGGACATACCAGGCGTTGTTGCGGATCGCGAGACCGAAGTTGCGCTCGGCGAGTCCCCCACCGGTGGTGACGTCCGCGTAGTTCTGGAGGCCGACGAAGCCGACGTCCTCAGAGAGGGGGCTCCCGCGTCCCTGCCAGTCGGAGACGCTCACCCAAATGGCCATGAGTACCGGGATGAGCAGGAAGACACCCAGGATCAAGATCACGGGAGCCGTGAAGAGCCAGCCTGCGGCAGCCTCCCCGCGCCGGATCCCGGAGGGCTTCCGGG
>JBARWR010000562.1:0-2929 GCA_049646915.1 Microbacterium sp.
CGCCGAGCAGGGCCGCGGCGACGCCGGCGGACGCAGCAGCCAACCGCGTCGCGACGACCGCTCGGCCATGACGGGCGGAAACGATCATGATGCCAGGCTACGAGCATCCTCAGCCGTCGCAGCCATCGGCCGGTGACTCTCGGTCGACGCCCAGGCGTTCGGTCGACCGGAGCCGCGGTGTGCTGAGGGGCGAGTCGAGTGCGGACACGCCCCTCAGGGTGCGGATGCACCGGGCGACGAAACCGGACGCACACCGCACGCACGTGAAGAAGCGCCCGAGACTCAGGCAGGTGTGTCGTCGGGGTCGAGCGACTTCAGTGCGTCCTCCTCGACCGCGGTGTCGGCCTGGAGTCGGTCCTCGGTGCTCTGATCGCCGCCGAAAGGCGCATCGCCCGCGTGTTCCAGGCCATCGCCATGGCGTGGCGCGCGCTGCGACTCGGGGTCCACCGGGGCGCGTCCCCGGGAATCCTGCGGGTCGCTCGGCACGGCGTCGCGATCGCGCGGCTTGCCGCTTCCCTGCGGATCCTGACCGGGTGTGTGCGGATGCTGACCGGCATCCTGCGGCTCTCGAGCGTTCATGCCTCGAACGTACGGGGCATGCGTGCGCTGCCCCAGTGCCTTGACAAGTCAGTGCCGGGGGTCGTCCTTGTGCGGACGCGGCGCCCGGATCGGCATCGTGGATGTCGTGCGGTCGTCGAACGAGACCGGGTCCATGGCGCGGATCACCGACAGCGGACGGGTCTCGTCCAGGGTGAGCAGGAACCGAGTGCGCTCGTGACGGTGCAGACGGCCCGACCACAGCATCCATCCGATTCCGATGGCACCGGCGAGCACGCCCGCGACACCGCCGACGGAGATGGCGGCGCGGGGTCCGAACGCGTCGGCCACCCATCCCGCGATCGGCGCACCGATCGGGGTGGAGCCCATCACCACCGCCATGTACAGGGCGAGCACGCGTCCGCGCAGTGCGGAATCCGTCGTCGTCTGCACGTATCCGTTGGCGGTCGTCAGCATCGTCACGGTCGAGAAGCCCACGAAGACCAGAACGGCGGCGTACGACCAGTACGAGGGCATCAGCGCGGAGATGAGGGACGCCACGCCGAATCCTGCCGCCGAGATCACGATCACCCGCACGCGGGCGCGGTCGCGCCGCGCCGCGAGCAGAGCCCCGGCGAGCGAGCCGATGGCGAGGACCGAGCTGAGCAGACCGTACCCGTCCGCGCCCTGGTCGAACTCCAGAGCCATGGTCGAGGCGAAGATCGGGAAGTTCATGCCGAAGGCACCGATCAGGAACACCATGATGAACACGACCAGCAGGTCGGGCCGGGTGAGCACGTAGTGGAACCCGGCGGCGAGCCCTGCGCTGTTCTTGCCGCTCTTGATGCGTGGGATCAGCTCATTCCTGCGGATCAGGAGCAGCGCGATCAGCATCGCCAGGAACGTGACGGCGTTGGCGACGAACACCCAGCCGGAGCCGAGTGCGACGATGGCCAGTCCGCCCACGGCCGGGCCGATCAGGCGCGCCATGTTGAAGGACGCCGAGTTCAGGGCGACGGCGTTGGAAGTGTCCTCACGGCTGACCATGTCGGACACGAACGCCTGCCGGGCGGGAGCATCGAAGGCGTTCGTCACGCCGAAGGCCGCCGCGAAGCAGAACATCAGCGGCAGAGTCATGACGCCGGTGAGCAGCAGCGCCGCCACGCCGAGGGCCAGCAGCATGAGGGTGGACTGCGTGGTCAGCAGAATCTTGCGACGATCGAACCGGTCGGCCACCCAGCCGGTGACGCTGACCAGCACCAGGGGTGGTCCGAACTGCAGCGCCATGGTGGCGCCCATCGCCGCGGCGTCGTTGTTCGTCAGCTCGGTGAGCACCACCCAGTCCTGAGCGGTGGCCTGCATCCAGCCGCCGATGTTGGAGATGACCGCGCCGAAGAACCAGGTGCGGTAGTTGAAGGTGCGAAACGATCGGAACATCGCGCTCATGCGCCGGCCACCTTTCGCAGCACGCCGGCCGCCTCGCGCAGCACTGCCAGCTCGTGCGGGTCGAGGTCGACGTCGGTGATCATGGCCGCCAGCACTTCGTCGCGGCGGCGGATGGTCGCGGCGACGACTTTCTCGCCCTCGTCGGTGATCTCGACGTACACGCGCCGCCGGTCGTCGTCGTCGGGAACCCGCACGACCAGACCCAGCTCGGCGAGGCCGTTGACGGTGGCGCTCATGGTGGGGGCGGTCACCCGCTCGTGCTCCGCAAGACCCGAGATGGTGCGTCGGCCTTTGGCGCGCAGTGCACCGAGAGCGGCCAAGTGCGCATCGCTCATCGCGTCGACGGCGCGCACGCGGCGCAGCAGTCGGGTGAGCCGGAAGAGGGCGAATCGGAGTTCGGATGCGGTGGCGGAGAGTTCTTCGGTCATTACTTAGTTAGTCTAACTAAATTCTCGGTGACCGGCTCCGCAAGAATTATGTTCATATTGAGCGGACACCGGCGGCGGAGTGAGAAAATCATTCTCATGTCGCCGGAGTTCGAGCTCGCCATCCAGAACGTCGCAGGCATGCGCATCGCGCGCGAACTCGGTGCGGCACGGGTCGAGCTCGCACAGGCGCTCAGCCTCGGTGGGCTCACCCCGTCGCGCGGAACGCTGGAGAGCGTGCTGGAGGACGCGGAGGGAAGCAGCACCGAGGTGCATGTTCTCGTCCGGCCGCGGGCCGGTGGTTTCCACTACGACGCTGACGAGATCGACGTCATGGTGCGCGACATCCGTCGGGTGCTCACCGCCGGCGCGCATGGCGTGGTGGTCGGATGCCAGGATGCGACCGGCGCTCTCGACCGGGAAGGCCTCGCCCGCGTGATGGACGCCGCCGCCATGGCATCCGTCACGCTGCATCGCGTCGTCGATGTGACCCCCGACCCTCGTGCGGCACTGCGTACGGC
>JBARWR010000563.1:0-10830 GCA_049646915.1 Microbacterium sp.
GCCGTGGACAGCTCGAGCTCCAGCGCCCGCCGGGGATGCATGCTCAGCCGCTGCTCGGTGTGGTCCAGCCAGCGCACTTCGGCCTCGGCGGCGAAGATCATGGAGTCGATGACCAGGCTCCAGGCCAGTTCCTCGGGTCCATCGGGATCCGCACCCGCGTACTTGGCACGGTTCAGCTCCTGAAGCTGGGCGAGGGAGGCACGGCGCTGATTGTGGATGACGGCGGTGACGTCCACGCCCGGCAGGGTCGCGGCGACCGACAGCTTGATCGCCAACTCGTCGCGGGTGCCGGCACTGCGCGCCACGGGGGAGTCCAGCCACACCCGCACCTCCGCCCGCCCGGCATCCGTGATCTCGTAGTAGACATGGCCCTGCTCGTTGACCTCGCCCTTCTCGACCAGGCCGTCGCGCTCGAGGCGCTCCAGGGTGTTGTAGATCTGGCCGACGTTCAGCGGCCACGTGGAACCCGTGCGGCGATCGAACTCGGCCCGGAGCTGATACCCGTAGCAGGGACCCTGGTCGAGGATGGCGAGCAGACTCTGGCGGACGGACATGCGATCTCCTGTCGAATTTCCCGGTATTGCGTTTCCGAGTATATGCATACCGGGAAAGGCTGCGCCAGCATTCGGCATCCGCGTGTCCGTTCGCGCTCAGCGTGACCGCGCGCTGCCCGCGTACAGCGCGCGCATGTCACAGGCCGGTAACATGACACGGTATCTCCGGCGGTCACCCCCGTCGGAACCCGAGATCCAAGGGAGTAATCCGTGGCCAATCCTCTCGAGAAGCTGCTGCGTGCCGGAGAAGGTCGCATCCTTCGCCGGCTCAGGCAGGTCGTCAAGGCCGTCAATGCGCTGGAGGACGACTTCGAGAAGCTCACCGACGAGGAGCTCCGCGGTGAGACCGCAGAGCTGCGTGCACGCTACGAGAAGGGCGAGACGCTCGACCAGCTGATGCCCGAAGCCTTCGCCGCCGTCCGCGAAGCCGCCCGCCGCACCCTCGGCATGCGCGCCTACGACGTGCAGATCATGGGCGGCGCGGCCCTGCACCACGGCAACATCGCCGAGATGAAGACCGGTGAGGGCAAGACCCTCGTGGCCGCGTTCCCGTCGTACCTGAACGCGATCGCCGGCAAGGGCGTGCACATCATCACGGTCAACGACTTCCTCGCCAGCTACCAGTCCGAGCTGATGGGTCGCGTGCACCGCGCCCTGGGCATGACGACGGGCACGATCGTGTCGGGCCAGAACCCCGAGGTGCGTCGCGCGCAGTACGCCGCGGACATCACCTACGGCACGAACAACGAGTTCGGCTTCGACTATCTGCGCGACAACATGGCGTGGCGCAAAGAGGACCTGGTTCAGCGCGAGCACTTCTATGCGATCGTCGACGAGGTCGACTCGATCCTCATCGACGAGGCCCGCACCCCGCTGATCATCTCCGGCCCGTCCTCGGGCGAAGCCAACCGCTGGTTCACCGAGTTCGCGAAGATCGCCCGCACTCTCGAAGCGGGCGTGGACTACGAGGTCGACGAGAAGAAGCGCACCGTCGGCGTGCTCGAGCCCGGCATCGAGAAGGTGGAAGATCACCTCGGCATCGAGAACCTCTACGAGTCGGCCAACACCCCGCTCATCTCGTTCCTGAACAACTCGATCAAGGCGATCTCGCTGTTCAAGAAGGACACCGACTACGTCGTGATGAACGACGAGGTCATGATCGTCGACGAGCACACCGGCCGCATCCTGGTCGGCCGTCGCTACAACGAGGGCATCCACCAGGCCATCGAGGCCAAGGAGGGCGTGCCGGTCAAGGCCGAGAACCAGACCCTCGCCACGGTGACCCTGCAGAACTACTTCCGCCTCTACGACAAGCTCGCCGGAATGACCGGTACCGCCGAGACCGAGGCTGCCGAGTTCATGTCGACGTACGAGCTGGGTGTCGTGCCGATTCCGACGAACAAGCCGATGATCCGCAAGGACCAGCCCGATCTGGTCTACAAGAACGAGCAGGCCAAGTTCGCCCAGGTCGTCGAGGACATCGCCGAGCGCCACGCCGCCGGACAGCCCGTGCTGGTCGGTACCGTCAGTGTCGAGAAGAGCGAGTATCTGTCGCGCCTGCTCGCGAAGAAGGGCGTCAAGCACGAGGTGCTCAACGCCAAGAACCACGCGCGTGAGGCCGAGATCGTCGCGCTCGCCGGAAAGCTCGGCGCGGTCACCGTCGCCACCAACATGGCCGGCCGCGGAACCGACATCATGCTCGGCGGCAACGCCGAGTTCCTCGCCGTGCAGGAGCTGAAGGCCAAGGGCCTGGATCCGGAAGAGACGCCGGACGAGTACGAGGCCGCGTGGGATGAGACCTACGAGGCCATGAAGAAGAAGGTGGCCGAGGACAGCGTCAAGGTCACCGAGGCCGGCGGCCTGTACGTGCTCGGCACCGAGCGCCACGAGTCGCGCCGCATCGACAATCAGCTGCGCGGACGCTCGGGCCGTCAGGGAGACCCCGGCGAGAGCCGCTTCTACCTGAGCCTCACCGACGACCTCATGCGGCTGTTCCAATCGGGCGCGGCCGAGGCGATCCTGGCGCGCACGAACTTCCCCGACGACGTGCCGATCGAGTCCGGGCTGGTCAGCCGAGCCATTCGCAGCGCCCAGTCGCAGGTCGAGGCGCGCAACGCGGAGATGCGCAAGAACGTGCTGAAGTACGACGATGTCCTCAACCGTCAGCGCGAGGCGATCTACGCCGACCGCCGGCAGATCCTGCACGGCGATGACATCGCCGACCGCGTGCACCACTTCATCGAGGACGCCATCAGCGGCGTGGTCGACGACCACACCGCCGAGGGGCACACCGAGAGCTGGGACTTCGACGCACTGTGGACCGAGCTGAAGACCCTGTACCCGATGGATGTGACCATCGACGAGGTCGTCGCGGAGGCCGGCGGACGCAAGGGCGGCATTAGCGCCGAGGGACTCAAGCGGGAGCTGCTCTCCGACGCCCTGATCGCGTACGAGAAGCGCGAGGAGTCGCTCGGCGAGGCGGCCACCCGTGAGCTCGAGCGCCGCGTCGTGCTGCAGGTGCTCGACCGCCGCTGGCGTGATCACCTCTACGAGATGGACTACCTGAAGGACGGCATCGGCCTGCGCGCCATGGCCCAGCGCGACCCGCTGATCGAGTATCAGCGCGAGGGCTACGGCATGTTCCAGACGATGATGGGCCAGATCAAGGAGGAGTCGGTCGGCTACCTCTACAACCTCGAGGTCGAGGTGCGTCGCGCCGGCACCGACCAGGCCGAGGTCGAGGCCAAGGGCCTCGTCGATTCGCAGCCCGAGCAGAAGCTCGAGTACTCTGCGCCGAACGATTCCGGCGACATCGAGGTGCGCAACGAGCGCGGTCAGGTTCAGCAGGCGGCCACGGCGCGACTGCGCAAGGCCGCCGCGAGCGCCGAGCAGACGGCCGAGCCCGTCGCACGTGGTGCGTTCGGCCAGAAGACGGATGCCGAACAGCCGGCCGCCGGCAACCGCGAGCAGCGCCGCGCGCAGAACCGCAAGAAGAAGTAAGCACCAGAACATGAAGAAGGCCGGCCCCGACGGGACCGGCCTTCTTCATGTTCTGGCGTACTCAGGCCTTCAGTGCTTGGTACTCCGTCCAGATGCTCGCGCAGTCCTCGCGGCCCTCGTCGAGGTGCACCATGTCGAGCGCAGACCTGTCACTGCCGTCGAGGTAGTCGATGATGTGCTCGACGCTGAAGTCGTTCGCAGCCGCATCGTCGTGCGTGGATGCGTAATAGCAGGTCTTGATGCCGGCCAGCATCATCACGCCGACGCACATCGGGCACGGTTCGCATGTCGCGTACATGGTGTACGCCGACAGGTCGAGCGTGTTGAGCATCTTGCACGCCTCGCGCACGGCAACCATCTCGGCATGGCCGGACGGATCCATTTCCCGCACGACGGTGTTGCCGACGGCGACGACGATCTTGCCGTCGCTGTCGACGAGAGTCGCGCCGAACGGCCCGCCGTCGCCGGCGCGCATTCCGGCGAGGGTGGCCTCCACGGCGGGGGTGAAGTACGAGTCCAGAATGTCGGAACTCGGGATCGTGTGGGTCATGGTGTTCTCCTTTTCACTGCGTTGTGAGAGCCGTCAGGCGCGACGGCGGTTGGCCAGAATGGTGAGGGTGTAGCCGACGAAGCCGATGATCAGCCCCGAGAAGAAGGCCAGATTGTTGACCTGTGCCAGGAACTCGACGGAGCTGATGCCGGGGACGCGTCCCGCCATCGTGACGACGAAGCTGAGGAACAGCACGCCCAGCGCCCGCCAGTTGTAGGCCGGGAGCGACCCCTGCTCGCCGCCGCGGTAGTCGGCATAGATCCCGGCGAGATCCAGCGTGCGCCCCCGCTCGACGAAGTACGAGGCGAGCATGATCCCCACGATCGGCCCGAACATCGACCCGATGAACGAGTAGAACAGGAACAGCGCATCGGTGTTCTCGACGAACTGCCACGGTAGGATCAGCGTGCCGATGACAGCGGCCAGGATCGCCCCGCGCTTGACAGTGAACAGCTTCGGCAGCTGAGCCGTGAGCTGGAGTCCGGCGGGAAGCATGTTGCCGAACACCACGAACGCCACGGCGCCCACGTTCATGGCGATGATGAGCAGCACGACGACGAAGGGGTTGCCGATCGAGTTGATCGCCTCGACGAACACGCCGGGACGGTTGATGTCGAAGTCGCCGCCGGTCGCGACCTGCAGCGAGGCCACGAACGACACCGTCACGAGCGCGAACAGGATGTACGAGCCGATCACGCCGACCGGGAAGCCGATCGCCGGATCCTTCATCGTCTTCGCGTTTCGGGTGTAGTCGCCGGTGTTGACGATGGGACCCGCCCAGTTGGACACCAGCATCGACACGCAGGTGATGAACACCAGCGGGGTCACGGCGGAGTCGACCGCCCGCACCGACATGACATCGCCGACGCCGCCGGCGTTGATCACGGCGAGCACGACGGCGATGACCACGAGGACGAACACCGCCGGGTTCGCCCAGGTGCTGAACCGGCCGAGGAAGGCCTGGCCACCCAGGAACAGGCCGACGGTGAGCACCCAGGTGACCAGGTAGGAGATCGCCGTCGGTATGGGCAGCCCCAGGATGTCGGCGCCGTCGCCGATGGTCAGGAAGCCGGGGAAGATCGTCTCGAACACGACATCGAAGGCCTGCGCCGACGACACGCTCGTGATGCCGAAGAACACGAAACCGGCGATGATCCCCCGGATCCAGGTGGGCACCAGCGCCCCCTTGTGTCCGAAGGCCTCTCGCAGCTGCATGGCGAACGGCACGCCGTACTTGGCGGCAGCCTGACCGTTGAGGATGTAGCCGATCGACACGATGACCGCCGCGGTCATGATCGCCCCGACGACCTGCCAGGCGTTCAGGCCCAGCGCGAAGAAGGTCATCACCGTGAAGTACGACAGGATGTTGTGGATCGGGCCCATCCAGACGGTGACGAACTGGGGGACCTTCCAGGTGCGATCCTTCGGGCGGATCGGCAGAACGTCGTCGGCGTATCCGCGGGCGCGGTACCTGTCGACGGCATCTTCGCCGGGATCGATCAGATCTCTGACAGTGGACTCGGACATGGCATCCGCTTTCTCTCAGCACCGAGTTGGAGGGTAGGCGTCGCGCCTGGGAAGCGGTGCGTCTCCCCAGGCGCGACTGTGGCCGATCAGCTGCCGGTGCTCATCGCATGGCCGACATCGTGAGTTCCTCATGAGCGGCGAAGGTCACGGTCTGCTTCGTCACCCGATCCTGGATCCACTTCGCCAGGAACAGCGCGGCCACCATCAGGTAGGCGACCAGGAACATCGTCGGCGTCTCCCCGCCCACAGTGGGGACCGGGGCGTGGATGATGCCGAAGAATGCGACGATCGCAGCGAGGATGCTGACGATCACGCCGTTGATGGGCTTGTTGCGGATCGCGAAGATCGCGATCATGCCCCACAGCAGCGATGACAGGGGTGCGCCGTTGCCGAGGTTCGCGATGCCCGTGTAGTAGGTGCCGGCGGCGTTCAGCGCATCGGCGCCCACCTCGCCCGCGTTCGTGCCGACGGACTTCAGCACGTTGTTCACCAGACTGTTCGCCCAGTTGGCGATCCAGGGGAACAAGGCGATGAAGATGACCGGGATCTCGACCTTCGGGGTCTCTCGCACCACCTGGTTGGCGGTGACGACACCGATGTAGATCAGGATCGGTGCGATCGCCGCCATCGGCACGATCGACAGCAGCAGGGCGCTCAGTCCGAACAGCCCGACGGCGAACATCGTGATGCCGTTGACGAGGGTGTAGCCGATGCCCGCACCCATCTCCTTGTATGCGGTGTGGCCGATGTACACGGTGACCGGGTAAGGGTTGCCGAGCAGGGCGCCGATCATGGTCGCCCCGCCGTTGACCAGCATCACCGGGCGCGCCTTGTAGTGATCGCCCGCGGCCTCGGCGGCCTCGATGTTCTCGAGGTCGAAGACGTAGTTCGCGAGCGCCAGCGGCACAGCGGATGCGAGGTACGGGCCGGCGTGCGCAAGACCCTCGACGAAGCCGCCGATCGCCACCTGCGGCGGGTGGAACCCGGCGTTCGCCAGCGCCGTCTGCACGGCCTCCGGGCTTTGCAGCCCGAACGCCCATGCGGAGGCGGTTCCCACGATCAGCAGCAGCAGACCGGTGGGCACCTTGCCCAGGAACGGCGCGCGTCCGAACCAGTTCATGAACACGATCACCAGCACGACGAAGGCGACCACGGGGAACTGGAAGGCCTGCAGCATCGGGTTCATCGCGAGCAGCAGCAGACCGAGGCCCGCAAGACAGGCCAGCAGCACCGATCGCGGCACGGCGCGGCGCAGCAGGTCGCCGAAGAACGACCCGACGAACAGGATCAGTCCCTCCAGGAAGCCCCAGACCAGGCCGATGCCGACGGCCAGCTCCGCATTCTGCGTGGATGAGTACACCGGCAGGATCACGAGGAACGTGACGGTGAAGATCGACGGTGCGCTCGGGCCGGAGGGGAGTGCCACGACATCGCCGCGACCCTCCTTCGCGGCCAGACGTCTGGCGAACCAGACGTACATCGACGAGGTGATCAGAATCGCCAGGCCGAACGCGGGGGCGATGCGCCCGACCACGATCGAGGCGGGCAGCCCCGCCATGGTCAGCAGCGCGGTGAAGGTGATCAGGTTGGTGAGGTTGTTGGTGAACAGTGCGAAGAACGCCGCGATGTCACCGCGCTTCCACCAGTGCAGTTCCGCGGGGGCCGCCGTCTTCGTCACGGCGCTCATGCCGCGATCCCGTCGGCGAGGGCGCGCAGCGCCTGCTGGAAGGCCTCGACCGGCGGGTGCGTGATGCCCGCACCGATCATTCCGATACCGGGATCCTTGTGCGCGATGGCGGTGTTGATGATCGGCAGGATGCCGGTCTCCATGACCTTGCGCACGTCGATGCCGCTGGGCACGCCCATGAAATCGAGCGCCGGGATCGTGATGTTCGGGTTGTTGCCGGTCGTGATCGCGTTCATCGTGCGGGAGTAGTTCATCGCCTCATCCACCGTGCCGCCGACGAGCGCGACGATCGCGGGGGCTGCAGCCATCGCGAAGCCGCCGATGCCGAACGTCTCGGTGATCGCCGAGTCGCCCATGTCCAGGCCCGAGTCCTCGGGGGTGTACCCGGCGAACATGGGTCCGATCACCTGCTGGGCTGGCCCCGTGAACCACTGGTCGCCGGTGCCCGAGACGCGGATGCCGAAGTCGACGCCGTTGCGCGCCATCGTCGTGACGATCGTGGAGTTCTCGATGCCGTTCGCCGCATCCATCGACGCCTTCGCCGCGACCATCCAGGTCGGACCCGAGAAGTAGTCGGAGGAGGCGACGAAGTCGAACACCTCGCGCTTCTCCTTGGTGGTGAAGTCGGTCTCGAGGATGTAGGGGGCGAGCGCCTGGATGAGCAGGGTGGTGCCGGCGACGTTGCGGTTGTGCGCCTCGTCGCCCATGTGCAGGGCCTGCGACAGCATGAGCCGCAGATCGAGGCCGTCGGTGTTCAAGGCCATGGCACCCGCGAGCACCGGACCGAACACGTCGCGCATCCAGTTCAGTCGGTCGATGACCGACTGGTCGTTCGCGCCGAAGCGCAGGATCTTCGAGAGCTGCTCGGAGAGGTTCGTGTACGCGGTGTTGCCGTGTGTGCGGTTGGTGACCTGGTGCATCCACATGCTGGCGCTGGTCACGCCGGCCATCGATCCGACGGACTGGTGCTCGTGGCAGGGCGAGAAGGTGATCTCACCGGATGCCGCGAGCTCGAACGCCTCGTCGACATCCTTCGCCAGGCCCTCGAACACCAGAGCGCCGGTGACGGCGCCCTTCATCGGGCCGGACATCCGGGCGAACTCGATCGGCGGGCCTGCGTGCAGGATCGTCTTCGCCGTCATTCCCGGGACGACGTCGATCGCCTGGCCGAAGCTCTCGAGGAACGGCTGCGACGAGAGGATGCGCTCGAGCGCCACCTGGTTGGCCGCGTCGATCTTCGAGGCCGTGGCGGGGTCTTCCAGACGGCTCAGTGCGGCGATGACCTCGGGGTCGCCGCCGCCGGGCGGGGTCCAGTCCATCAGCACAGGGTCGACGCCCTGCGCCTTCAGATCATCGGCGAACATGTCCAGGCCCAGATTCACCGGCTTCAGGCTGCTTCGGAACAGGTCGTTGACGCTCATCAGTTGTCACCCTTCGCGACGAATTCACGGGCCAGCAGCCCGAGGTTGGTGGAGGAGGAGGAGATCGTCACGCCGGCGGCTTCGAGCATCGCGATCTGATCCGCGACGGCCGGGGTGTCGATGTCCGTGCCGAGCACGTAGCCGAGGATCTCCAGGTGCTGACCGCGCGCGGCGGCCTTCTCCTTGGCTGCGGTGATGGCCGGGATGGTCACCCCGACGGGGTCCTCATGCGAGCCGTAGCCCACGATGAAGTCCATCGCGATGACGCCGACCTCGGGATCCTCTGCCTCCTGCGCCAGACGCTGCAGACGCATGGTCGGGTCGATCATGGGGTGCGGGCGACCGTTGGTGAAGTCGTCGTCGCCCATGTCGAGGAACGTGTGCTCGCGGGAGGGATCGGTCGCGCCCATCGTGTACTTCGGGTCCTTCTGGATGTTGGAGTACACGTTCTCGTACTTGTCCAGCGCCGCGAACATCGACTCGTCGCACAGCGTGCCGCCGCAGAACAGCCCGCGGATGTACTTCTGCTCGGGTGCGAGCTTGGCGCGCACCTCCTCGATCAGGGGGATGTTCAGGGCGTGCAGATCGAGCGTCGACTCGTCGACGCCTGTGGCCAGCACGGCGGCGAGGGCCGCCGGCTTGGTGCCGGAGGCCATGGTGACGTCGGCATGGCCGGACTCGGTGCGCTTCGAGCCGAGGAAGTTGACGATGACCGGCTTCGACGCGGCACCGGCTACCGCCAGCACCTTGTCGGCGACCTCGTCCGCCGGGGGCTTCGACACGACGACGATGACCTCGGTCTCGGGGTCGGCGTCGAGGGCGCGGATGCCGTCGATCATCGAGATGCCGCCGATCTCGGCGGACAGGTCGCGACCACCGGTGCCGAGCAGCTGCGAGACGCCGCCGCCGAAGTCGTGGATGCGCACCGCCAGCTCCTGGCTGCCGGTGCCCGAGGCGCCGACGATGCCGATGCTGCCGCGGCGCACGGCGTTCGCGAACGCGAGCCCGACACCGTTGATGATCGCGGTGCCGCAGTCGGGGCCCATCACGAGCAGGCCCTTCTCATGGGCGAGCGTCTTCAGCGCGAGCTCGTCCTCGACCGACACGTTGTCGGAGAAGATCATGACGTGCTTGCCGGCGTTGAGAGCCTTGCGTGCCTCTCGGGCGGCGAAAGCGCCGTTGACCGAGATGAGCACGAGATTCGTGTCGGCGACCTCGCTGAATGCGCCGTCGAGGGTGCGGTAGCGCACCTCGAACGCTGAGCCCGCGCCCTTGTCCTTGCGTGCGAGGATGTCGTCGACGGCCTCGACGGCCGCCTCGATCGTGTCGTCGGTGGCGTCGATGACGATCATCAGGTCGCTGGGCTTCGCCTCATCGACGGCGGGGTCGGAGACGCCGACGTTCAGGAGCACCTCCTTGTTCATCGGAGTCGCCATGCCGAGCAGCGCCTGGGTCACGCCCTCGACGGCGTTCGCCTTCGTGCTCATGGACATGAGCGAGACGGAGTCGACGTAGGTGTTCTTGCGGATTTCGATGTGTCTGGTCATCGGATGTCCTTTCGGGGAGGAGTCTCAGGCCTGGTGGCGCTCGAGGATGGCGACGATCTCTTCGAAGCCGTGCTGTCGTGCGAGCTCGACCGGAGGCACACCCCACTCGTCGGTCATGCCGGGTTTGGCGCCGTGCGCGAGCAGGAGCTCGACGGTCTGCTGGCGCACCGGGCCGCCGTCGCCGAGGATGATCGTCTCGATCAGCGCGGTCCAACCGAGGTTGTTCGTGTGGTTGACGTTGATGCGCGTGTTCTCGAGCAGGTAGCGCACGATCTCCAGGTGGCCCTTCTCAGCGGCGGGCGTCAGACCGTTGCCGCCCATGCGCGTGAGGCGTGTGAGATCGGTGCCGGCCTCGACCATGGTCTTCACGAGCTCCAGGTCGTCGAAGATGCAGCCGTGGATGAACGGGTTGAAGCAGGTCTGGTCCTGGGCGTCGATGTCGACGCCCTCGGCGATCAGAGCGCGCACCACGTCGAGGTGCCCGCCGCGGGCGGCGCGCAGGACGGCGGTCGCCTCTTCGCGGTCGACGGCGTCCTTGTCGGCG
>JBARWR010000564.1:0-6316 GCA_049646915.1 Microbacterium sp.
AGAACACCTACAACTCGGATACCTCGGTCGTCCCGCAGCTCAACCTGCTCCAGCAGGGTGAGTCCGAGGTGATCTACGGCAACCTGCTGACGCTGCCCGTCGGTGGCGGTCTGCTCTATGTGCAGCCCGTGTATGTGCAGTCCTCTGAAGGAACGCAGCTGCCGCGACTGCAGAAGGTGCTCGTCGCCTTCGGTGATCGTGTCGCCTTCGAGAACACCCTCACCGAGGCGCTCGACACGCTCTTCGGCGGTGATTCCGGTGCGACCGGTGGTGACGACAGCGTCGAACCCGATCCGGATGCGGTCGTTCCCGACACCGGTGAGGTGCCGGCCGAGCCGACACCGCCGACGACGGATGCCCAGGCAGACGCACTGTCCGCAGCGCAGGCTGCTCTGATCGACCGCGAGACTGCACTGAAGTCGGGTGACCTCGCCAAGTTCGCCGAGGCCGATGAGCGTCTGACCGCAGCCGTGCAGAAGCTGCTCGAACTGGACGCCGCAGAGGGCAAGTGACCCTCCTCTAGAAAGCCGAACGGGCGCCCCTCCGGGGGCGCCCGTTCGCGTCTGTGGGTTATGGCTGCGGGCTTCCTCCGCGACGACGCCGGCGACCGCATCGAGGTCCCATCCGCGGGGTCCCTACCCGCCGATCAGATCAACCTGATCGTGGCGGAGGAGGCCATGGCCGAGGTTGGCCACCGACATCACGGCAGAAGCGCCTCAGGTGCACACGACCGAGGTGCTACAGGCTTCCGACGACGTGATCACGATGGTGCGATGCGTGCCCGTCGTAGCCGGATGCTCAAAGCGAAAGGCCCCCTGACCTGGATTTCTCCGAGTCAGAGGGCCTTTCATTTGTTGCGGGGACAGGATTTGAACCTGCGACCTCCGGGTTATGAGCCCGGCGAGCTACCGAACTGCTCCACCCCGCGGCACGTTTAAAGCCTAACACGGCTCCTGAGGGAGGACGAATCGAGGGCGCCACTCGACGCACGCGGGCGTGTCGCGGGCGCATCTTCGGAGAAGCGCACAACGTCGGAGAGATCTTGGTGGATCTCTCCGACGTTGTGCCGACCTCCGAGCGGGCGCGACCCGCTACTCCGCGGCCTGATCCTCCAGGGCGAGCAGCTTCTCGATCGCGGCGGTCAGCTTCTTGTCCTGCGCCGCGAACTCCGACAGGTCGCCGGACTTCAGTGCGGCCTCACGCGCTGTGAGAGCGTCCTTGGCGTCCGACAGCGCCTGTGCGACTGCACCCGACGGAGGCGCGGTCGTACCACCCTCGTCCGGCGGGGTGCTGCCCTCGTCCGGCGGGGTCGAACCCTCGCCCTCATCGGGCGGAGTCACGCCCTCGTCGCCGCCGACTGCACCGGCGTCGCCGCCGAACAGCGTGTCCAGCGCCTCGGTGAGAGTGTCCTCGAACGCCACCCGATCACCGAAGGCGACGAGGATCTTGCGCAGGTTCGGGAGCTTGGTGCCCTCGGAGGACTGCACGAACACGGGCTGCACGTACAGCAGACCGCCACCGACCGGCAGGGTCAGGAGGTTGCCGTACCTCACCTCGGACTTACCGATCGTCAGCACGTTGAGCTTCTCGGCGACCGTGGCATCCGAGTCGAACGTGTTCTGCACCTGACCCGGACCGGGCACCGTCGAGGCGGTGTCGATCTCCAGCATCCGCAGCTTGCCGTAGTCGGGCGATTTCACGCCCTTCTCCGACCCGGCATCCGAGTCGACCGCCAGATAGCCCATCAGCACTTCACGGCTCTCGCCCTGGGCATCCGCGGGGATGAAGGTCGAGAACATCGAGAAGCGCGGCTCGTCCTGACCCGGCATCTTCATCGACAGGTAGTACGGCGGCTGCAGCTCGGTCTTCACGCGAGGATCAGCCGGCGTCTGCCAGCGGTTGTCCTCCTGCGCGAAGGAGCCCGCATCGTCGATGTGGTAGACCCCGAGCATCGCACGCTGCACCTTGAACAGGTCGGTCGGGTAGCGCACGTGGCTCATCAGATCGCCGGACATGTCGCTGATCGGCTTGATCGTCGACGGATAGATCTTCTGCCACGCCTTCAGGATCGGGTCCTCCTCATCCCAGGCGTACAGGTTCACGGAACCGTCGTAGGCATCCACGGTGGCCTTGACCGAGTTGCGGATGTAGTTGATGTTGTCGAACGCCACAGCCGAAGCCGGGGTGTTCGCGTCGGCGATCGCATCGCGCATGCTCACCGTCTTGGAGTACGGGTAGCTCGCACTGGTGGTGAAGCCGTCGACGATCCACACGATCCGTCCGTCCACGACACTGGGGTACGGGTCGTGATCCAGCGTCAGGTACGGCGCCACCTTCTGCACGCGGTCGAGCGGCTTGCGGTCGTAGAGGATCTGCGATTCGGAGTTGACCAGGTTCGAGAACAGGATCTGCTCGGACTGGAACTTCAGCGCGTACAGCAGCTTCGTGAAGGTGTTGCCGATGCGCGGTCCGCCGTTGCCCTCGAACGTCGTCTTGGTGTCGCTGCTCTCGCTGTCCTGACCGCGCGGGTAGTCGATCTCGACCGGCGTGCTGCCCTTGGGAGCGCCGACGATCGAGTACTCCGGCGAGGATTCGCCGAAGTAGACCCGGGGCTGGAATTTCTCGCTGCTGGTCAGGAAGCCCGCGGTGGGGATGCCTTGCTCCAGGAAGACCGGCTCGCCGTCGGAGGTGCGCTCGTTGCCGGCCATGGCGACCAGGCCGTAGCCGTGCGTGTACACCGCGGTGCGGTTGTTCCAGCTGTCACCGCCGCCGAGCTTGGCCATGTCGAGGTCGCGCACCGAGACCACGGTGTCCTGCGACTCGCCGTCGATCTGGTAACGGTCCACGTCCAGCTCGTCGGCGAACTGGTAGTACGAGCGGTACTGCTGCAGCTGTCGCACCGTCGGTCCGATGACCGCGGGGTCCATGATGCGCACGGATGCTGTGGTCGCCGCATCCGCGCGGAGCTGGCCGGCCTCGGTGTCGGTCGTCGCCTTGAACGGCGTGACCTCCATGTCGGCGACGCCGAACGCCTCCTTGGTGGCGGTGATGTTGCGGTCGTAGAACTGCGCCTGGTAGGAGTTCTCGTTCGGCTTCACCTGGAAGGTGGTGACCACCCAGGGGTAGCCGATCCCGACCACGAGCGAGGCGACGATCAGCAGCGCGGTCGCCGCGAGCGGGAAACGCCAGCGGCCGATCACGGCGGTGACGAGGAACAGCACGGCCACGACGGCAGCGAGGATCGAGAGGATCGCAAGGCCCGGGATGGTCGCGTTGACGCCGGTGTAGCCGGCACCCGTGATGCGGCCCTCCGGCTGCACGAGGGTGAGGTAGCGGTCCAGCCACAGGCTCACCGCCTGCACGGCGATGTAGAGGCCGGCGAGGATCGCCAGCTGGATGCGCGCGGGCTTGGAGATGCGCAGCTCGCGCTGGCCGATGCGGACAGAGCCGTACAGGTACGACACCAGCGCGGTGATCAGCAGACTCAGCAGCAGAACGGCCGAGACGAAAGCCAGCAGCATCGAGTAGAACGGCATGGCGAACAGGTAGAAACCGGTGTCGACGCCGAACTCCGGGTCGAGGGTTCCCGTGGTGACGCCATTGGCCCACAGCAGGACGGTCTTCCAGTTGCCGGCGGCGGCGAAGCCCGCGAAGAGGCCGAAGAACACCGGCATCCCCCACATGGCCAGGCGGCGCAGCGGCTCGATGACCTCCTGGTATCGGTCGAGCTGCGAGCTCAGCCGCACGTACACCGGCCTGAGCCGGTAGGCGAGCTGGATGCACAGGAAGATCGGCAGCGCCATACCCAGAAAGCCGATCGCGAACATCGACACCGTTGCGATCCACTGGGTGGTCAGCACGGTGGTGAAGTCGAGCTGATCGAACCAGAGGTATTCGGTGAAGAGCGACGCGAAGATGAAGAACGCGGCGATCAGGGCGGCGATGATCCCGACCGAGACGGCGAGGATACGACGGGAGGCGCTGGGTGTGGCCGGCGGACGGGCTGAGGTGGTGGTCACCGTCCCATACTATGCAGGCCACCTATGTCCCCGCCCCGGGTTCCGCTCTGCGCGGATCCCGTGGACGCCCGTCCACGGGACGGCGCTCACTTCGCGGATGCCGTGCAGACGGGCAGCTTCGAGGTGTCGCCGTTCTCGGAGATGACGTCCAGGATGTGCAGCGAGTCCTCCAGCGTCGCGGTGCGGAACACGTCCAGTCCGTCCGGCACGTGGCCCACGACCTCGTCGCAGTTGCTCGCCGGGGCGAGGAAGACCGTCGCGCCGGCATCCCGCGCACCGTACAGCTTCTGGCGGATGCCGCCGATCGGACCGACCGTGCCGGCTGCGTCGATGGTGCCCGTGCCGGCGATCTTCTTGCCGCCGTTGAGCTCGCCGGGGGTGAGGGTGTCGATGATCCCGAGGGCGAACATCATGCCGGCGCTGGGGCCGCCGACGTTGTCCAGTTGAAGTCTCACATCGATCGGGAAGTCGTAGTCCGTGGTCAGGGAGATGCCGATCAGCCAGACTGACTCGCCAGCGGAGTCCGTGGTCTCCTCCGGCGTGATCGATACCGTCCTGTGCTCGCTCCCTCGCAGGACGCTCAGCTCGACTTCGGCGCCCTTCGCCTTCTGGATGCTGTCGCGCAGCAGCGTCGCGGAGTCGACCTTCACGCCGTCGATCGCGAGGATTCGGTCGCCATCCTTCAGATGGCCCTCGGCCGGCGCACCGTCGATGACGCTGACGACCTCGACCTGCGCGCCGACGTCGTAGCCGAGCTCGGTGAGTGCGGCTGCCGTCGCCTCGTGCTGGGAGTCGACCATGAGAGCGGCGTTGCGCTCGTCGCGCTCCTCGCTGGTGACGCCCTCCGGGAAGACCGTGTCGATGGGGACGACCGCGCGCGTCGGGTCGAACCAGGCCAGAGCGAGCTCGAACCAGGTAGGTGTGCGGTCGCGGTTTCCGACCACCTGCACGGTCGTGAGGTCGAGGTTCCCGCCGGTGGGATAGGTCTTCGCATCCAGCACCTCGATCAGCGGCACCTCGGCGCCATCCGTCCCACGCGCCGTGCCGAGTGTGTCGAACACCGGTCCGGGGCGCTGGATCACGTACTGCGTCGGAACGAACGTCAGCGCGACCAGCGCGACCAGTGAGACGCTGAGCGCGATCACCCCTGCGACCGTGCCGTTGATGCGGCGTGATGACACGTGTCCTCCGGGGGCGTTCGCGAGCGGCGTACAAGGATCCGGGACCAGCAGGGCACGGGCACAGGATCGTGTGACTAGCGTAGAGCGCACACGCTACGGGCATGCTGAGAGGGCGATTCGCATGGCAGACGACGAACAGGATCCTTCCGATTTCGAGGAGATGCTGCGACGCATGATGTCCGGTGGTCAGATCGACCCCGAGGCGCTGCGCGACGCGCTCTCGAACCTGGACGGCGGGTCGTTCGACCCCAGCCGGATGTCGGGTCTGATGGCGCAGATGCAGGGCATGTTCGCCCAGGATCCGTGGCAGAACGCCGAGCGTCAGGCACTGCACATCGCGAACCGCGACGGTCTCGGCATCACCGCCGGTTCGCAGACCTCCCTGGTGGATGCCTTCGGGCTGGCGAACCTGTGGCTGAGCGAGGCCACGACCATCTCGGAGCTGGCGTCTGCGCCGCAGGCGATGACCCGCGGTGACTGGGTGCAGAAGACCCTGCCGGTGTGGAAGGAGATCGCCTCGCCGGTCTCCACGTCCATCGCCGACGCCCTGACCGGTGCGCTGGAGGGTCAGGTGCCGGAGGAGATGCAGGGCATGGTGCAGGGCGCCGGCGAGCTGATGCGTGGTCTGGGCGGCTCGCTCTTCGCCGCCCAGTTCGGCCAGGTTCTCGGCCAGCTCTCCCTCGAAGTGGTCTCCGGCGGCGACGTGGGCATCCCCGTGCTGCCCGCAGGAACGGCCGCGGTCATCCCGCAGAACATCGCCGCCTTCGGCGAGGGGCTCGAGATCCCCGAAGACCAGATCACGCTGTACCTGGCGGTGCGCGAGCTCGCTTACGCGCGACTGTACCGGCACGCGAAATGGCTTCACCTGCACGTGCTCTCCCAGATCACCGACTTCGCCCGCGGCGTGACCGTGGACATCGACGCGCTCGAGGACCTGGCATCGCGCCTCGACCCGAGCGACCCCGAAGAGCTGCGCGCGGCCATCGAGGGCGGCGCGCTGCTGCCGACTCAGACGGATGCCCAGCGCGAAGCACTGACCCGACTGGAGAACCTGATCGCCACGATCGACGGCTGGGTCGACGTCGTCACCGGACAGGCCATCGCGCGGCTCCCCGA
>JBARWR010000565.1:0-1946 GCA_049646915.1 Microbacterium sp.
GCCGCGGCCACCGGCGCGATCGGATCGAGCGCACCGCTGGGGTACGCGGGTGCCGACACCACGACAAGCGCGACGTCGTCGTCCATCCGCGCGATGAGGTCGTCGGCACGCACCGATCCGTCCGCACCGCACGGCACCGCGTCCCAATCCAGATCGAACAGGCCCGCGGCCTTCTGAAAGGCGGCGTGCACGCTGGTCGCGGTCAGCAGTCGTGGCCGTCCGCCCTCGGGATGCGCCTGACGCCACAGGTCGCGAGCGGTCTTCACAGCGAGCAGGCAACTCTCGGTCCCTCCACTGGTGATCGTTCCGACCACCGAGCGGCTGCCGTGCAGCATCCGTCTGGCGAATCCCATCAGGTCGCGCTCCATCGCCGCCACCGACGGGAACACCGTCGGGTCCAGACCGTTCAACGGGCGGGCGAGGCGTGCTGCGGCATCCGCGAGCTCGTCGAGCTCTTCCCTGCCGGAGTCGTAGACGTACGACAGCACCCGGCCGCCGTGGGTCGGCGCATCGCCGTCGCGCAGCTCCCGCAGCCGGTCGAGGATCTCACTCGTGCCGGTGTCGGTCATGCCGACGTGCCCACGATGTCGCGCTCGCGCAGGCGATAGCGGGCGAGGACGATCATGCTCAGAACCATCAGCACGGTGGGCAGGATGCTGAACGACACGGCGATGCCGGAGACAGCGGATGCCGGTTGCACGACCACCTCGCCCACCGTCGTCTCCAGATAGCCGGTGACCGCCAGCACGACCGCGAGGACCGTGCCGCCGAGCGCCATGCCGGTCGTCTCGCCCGCAGTCCACACGCCCCCGAAGATGCCGGAGCGGTTCTCACCGCCGGCGGTGGTGCGGTCGTAGGCGATCACGTCCGGCAGCATCGCCATCGGCAGCGTCTGCATTCCGGCATACGCGGCACCCGCCACGGCCACCGGCGCGAGGATCCACCAGCCCGGCATCCACACCATCGCCGAGAGCACCAATGTCGCCAGCAGGAAGATCGCGCTGGCCAGGCGGAAGGCGCGCTCCTTGCCGATGCGGTCGGCGATGAGCTTCCACACCGGAGCCATCAGCACGGCCGGGGCGATGAGCGCGACGAACAGCTGGGTCACGGCGGTCTCGTCGTTCAGCACCCAGCGCGCGACGTACTGTGCGGCGGCCAGCATCATGCCGGTCGCCAGTCCCTGCAGCATGAAGGTGCCCAGCAGTGCACGGAACGGCTGGCTTTCGCGCAGCACGGTGATGCCGTCGCGGTAGTGCTCGCCGATGGTGGCGCCGGGACGCACGGGCAGCAGCGGTCGTGTCGGGGCGACGGATGCCGAGACCAGCATCGCGACGCCGAGCACGACGGCCGCGACGATGGCCATCACCAGGTAGCCGAGCAGCTGATCGTCGGGGAACAGCGCACGCAGCTCGGGACCGCCGGCGCCGAAGAGCAGGATCGCGATGGTCAGCACCACGACGCGCCAGCTGAGCAGGCGGGTGCGCTCGCGGTAGTCGTCGGTGAGCTCGGCCGGCAGCGCGATGTAGGGCACCTGGAACAGGCTGAAGCAGGTCGCGGCGAGCATGAACGCCACCAGCACCCACAGCCCCGCGGGAAGCGGCGCAAATCCGGACGGCACCGCGAAGGTGAGCACGAAAGCGATCGGCAGCCCGATGGCGCCGAGCGTCATCGCACGTCGGCGTGTGCCGGAGCGCGCGAGCGCGCGGTCGCTGAGACCGCCGATCACCGGGTCGATCAGCACGTCCCACACCTTCGCGGCCGTCACGATCGCGCCCGCTGCGAGCGCGGTCACGCCGAGCGAGTCGGTGAGGTAGTAGACGAGCACGAGCCCGGGCAACGTGGAGAAGCCACCCGTGCCGAGCGACCCGATCGCATACCGGGAGATCTGCCCACGCGTGAGCGAATTCGACCCTGAACCCATGTCGCTCACTCTAGTGGTGAGCGGC